>JBLMXY010000182.1:0-2994 GCA_050257975.1 Acidobacteriota bacterium
GGGCCCTCGCGGCGGCGGACCGCGCTTTGCGCCGCGGCGGCGTTTCTGCTCCCCCTCGGCCTGGATCTCGCGGGCGGTCGATACCTGGGAAGCGGGGACACGGCGCCGGCCGAGCTCCTCCCGATCGCGATCCTCGAGCACGGCACGTTGAGCTTCGACGCGCTCGTCGCCCCGAACGAGCCGCTCCCTTACTGGTTCTGCCGCAAGAACGGGCGGATCGTGTCCAACTACCCGATCCTTCCGGGACTGCTCAACGTTCCCGTCTTCGCCGCCGCAAAGCTCGCCGGCTTACCGCTCGACCCGTGGCGCTTCTCTTTGTCCCTCGTCACCGCCGCGGCGCTGGCCGCCTTTTCCGTCCTCTTCTTCTTTCTCGCGCTGCGCCACGTCTGCCGCTCCGACGGCGAAGCCCTCGGGTTCGCCCTTCTCTACGCCTTCGCAACCGAGGTCTGGAGCGTTGCCGGCAAGGGCCTCTTCCAGCACGCCCCATCGCTCTTCTTCCTGACGCTCGCCCTGTGGCTCCTCCTCGAGGATCGGCCCCGGGCGACGGCGCTCGCCGGACTCGCGCTCGGCCTTGCCGTGCTCAGCCGGCCGACCAACCTCCTCCTCGCGGCGCCGCTCGCCTTCTACGTCTTCCGGCGCCGGCGCCCGGGGGCCTTCGGCTTTGCCGCTCTCGGCGCCTTTGCGGCCCTTCTGCATGCCGCGTACGCCGCCGCGTACTGGGGAAATCCGTTCTCGTCGGCCCAGCAGCTGCCGCCCTCCTCCTTTTCCGGGAGCCCCGTCTCCGGCCTGGCCGGGCTGCTCGCGTCACCCTCTCGCGGACTCTTGGTCTTCAGCCCGGTGCTGATCTTCGCCATCCCGGCCGGCGTCGCGGCGTTCCGGCGGTCGGGGGACTTGCTGGATCGCTGTCTCGTCCTTGGCGTCTTGCTCACGCTCGCTCTTTACGCGCACTTTCGGTTCTGGTGGGGCGGCCACTCCTTCGGCTACCGCCTGCTGATCGATCTCCTCCCGGCTCTCGTCCTCCCGATCGCGCGCTTCTGGCCCGAGATCGCCCGTAGCCTCGCCGCGACGGCGCTCTTCGCAGGGCTCGCCGGAGCCTCGATCTTCATCCAGGTGCTCGGGGCCTACGAGTACCCGAGCGGCTTCAACGAAAACATCGATCGGGAGCCGGAGCGGCTCTGGCAGGCGCGCGGCTCGGAGATCCCGCGCCTCGTCCGCAAGTTGTTCGCGAAAGCCGGCCTCGCGGCGGGCCCGACTCCGATCGCGGCGGGCAGCGCCTTGCCGCCCTCCCGCGTGCCGACGCCCGGGCCCCGCTGGTGGAGCGCCGCCGCAAACGACGACGGGCTTCAGGCCTTTCTCGAATGGCCGCGTCAAGACGCCGCCGTGCGCGGGCCCCTGCGTGTCTCGGGCTGGGCGGCTTCGCCGTCCGGGCGGGTCGAGGTTCAGATTCTCCTGTCGCCGGGCGACCACGCGATCGGCGTCACGCGCGGCGCCCGGCCGGACGTCTGCCGGGTGCTTCCCTCCCTCGGGGATTGCTCGGCGGCCGGGTTCTCGGCGAGCCTGCCCGCGCCGGCGGCGGCGCGGGAGCATCTGCTCGTCATCGAGCTTCGAGGGCCCGGAGGGCGGGTGCGTCGCCTCGAGCCGGTGCGATTCTTCTGGCGGCCAGAAGCTCCCGCCCCGGCCGGCCATAAGATGGCGCCGTGAAGCCCGAAGAGCTCGCCGCCCGCAGCTGCGTTCCTTGCCGGGGCGCAACGGCGCCCCTCTCCGAGGAGGCCGCCCGCAAGCTCCTGACGGCGGTCCCGCTCTGGACGCTCGGCGAGGGGGCGACGCGCCTCTCCCGGCGCTTCGAGTTCCGTGACTTTCTGCAGGCGATGGAATTCGTCAACCGCGTCGCGCAGGTCGCCGAGACCGAAGGTCACCACCCCGACATCGCGATCCACTGGAACAAGGTGGACCTCCTCCTCTGGACACACGCGATCGGCGGGCTGCACGAGAACGACTTCATCCTGGCCGCGAAGATCGACCGCCTGTTGAACGAGCCCGCCGGAACCGGCGAACCGGCGGGCTAGCGGGCTCCTGTCAGGCCGGCGCGGCCGTCTCCTCCGGCATGCGAACGGAGAGAAGGCGGCCGAGAGCCTTGAACGTCTCCATCCAGGCGCGCGCGGCGCGGTCTCCGTGCTCCGCGCGCGCGCGAACCGTCGGGGAGACGGTCTGGAGCGCGGCCCAGAAGGCGTTCTGGACCCGCCAGAGGCGGACTTCGAACGGAAGACGGCGGGCGAGGTCGACGGCGAGGCGGAGACGCTCGAGCCGGGAGGCGTCCTCGGGCGCCTCGGAGAAATCCCGGGCGAGTCCGTCGAGGCGCTGGCGAAAGACGTATTCGAGGGTCTCGGTGTCGAGCGGGATCTTGTCCCGGGCCGCGTCGTCGAGTAGCGACTGGATGCGAGCCGGGTCGAGCTGCTCGCTCTCGAAGGCCTGCCTCAGGTTCCGGTGGGTCACGAACTCCGCCGTGGCGCGAAGCACTCTCGGCAGGGGGGATCCCAGGTCCGACAGGAATCGCATCAGCGGGAGGTGCCGCTCATGGATCTCGCGGAGCATTTCCTCGGCCTCTTCGCGGGTGGACTCGAGAATGGACCGGAGGATCCGCCGCTGCTCGTCGCGAAAGAGCGTCTTCAGCGAGACGACGTCCTGGCCGAACCCGGCGTCGAGGCGGCGGACCACCTCCGCCACGTCCCCGCGCGAGAAGGCATGGAGGACGTCGCCCACCAGGCGCTCGTACTCGGGGCCGGCGGAGAGGCTTCGGACGCCTCCATGGACGCTCTGATTGCCCAGGTGCGTCGAGCCGAACGCCAAAGCGGCGGATTCGCCGGTCACCTCGGAGGCCAGACGCGCCCTCCCCAGGGCGAGCCGCATTTTCCCCGACTCGACGAGGCGGAAGTCTTCCCTCTCGACCTCGTAACAATAGATCCGATCTTTCGCGGCGTACGACTCGAAGAGAGA
>JBLMXY010000183.1:0-25778 GCA_050257975.1 Acidobacteriota bacterium
GTGGCCTGCCCGGGCGGATTCGAACCGCCGACCTACGGCTTAGAAGGCCGTTGCTCTATCCGGACTGAGCTACGGGCAGGAATCTCAATTATCGGCCATCCGGCGGCCAGGTCCTGCACCTCGGAGCTCCGGCCGCCCGCCGTTGGTCTTTCTTCACCGGGCGGTTCCCGCCGGGCGGCCGACCGGATCTCGCCGCAGCGGGTGCGCTTCCGTGTTGAAGACAACCCGATCGAAGTCGAGCGCCGCGTCGGGAGCAAAGAGCAGGTACAGGTACTTCAGCGTCTCGGCGAGGAAATAGCTCGGCATCAGGTCGCCCTTCTTCTTCGCCGCGACATCCGACAGAACCGTGTATCCTGCATCGACCCGGCAATGCCGGAGGAGCCCCTCGAAGAGCGCCCGTCCCATTTCCAGGTACCGCGGGTCCTTCGTCAGCCGGCGAAGGCAGTAGGCCGACTCCGCGATCTCTGGCCGCAGGGCGTAGGCCGGCTCGAGCACGCGCATCGCGCGGTAGTCCAAGAGCTCGGGCTCGATTCCGTCGAGCATCCACATCCTCCAACAGGAGTCCTGCAGGCGGCGCGCCCGCGGAAGGTCTCCCCCGAGCGCCAGGACCGCCGGCAGGAAGGCGTGCAGCGCGCCGAACTCGGAGGCCGTCCGTGCCCCGGTGACCATGTCCGCCTGCCCGTACCAGAGGCCGGAGGGAGCCTCGTCGGCCAGGTATGCGTTGAGCGCGCGGACGCTCTCGCGCCACATCCGTCCGCAGTCTCCATCGCCGAAGAGCCGCGCGCACTTCAACAGATACTCGTAATACGAGTCGATTCCGCCTCCGGCGTGGCTCGCGCGGCTGACCCACTCGCCCGTCTCGACGTCGATCTCTTCACCGACCAGCCCGATCTTCGAGCGTCTCCGGTAGAGCTGGACCAGCGCGTTGCGCGCCTTCTCCAGGAAGACCGGCCTGCCCGTCAGCCGTGAGAGCGTGCCGAACTCCAGGACCAGCGTCCCGATCTCCGCGGGGTTCGACCGCCCGCCCGACACCGAGCCCGTTCTCAAGTTCACGAACCGGTAAGGCATCCCGGTCGCCGAGCCGAAGGCGGGCAGCAGCCGGCGCCCGAGATCCTCCGCCAGAGCGAGCAGGCGGGCGTCGCCCGTCAGCTCGTAGCCCGAGAGCAGCCCGCCGAGAAGGCGGATCGTGACCTCGAAGTTCTGGACCGAGACGTCCCTGTCGAAGGAGAGCGTTTCGACGATCAGAAGCCTCGCCCTGTCGGCTTCTGCCTTCAGCCCTGTCAGGATCAGGGTGTCCAGCGCGTCCACCGGCGTCATCTCGAGGGACTGGCCGTACCAGTCGCGGCCACGGCGGCTGATGGGCAACAGCTCGTCGTGGCCCCAGGCGTACCGCTCGTAGCCTCGCCAGGCGTGGAGAATCTCCTCCCGAACGCGCGCGGCCCAATGCGGGCGGTCGAACGACGCCGTTGCGGAGCCCTCGATCGCGCTCGACGCCCGTCCCGCCGGCAGCCGGCCGCCGCACGAGGATGCGAGAGCCATCGTCAGGAGCATCGCCGCCACGGACGAGACCGACAGGCTGTTCAAAACGGCAACTCCGGTACCGACGCTAGACCGGACACATCGGCGGATCAAGCGCCGCGGAGGACGGCACCCGGCAGTGTTAGATTCCGCGCATGACGCTACCCACCGAACCCATTGGCAGCATTCCCCGTCCGGCGGCTCTCCTCGAAGGGATGAAAGCCGCATTCGAAGGGCGCCTCTCCGCGGAGAAGCTCGAGTCGCTCTTCGACGACGCGGTGCGCGACACGATCCGGCGCTTCGAGGAGACGGGCTCTCCCGTGATCACCGACGGCGAGCAGAGGAAGCCTTCCTTCGCGACTTATCCGATCCACGGGGCGAAGAACCTCTCGCCGGGCGGGGTGGCGATCAAGTTCAAGGACGGCCACGAGAGGCAGCTCCCGGTCCTGAACGCCGGGCCGTTTCGCTACGCGGTCTACGCCTCGAGCTACCTCGACGCCGCGAAGAAGCACGCGCACGTTCCCGTCAAGGAGGCCGTCATCTCGGCCTCGGCCTTGAGCCTGCTCTACCCTCAGGGCGGAATCCCGGGGTACCCGCGCGACGCCTTTCTCGAGGACCTCGTCAACGAGGCCGAGAAGGACATCCGCCAGTGCCTGGACCGCGGCGCTCCCGTCCAGATCGACTTCACCGAGGGGCGGCTTGCGTGCAAGCTCGATCCTTCGAAGGGGCTGCTCAACTCCTTCGTCGATCTGAACAATCGCGTCCTCGACCGCTTCACGCCCGCGCAGAGGAAGCGGCTCGGCGTGCACACCTGCCCCGGCGGCGATTTCGACTCGACCCACAGCGCGGACGTGGACTACGCCGAGCTCCTCCCGGCCCTCTTCCGCCTGAACGTCGGCAACTTCTACGTCCAGCTTTCGAGCGAGAAGGACCGGCCGCGCGTGCTGGCGACCCTCGGCAAGCACGCCACGGGAGACCGCAGGATCTTCGTCGGCGTGACGGATCCCATCGACCCGCGCGTCGAGACCGCCGCGCAGGTGCGCGACCGGGTGCTCGAGGCGGCGAAGTTCATCGACCCGGGCCACCTCGGAACGACCGACGACTGCGGCTTCTCGCCCTTCGGCGACGACACCTCGACATCCCGCGACACCGCATTTGCCAAGATCCGGGCGCGGGTGGAGGGGACGGGGATGGCGTCCCGGGAGCTCGGGATTTGACGCCGGCGAGGCTCGCGACAATATAGACGGCAGGGGTTCTGAGGCAATGGATTCGGCCGAGGTCACGGAGCTCAAGCGGCACATCGGCTGGCAGATCGCCGGGCTGCGAGACGAAGTCGGCTCACAAATCGCCGGGCTGCGGGGCGAGATCGGCTCGGAAATCGCCGGGCTGCGGGATCAAGTCAGCACCCAGGCAACGGAATTCAAGACGCTTCGGAGCGACGTCACCGCCGAGATCGCCGCAGTGAGGGCGCAAGTCGGGGAAGGGATTGCCGGCCTGAGGGCACATGTCGGGACGGAGATCGCGGACCTGAAAGCACATGTCGGGACGGAGATCACCGGCTTGAAGACGCACGTCGAAACCGAGATCGCCGGCCTGAGGACGCACGTCGACGAGGAGATCGCCACGACGCGGACGCAGTCCGGGGTCATCGCCGACTCGCTGCGCAGCGAGATCCGCCAGGTGGCGGAAGGCGTCGCCGGCGTCGACGCGAAGATCGATCGAGAGCTCGGGTCTCTTCGAGCAGAGATGCGAGAGGGATTCGAAGGGACCTACGCGATGATTCGCCTGTCCTACACCGATCTCGATCGCCGCATCCGCCCCCTCGAGGCCGAATAGGCGGCCTTCTCTCCGCTCGCCCTACTTCTTCTCCTTCTCCTTCATTGCCTTCTCCATGTCCGCGGCGAACTTCTCGTAGTCTGCGCTCGTGACGTCGAAGGTCCCGAACATGTAGTTCGTGTTTGAGAACTCCCACTTCGCGGCGTCGTTGTACGCCTGTTTGACGGTGATGCCCTGGTACCACTCCTTGTGAATGGGCTCGGCCATCGGCGGATTGGAGATCTTGGGCGCCCCGCCCCACCCTCCCGGAAGAAGGTGCGCGGTAAAAGAACCGTAATCGCCGATCGTGATCCGGTGCTCCTCGCCCTGCCTGGTGCGCGTGATCGGAACGTACCGGACCTTGACGCGGTCGGCCGGAATCGGCGGGAAGGCTTGCATCGCGATCTTCTCGAGCGCCTGGCGCTGCGGCGCGTCGGCCTTCGCATCGATGTAGAAGTAGCCGAAGTTCCAGTTGCCCATGGACTCTCCCATCGTCTTGCCATCCGGGCTTTGGGTGAACTGCGCGATCGCGAGGCCGTCGATTGGGACGTCGCCGTAGCTTCCCTTCTCGATGAAGAGGACCTGCGTCCCGGAGCAATTCATCTTGGTCGGGTGAGAGTCCCACCAGCAGGGGCACGCCGCGTCACAGGAGCACGACTCTTCGAGCTCTCCCTTCATCCTCCAGGACGTCTTCTTCTGCGCCTCGTCGCCTCCGCGGGCGACGGCTGCGGCCCCGAACCCGAGCAGCACGGTGAAGACCAGGAGCCATCGAGTCTTGTGACGATTCATGGACGACCTCCTTTCCGAGTTCGGTTTCCGCCTCACAGGTCTTCGAGCCGAAGAGGTGTGTCGGCTTCTCTCCAGGCCGCGTCGAACTGGCTCTCCACCCAGGCCGCGTCGGCGGACCTGCCCTGAGCCTTGAGGCTCTCCGCGAGCCCGAACAGCGAGCGCGGGTTGCGTGGATTCCGGTCGAGATCCTCGCGAAACACCCTTTCCGCATCCGCCGCCCGGCCGCCGGAAAGCAGCGCGGCCCCGAGCGACTCGCGCACCGGGTAGTACCAGGGCGCGGGCTCGTCGTAGCCGAGCGCGTCCTGCAGAGTCACGGCCTTCGCGAAGTTTTCGACCGCGCCCTGCCGATCCCCGCGCGCCCGAGCGATCTCGCCGTCCAGAACCGCCGTGGCGACGCCGAGCACGGCGGATCCGCTGTTGTTCATCCCGACCATGGATGTGGCGGGCAGGCCGTCCCGCGCGGCCGCGAACGCCTTTCGCTCCGCCTCGGCCTTCCCGACGGCGCCGGTCGATGCGCTGGCCACGCCGCGCGCGAAGAGCCGCAGGGCGCGTACCAGAGGCAGCTTCGGGCCGGGATCGGCCATCCGGCCGATCGCGTCCCACTTTCGGAAGCGCAGCTCGATGAAGACCGGCTGCAGCAGGAAGCCCTCGAGCATCTCGGGCGCCATCGACACGGCCGGGAGCACGCCCTGATAGAGCAGGTCGGCTGCCTTCTTCGCTTCCTCGTAGCGGCCCGCCATCGCCGCCGCCGCCGACAGGAAGTGCACGTTGTGGTTGTAGTACGCCAGGGGATAGAGGCCCTGCGCGCCGGTCGCCCGGATGTAGGCGCGGTCCACTTCCGCCGCCTCGGCGTTGGTCTTTTCCGCGGCCAGGTAGTCGCCGGTTCGCATCTGGATGTGCGCCGGCATGTGGACGAGGTGGCCCGCTCCGGGCACGAGCGTCTGGAGCCGCGTGGCGGACGGCAGCGCCTTCTCCGGATGCGGCGACGCCTCGACCGCGTGGATGTAGTAGTGGTTGGCTCCCGGGTGGGAGGGATCGCGCTTCAGGACCGACTCGAGCGTCTCGACGATCTCGAGCGTGCCCTCCGCGGGCTTCCCGTCGTTGCTCCAGAGCTTCCAGGGGTTCAGGTTCATGCCGCTCTCGGCAAAGAGGGTTGCCGCGTCGAGGTCGTCCGGATACTTGCGCGACAGCTCGCGCATGGCGGCGTGGTAATCGCCCAGGAGCCCGGCCTTGTCGGCCTTCGGGTCGGCCGAGTAGCGTTTCGCCAGCGCCGCGGCGTACGCCCGCTCCGCCTCCGGCCCCGCGGCCGAGAGCGCGACGGCCTGCTGCGCCTCCGCCAGGGCCGCCTTGAGCCGCTCCTCCGGCGGCTGCGGGTCGTTGTAGTTCATTCCGAGCGCGAGCGCGGTCCCCCAGTGCGGCATCGCGGCCTTCGGGTCGAGCTCGGCAGCCCTCCGGAAGGAGCGGATGGCCTCCTCGTGGTTGAACCCGAAGAGGAGTGTGAGCCCCTGGTCGAAGAACTTCTGCGCCTCGGGGCTCGAGGTCGCGATCGGGTGCCGGTGCGACCCCATGCCCGAAAGAAGCGTCGCCGGCGGGCGCGCCGCGGCGGCTTCCACCGGCTGTCCGTGCGAATGCTGGGCGAGCGCAACGGACGGCAGCCCGGCGGCGAGGAGCGCGGGGACGAGGAACGTGGATCTCATCGGGGTCCTCTCCGAGTCAATTTCGCGGATTCTAGCCGTCGAGAGCCTCGCCGAAAAGGCCTCCTGCTATGATCCGGCGCCGTCTTGAAGGAGATCGCATGAGGCGAGAGACGACGCTCGCTGTCGGGTTGGCGGCCTGTCTGCTGACCCCTTCCCTGCCGGCGGACGACGTCCTCGCTCCAAAACCGCCCATGGCAAAGAAGCTCAGCAAAACCACCGAGATCCACGGCGAACAGCTCCATGACGACTACTTCTGGCTGCGCGAGCGCTCGAATCCCGAGGTGCGCGCGTACCTGGAGGCCGAGAACGCCTACGCCGACGAGTCCTTGAAGGGGACCGAAGCGCTCCAGAAGAAGCTCTACGACGAGATGCTGGGCCGGATCAAGGAGACGGACCTCACCGTTCCCTACCCGATGAAGGGCTACCTCTATTACACGCGGACGGAAAAGGGAAAGCAGTACCCGATTCATTGTCGCAAGAAAGGCAGCCTCGACGCCGCCGAGCAGGTGCTGCTCGACTTGAACGAGATGGCGCAGGGCCAGAAGTTCATGGCCGTCGGCGACTGGGACGTCACCGACGACGGCAACTTCCTCGCTTACACCACCGACAACACGGGCTTTCGCGACTACCGCCTGAACGTCAAGGACCTCGCGACCGGCAAGGTCCTTCCCGAGACGGTCGAGAAGGTGTCGTCGGTCGCCTGGGCCGCCGACAACCGGACGCTCTTCTACACCATCGACGACGCCGCCAAGCGGCCGTACCGCCTCTACCGCCACGCGCTCGGCGCCGACCCGAAGTCCGACGCCCTCGTCTACGAAGAGAAGGACGAGATGTTCCGCATCGGCGTCCTCCGCTCGCGCAGCCGCGCGTACCTGATGCTCGCGTCGAGCTCCCACACCGCCGACGAGTGGCGAATTCTTCCGGCCGGGAAGCCTTCCGGCGACTGGAAGCTCGTCGCCCCGCGCGAGAAGGAGCACGAGTACGCAGTCGACCACCGGGGAGATCTCCTCTACATCCGGACCAACGGCGGCGGCTGCCGCAACTTCCGCGTCGTCACGGCCCCGGCCGCCGATCCCCGCAAGGAGAACTGGAAGGAGATCGTTCCCTGCCGCGAGGACGTCATGGTCTCCGGGCTCGAGCTCTTCTCCGACCACATGGTCCTCTCCGAGCGCGAGGACGGCCTGCCGCGCATCCGGATCACGGATCTTGCGACCGGGAACTCCCACCGCATCGCCTTTCCGGAGGCCGTCTACGCCGCGCGCCCGACGTCCAACTACGAGTTCGAGACCTCGACGCTGCGCTACGCCTACGAGTCGCTGACGATCCCCTCCTCGATCTACGACTACGACCTCAAGACGCGGCAGAGCAAGCTCTTGAAGCGCACCGAGGTGCTGGGCGGGTACGATCCCGACCGGTACCACGCCGAGCGCCTCTATGCCACGGCCCCCGACGGGGCGAGGATCCCGATGTCGCTGGTCTATCGCAAGGGCCTCGAGAAAAACGGCAAGAGCCCGGCGCTGCTCTACGGCTACGGCTCCTACGGCATCCCGATGTTTGCGACCTTCAACTCCAACCGCGTCAGCCTGCTCGACCGCGGCTTCGTCTTCGCGATCGCGCACATCCGCGGCGGCGGCGAGATGGGCAAGGCGTGGCACGACCAGGGCAAGATGATGTCGAAGAAGAACACGTTCACCGACTTCATCGCGTGCGCCGAGGCCCTGATCGCCGGCGGGTACACCTCGAAGGACCGCCTCGTGATCGAAGGGGGAAGCGCCGGCGGGCTGCTCATGGGGGTCGTCGTCAACATGCGGCCGGATCTCTTCAAGGCCGTCGTGAACCACGTGCCCTTCGTCGACGTGATCAACACGATGCTCGACGAATCCCTGCCGCTGACGGTGGGCGAGTTCGAGGAGTGGGGAAATCCGAAGATTCCCGAGCAGTACGCCTACATGAGGAGCTACAGCCCGTACGACAACATCGCGGCGAAGGCCTATCCGGCCATGCTGGTCAAGACCTCGTTTGACGACAGCCAGGTCATGTACTGGGAGCCGGCCAAGTACGTCGCCAGGCTGCGCGCGACCAAGACCGACAAGAACCCGCTGCTCTTCAAGATCAACATGGCCGGAGGCCACGGCGGCTCCTCGGGGCGCTACGACAAGCTTCGGGAGACCGCCTTCGACTATGCCTTCATCTTCTCGACGCTCGGGATCGCGGAGTAACGCCACCGACGACGGCCTGAAGAGGCCGCCTTCCTGGAGGATTTCCATGAGGCTCGCCCGGAGGACCCTACCGCTCTTGGCCGTTCTCGCCCTCGCGGCGCGCCTCGCCGCCGAGCCCGCGAAGGCGGAAGCGAAACCGAAAGGAGCCGCGCCGCCTCCTCCGACGAAGGTCACCTCGGTCGAGGGCATCACCGAGTACGTGCTCGCAAACGGTCTGCACGTGCTCCTCTTTCCGGACCCGACCAAGCCGACGATCACGGTCAACGTCACCTACAAGGTGGGCTCCCGCAACGAGAACTACGGCGAGAGCGGAATGGCGCACCTGCTCGAGCACCTGATGTTCAAGGGCTCGCCCCGCCATCCGAACATTCCCCAGGAGCTGACCGCGCACGGCGCGCGCCCCAACGGCTCGACCTGGTACGACCGGACGAACTACTTCGAGACGTTTCGAGCCACCGACGAGAACCTGAAGTGGGCGCTCGACCTCGAGGCGGACAGGATGGTCCACTCCTTCATCGCCAGGAAGGACCTCGACAGCGAGATGACCGTGGTGCGCAACGAGTTCGAGATGGGCGAAAACGATCCGGAGGGCATCCTGGACGAGCGCGTCCTCTCGACGGCCTACCTCTGGCACAACTACGGCAAGGACACGATCGGCGCGCGCTCGGACCTCGAGAACGTCCCGATCGACCGCCTTCAGGCCTTCTGGCGAACCTACTACCAGCCCGACAACGCGTACCTGCTCATCGCCGGCCGGCTCGACGAGGCCAGGACGCTCGCCCTGGTCAATCGGTACTTCGGGCCGATTCCCCGCCCCAAACGCGCGCTTCAAAAGACGTACACCGCCGAGCCGACGCAGGACGGAGAGCGGCGGGTGACGCTTCGGCGCGTCGGCGACGTCCAGGCGATCTGTGTCGCCTACCACGTTCCCTCGGGGCCCGACCCGGACTCGGCGGCGGTCGATCTGCTCGGCGAGATTCTCGCCTCGACGCCCTCCGGCCGCCTCTACAAGGCCCTCGTCGAGACGAAGAAGGCGACCGAGGTGTCGAGCTTCTTTCTGTACCTGCACGATCCCGGCTTCCTCATCCTGCGGGCGAAGGTGCGGCAGGAGTCTCCGATCGAGGACGCCGAGAAGACGATGCTCGCGACGATCGACGCCCTCCCGTCGACCCCGATCACGAAAGAGGAAGTGGATCGGGCCCGGACCCAGATGCTGAAGAACATCGACCTGACTCTCAACTCCGCCGACCGCGTCGGGATCCAGCTGTCCGAGTGGATCGGGGCCGGGGACTGGCGCCTCTTCTTCCTGAACCGGGACCGCGTCAAGAAGGCGACCGCCGAGGACGTCGAGCGCGTCGCGACCAAGTACCTGAAGCCCTCCAACCGAACCGTCGGCCTCTTCCTGCCGACGCCCAAGCCCGACCGCGCCGAGGTCCCTCCGCCGCCCGACGTCGCCAAACTGCTCGAGGGCTACAAGGGCGAGGCCGCGGTGGCGCAGGGCGAAGCGTTCGACGCCTCCCCCGCCAACATCGAGTCGCGCACGACCCGGACGAAGCTGCCCGGAGGCCTCCAGGTCGCCCTCCTTCCCAAGAAGACGCGCGGCGGGACGGTCGTCCTGTCGCTCGCTCTCCACTTCGGGGACGAGAAGAGCCTGATGAACAAGGCCGCGCTGGGAGACCTCGCGGCCGACATGCTCCTGCGCGGAACGTCCAGGCACTCGCGGCAGCAGTTGAAGGACGAGTTCGACCGGTTGAAGGCGCGGATCGCCGTTTCGGGCGGCCCGACGCAGGCCAGCCTCTCGATCGAGACGATCCGGGAGAACCTGCCCGCCGTGGTCGCGCTCGCGGTCGAGGTCCTGCGGGAGCCGGCCTTCCCGGCGACCGAGTTCGAGCAGTTGAAGCAGGAGAACTACGCCGCCGTCGAAGAGCAGCGAAGCGAGCCGGAATCCGTCGGCGCCACCGCCTTTGCGCGCCACATGGGCCCGTTTCCCAAGGGGGACGTCCGCTACACGGAGACGCCGGACGAGGCGCTTGCCTCCTACAAGGCAGCCACGCTCGAGTACGTCAAGAAGTTCTATGCCGACTACTACGGCGCTTCGGACGCCGAGCTCGCGGTCGTGGGCGACTTCGATCCGAAGGAAATCCTGTCGCTCGTGACGCAGGGCCTCGGCGACTGGAAGAGTCCGCGCCCGTTCGAGCGGGTGCCGCGCCCGTACCAGGACGTCCCGCCCGTCAACCAGGCCCTCGAGACTCCGGACAAGGCCAATGCCCTCTTTCTCGCCGGGCAGAACCTGGAGATCCGCGACGACGACCCGGACTATCCGGCTCTCGTGCTCGGAAACTACATGCTGGGCGGCGGTTTTCTGAACTCGCGGCTGGCCGTCCGAATCCGCCAGAAGGAGGGCTTGAGCTACGGCGTCGGCTCCCAGTTCCAGGCTTCCGCGCTCGACGAGTCGGGAAGCTTCACGACCTACGCCATCTACGCGCCGCAGAATGCGGGCAGGCTCGAGAAGGCCTTCCGCGAGGAGGTCGACCGGGTGCTCAAGGATGGCTTCACCGCCGAGGAGGTCCGGCAGGCGAAGGACGGATACCTTCAGTCCCGGCAGGTGATCCGCGCGCAGGACGGCAGCCTCGCGCGGACCCTCGCGACCGATCTGTACTTGAAGCGCACGCTCTACTGGGACGAGCAGAACGAGAAGCGGATCGCCGCGCTGACGCCCGAGGAGATCACCGCCGCCCTGCGGCGCCACCTCGATCCGGCCCGGTTCACGATCATCAAGGCCGGCGACTTCGAGAAGAATCCTCCGGCGCCGGCCGCAGGCCCGAAGTAGAGGCCCGCGGACGGCCGGGACAGGCGGGCGGCGGCACGCGTTCGCCTGCCAGGCGGAAGCCGACGGGAGCGCCGCGGCCCGCCTTCGAAGGCGACGAGCGGCGTCCTCTTCGCGGAAGCGGCGTCCACCGCACGAAAAAAATTCTTGACAAGCGGGCGGCCTTGTCCCAACGTTGCGGCGAAATGAATCGCTCGATCCGAGCCGCCCGCTCTTTCCCGGTCGCGAGAGCCGCCCGACGCGCTCGCGCCAGGAGCAAGCGCGCCATGGCGGCGGATCGCGCGCGTTAACCAATAACCCGCTCGACAACCTGCCGCCGATGAAACACCGCATGCCGGTCGTGTGTCTCGCTTTTTCGGGTGGTCTCGACACCACCTGGTGCGCGGCGCGCCTGCGCGCGGAGGGAACCGAGGTCCACGCGGTGACCGTGGACACGGGAGGCTTCTCGGCCGCCGAGAAGAGGCGAATCGCCGCGCGGGCAAGAGCGGCGGGCGTCGCGCGGCACCTCTTCGTCGACGGCCGGCGGGAGGTGTTCGAGCGGTATGCCCTGCCGCTTCTCTTCGGCAACGTCCTTCGAGGCGGCGTCTACCCGCTTTCGGTCGCGGCGGAGCGCGCGGTGCAGGCGCAGGCCGTCGCGCGGTACGCCCGGCGCGTCCGCGCCCGGGCGATCGTCCACGGCTCGACCGGCGCCGGCAACGACCAGTTTCGATTCGACGCCGCGCTGCGCGTGCTCGCCCCGGGGCTTCTCGTGCGCGCCCCCGTTCGGGACGAAGGGATCTCGCGCGAGCGCGAGGCCGCCGAGCTAGCCCGCCTGGGCGTCCGGATTCCCGCGCGGACCGCCCGCTATTCGGTCAACGAGGGGCTCTGGGGAACGACCATCGGCGGAGGCGAGACGCACGATCCGTGGCGGCTTCCTCCCGAAAGCCTCTTTCCGGGCCGGCCGCTCGCACGGGCTCCCCGCGCGCCCCGGTTCGCGCGCATCGCCTTCCGCCGGGGCGTCCCCACGGCCCTCGACGGCAGGCGTCTGGAGGGGCTCGTCCTCGTCGCGCATTTGAACGCCCTCGGGCGCGCCTACGCGGCGGGGCGCGGCGTGCATCTGGGCGACACGATCCTCGGCGCCAAGGGGCGCATCGTCTTCGAGGCGCCGGCCGCCCTCGCGCTGGTCGCCGCGCACGCCGAGCTGGAGAAGCTCGTTCTGACCAAGGAGCAGCGGCAGCTGAAGGCCGCGGTGGCCGAGACCTACGGCCGCCTCCTCCACGAAGGGCTCGCCTTCGACCCGGCGCTCGAGGATGCCGGCGCCTTCCTGCGCGGGACGCAGTCGCGCGTGACCGGAGAGGCACGCCTTCGGTTTTCTTCAGGCAACCTCGAGGTGGTCGGCGTGCGCAGTCCCCACTCCCTTCTCTCCCCCGGGATCGTCCGGTACGGGGAGTCCAACGCCTACCTCTCGCCCGAGGAGGCGCGCGGGGTCGGCAAGACCCTCGCCCTGCCGGGCCTTCTGGCGGCCCTGGCAGGCCCGAGAAGCGCGCGATGAAGGTCACGCTCGACAAGATCGCCTCCTCGACGGCGCGCCTGGCGCTGCCGCGCGAGGTCGAGGTCTCCAACCACGTCGAAGCCCGAGAGGGCAACGTTCTCGCCGTTCGCGCGCTGATGGAGAAGAGCGTGTACGACCGGCTGGAGCTCGTCTCGGGCCGGATGGCCAAGATCAACAAGGGGGACGTCATCGCCGGCACGCTCGGCGTCCGCCGCGCCTTGAAGGGCTTCGTCGGCATCGTCCCCGAGTCGGTGCACGTGGGAGACGTGATCCACGTGCTCAATCTCGGGGGCGTGCTCGGCCTCTGCATCGGGCGCAACCCCGAGGTCGGCTCCCCGCTCGAGGTCGAGGTGCTCGGCGCCGTCGAGGTCGACGGCCGGCCGGCCAACATCTCGCAGAACGCCCTGCCGCCGCGCGCGGAGCTCGAGGAGTGCCCGCCGCTGGTCGTCGTCGCGGGCACCTGCATGAGCGCCGGCAAGACCGCCGCCGCCTCGGAGCTCGTCCGCCGGTTCGCCGGCGCGGGGCGCCGGGTCGCGGCGGCCAAGCTTTCGGGGGTGGCGTGTCTCAAGGACACCCTCGACATGGAGGATCACGGGGCCTTCGCCACGCTCTCCTTCCTCGATTGCGGCCTGCCCTCGACGGCCAACGTCGCCGACCTCGCCCCGTACGCCCGGGCGATCCTGGCCGAGCTCGCCGCCCGTCGTCCCGACGTCATCGTCGTCGAGCTGGGCGACGGGATCCTCGGCGATTACCGCGTCGGGACCTTCTTCCGGGCGCCCGACCTGGTTCGCGCGACGCGCGCCGTGGTCCTCTGCGCCAACGACCTCGTCGCGGCCTGGGGCGCGCAGAAGCTGATGGAAGAGTGGCGGATTCCGATCACGATCGTCTCGGGGCCCGTGACCGACAATCAGACCGGCACCGACTACATCGCCCAGGAGCTGAAGCTGCCCGCGGCGAACGCCAAGACCGACGGCCGCACCCTCTTCGGCGTCGTCTACCAGGGAGTCCACCGATGACGATCCGCGCCGCCATCTTCGGCGCGAGCGGCTACGCCGGAGGCGAGCTGCTGCGCCTGCTGCTCGACCACCCGAAGGCCGAGCCCGTCGCCGTCGTCTCCCGCTCGCAAGCGGGGCATCCGGTCGTCTCGGTCCACCCGCATCTCTCGCGTCTGACGGACCTCGCCTTCGTCGGCGAGCTGCCCCAGGGCCCCGAGGAGCCGGAGGTCGTCTTCCTCGCCGGCCCGCACGGCTCCGCGGCGGAGATCGCCCCGATGCTGCTCGACCGGGGGCTGCCCGTCGTCGACCTCTCGGCCGACTTCCGCTTGAAGGAGGCCTCCTCCTACGAGCGGTTCTACGGGACGATCCCGCCCGGCTTCGCGCGGCGCGGCGAGTTCGTCTACGGCCTTCCGGAGCTCTTCCGCGAAGAGATCCGATCTTCGCGCGCCGTCGCCTCGCCCGGCTGCTTCGCGACGGCCGCGATCCTCGCGCTGGCTCCTCTCTGGAGAGCCGGCCTCGTTGCCGAAGGCTGTCCCGTCTCGGTCTTCGCCATCACCGGCTCCTCCGGTTCGGGGGCTTCGCCCTCCGCCACGACGCACCACCCGCGGCGCGCCGCGGCCTTCTTCGCCTACGGCATCGACGGGCACCGCCACCTGCCCGAAATCGAGGAGTCGCTTTCGGCAATCGGCCCGCCGGCCGCCGGGCGGATCGTCTTCCAGGTGCACTCGGCGCCGCTGGTCCGCGGCATCTTCCTGACGGCCGCGGTCCCCCTGCGCGACCCCCTCGACCGCGCCGCGCTTCGGGTCCTCTACGAGCGGGCCTACGCCGGGGAGTTCTTCGTGCGGCTGGTCGAAGGCTCGCCCGACGTCGCCGCGGTCAAGGGCACGAACTTCGCCGATCTGGGAGTGGCGGGCGGCGCTCCGGTCGCCCGGGTCTTCGTCGCGATCGACAACCTGGTCAAGGGGGCCGCGGGCCAGGCGATCCAGTCGATGAACATCATGTTCGGCCTGCCCGAGTCGGCGGGCCTGAAGATGACGGGAGTCTTCCCATGACGCAGACCCGTCCGGCTCCCGGGGCTGCGGCGTCGCCGCGCGCAGCCGGAGAGCTTGCGACCTATACGCGGTGGCCCCTGACCCTGGTGCGCGGCGAAGGCTCGACGGTGTGGGACGACACCGGCAAGAGCTACCTCGACCTCTACGGCGGCCACGCGGTCGCCTCGACCGGTCACAGCCACCCGGAGGTCGTGCGCGCGATCGCCGAGCAGGCGAAGAAGCTGCTCTTCTATTCGAATGTCGTGGCGCTGCCGGTGCGGGAGCGCGCCGCGGAGGCGATTCTCCGGCACGCGCCTTCTCCCCTCCGCCGCGTCTTCTTCGTCAACTCCGGGACCGAAGCGAACGAGAACGCCATGCGCCTGGCGAGGCGGGCGACCGGGCGCGCCGGCGTCGTCTCGGCGCACGGGGGCTTCCACGGCCGCACCGCCGACGCCATCTCGGCCGCGGGCCTGGAGAAGTACCGCGCCCTCGGCGCTCCCAACGTGCCGGGGCACCGCTTCGTCCCCTTCGGCGACCTTCCGGCGCTCGAGGCGGCCCTCGACGGCGACGTGGCGGCGGTGCTCCTCGAGCCGATCCAGAGCCTGGCCGGCGTCGTCACCGCGCCGCCGGCGTACTTCGCGGGAGCGCGGCGGCTCTGCGACGAGCGAGGCGCCAGGCTCGTCTACGACGAGGTGCAGACCGGCTTCGGACGGACCGGGACCTTCTTCTGGGCCGGCCGCCACGGGGTCGTGCCCGATCTGGTCACGCTCGCCAAAGGGATCGCGAGCGGCGTCCCGATGGGAGCGGTCCTCGTCTCCGATGAGATCGCGGCGGGAGTTCGGCCGGAAGAGTACGGGACGACCTTCGGGGGCGCGCCGATCGCCTGCGCCGCCGCCGAAGCCACCGTGCGCGTCATCGAGGAGGAGGATCTCCTCGAGAACGTGCGCCGGGGGTCGCGCCGGCTGCGGGAGGGCCTGGAGAAAATGGCCGGCGTCCTCGAGGTGCGGGGCGAGGGGTTTCTCCTCGGCATCCGGCTCGACCGCCCCGGCAAGCCCGTGCGCGACGCCCTCCTGGCGAGAGGCTTCCTCGTGGGCGGCAGCGACCGCGCCGAGATCCTGCGCCTTCTGCCGCCCCTCGTCCTGACCGAGCCTGAAATCGACCGCTTCCTGGAGACGCTCGGGGAGCTGCTGTGAGGCACTTCCTGACGACGCGCGATCTGTCGACGGATCAGTTCGCGGGCCTGCTCGCCCGGGCGGAGGAGTTTCGCCGCGGCGCCGAAAGCTCCGCCCTCTCGGGCCGACACGTCGGCCTCGTCTTCTTCAACCCGTCGCTGCGCACCCGGGTCTCGATGGAGATCGCGGTCTCGAAGCTTTCCGGCACGCCGGTGACGCTCTCGGTGGGAGGCGATGCCTGGGCCATGGAGTACCGAGACGGAGTCGTGATGGACGGGGCGGCGGCCGAGCACGTGCGGGAGGGCGCCGGAGTCCTCGGGAGATATTGCGACCTGCTCGGTGTGCGCTCCTTTCCGGAAGGCAGGGACTGGGCGTTCGACCGCCGCGAGCCGGTGCTGTCCGCCTTCGCCCGCCATTCGGGAGTTCCCGTCGTGAACCTCGAGTCGACGCTGGACCACCCCTGCCAGGCGATGGCCGATTGCCTGACGCTCGAGCGGCGCCTGGGCAAACCGGCCGGCCGCCGAGTGCTCCTGACCTGGGCGTTCCATCCGAGGGCTCTGCCGATGGCCGTGCCGAACGCCTTCCTGCTCGCCGCGGCGCGACTCGGCGTGGACCTGGTGCTCGCTCGTCCGGAAGGCTACGACCTCGATCCGGAAATCCTTCGTGCGGCGCGAGCCCATGCCGAAGCCGCCGGCGGACGTTTGTCGTTCACCGACGACCCCGACGCCGGCTACGAGGGCGTCGAAGCGGTCTACGCGAAGTCGTGGGGCTCGCTCGCCGACTACGGCGATCCCGAGGCGGAGGCGAGGCGCCGGGCGAGCCTGCGCTCCTGGCGCGTGACCGAGGCGCGGATGGCTCGCGGGCGCGAGGCGGTCTTTCTCCATTGCCTGCCGGTGCGGCGAAACGTGGTGGTCGACGACGCGGTTCTCGACGGGGCCCGATCGCTCGTCCTCGACCAGGCGGAGAACCGGCTCTACGCGCAGCAGGCGATTCTGGAGTGGATGGAGCAGGAGGAAGGATGACGATGCCCAAGGCAGTTCTCTCACCCCGAATGTCTCCCGCCGGGAGCGGGAAGGCCGCGGTCGACGCCGAGCTGCTTCGCGAGGCGCTGCCCTACATCCGGCGCTTCAAGGGCAAGACCTTCGTCCTGAAGATCTCGGGGAAGGTCACCGAGCAGCCGGGCAACCTCGCCTCGCTCGCCGAGGAGATCGCCATGCTGCACCAGGTGGGCATCCGTGTCATCGCCGTCCATGGCGGCGGGGCTCAGGCGACACGGCTCTCGGAGCGGCTCGGGCTCCAGACGCGCCTGGTCAACGGCCGCCGCGTCACCGACGACGAGACGCTCGAGGTCGTCAAGATGGTCTTCGCGGGGAAGATCTCGGTGGAGATCCTCTCCGCGCTGCGCGCCCACGGCGTTCAGGCGGTCGGCGTCTCCGGGATCGACGGCAACGTGGTCCTCGCGCGCCGGCGCTCGAAGAAGCGCCTGGTCAACCGCGAGACCGGCAAGCGCGAGCTCGTCGACTTCGGAAACGTCGGAGACGTCGTCGACGTCGAGCCGCGGCTGCTGACGACGCTGGTCGATGCGGGTTACCTGCCGGTCGTCTCGCCGCTCGCCGCCGACGAGGAGGGGCACGTCTACAACGTCAACGCCGACGCGATCGCCGCGGCCATCGCGATCGAGCTCGCGGCGGAGAAGCTGATCCTGCTCTCGGACGTTCCCGGGGTCCTGGGGCGAGCGGGGGATCCGGAGAGCCTGGTCTCGCGGCTGACGGCGGCCGAGGCGCGGCGGCTGGCCAGGAGCCCGGCCGTCACCGGCGGCATGGTCGCCAAGCTCGAGGAGGTCTCCCGCGTCGCGGAGTCGGGCGTGCGGGCGGTCCACATCGTCAACGGAAACCAGAGAAACGCTCTCCTCTCGGAGATCTTCGGCGACCGCGGGAGCGGGACGATGGTGGTCGCCTCGTGATCGAGGCTGGTCCCGCCGTGGCCGATCGGCTGGCCGAACTGGTGGCGATCCCGAGCGTCTCGGGGGACGAGGCGCGGCTCGCCGACCGCCTCGCCGAGATCTGCGCCGAAGCGGGGGTCGCCGCCCAACGGCCCGGCCGCAACGTCGCGGCGCGCCGCGGGGAAGACTCTCCCTGCCTCCTCTTGAACTCCCACCTCGACACCGTGCCGCCGGGCGAGGGGTGGAGAGCGGATCCCTGGACCCCGCGGATCGAGGGGGACCGGCTGGTCGGCCTGGGCGTAAGCGACGCCAAGGCCTCGCTCGCGGCGATGCTCGAGGCGTTCCTGACGGCGCCGCTGCCCCGCCGGGGAAGCCTCCTCTTCGCGGCCACGTGCGACGAGGAGACCGGCGGCGAGGGGCTGGAGAAGCTCGTTGCGGGGCTCTCATTCGACGACGCCGTCATCGGCGAGCCGAACGACTTCTCCGTCGCCGTCTCGCAGAAGGGGCTCGTGAAGCTGCGTCTGACCGCCCGCGGCCGCTCGGGCCACGCGGCGCGGCCGCGTCTGGCCGAGAACGCCATCGCGCGGGCCGCCCGCGACGTCCTGGCGATCGAGAGCCTCGCCTTCCCGTTCGAGGACCCCCACCTCGGCCGGCCGACGGCGGCCGTGACGATGGTCCAGAGCGGCATCCGGTCCAACGTCATCCCGGACCGCTGCGTGCTGACGGTCGACGCCCGCACCATCGGCGCGTTCGACAACGACGCGATGGTCGCCGCCGTGCGCGGCGCGGTGACCTCCGAGGTCGAGGTGCTCTCGGCGAGGCTCTCGCCCGTCGCCGGGGATCCCGGCTCGCGGATCGCGCGGGCGGCCCTGGCCGCGCGGCCCGGATCGCGCGTGACGGGCTTCCCGAGCGTGTCGGACCTGGCGCACCTGTCGGGACGGCCGGGCATCGTGTTCGGGCCGGGCACGCCCGACCAGTCGCACGCCCCCGACGAGTCGATCGCGCTCGCCGCGGTTTCGGCGGCGCCCGGCATCTACCGCCGCACGATCGCGGCCTACTTCGCGTGAGCGCGAAAAAGGGAAAGCGCCCGCCTCTCTGGGGCGCGGGGTTCGGCGAGGCTCCCGCGGAGGCGTTGATCCGTCTCTCGGTCTCCCACCCCTTCGACCGGCGCCTCGCCCGGCAGGACCTCGCCGGCACCCGCGCACACGCCCGCGGGCTCGCCCGGGCGCGCCTGCTCTCCCGGCGGGACCTCGCGCGGATCGAGCGGGCCCTCCGGAAGATCGAGGCCGAAATCGCGTCCGGCCGCTTCCGCTTCGAGGATGCCGACGAGGACGTCCACTTGAACGTGGAGCGCCGCCTGATCGAGCTCGCCGGAAGCGCCGGCCGGCGCATCCACGCCGGCCGCTCCCGCAACGACCAGGTGGCGCTCGACCTGCGCCTCTGGACGCTCGAAGCGATCGGACGCGCCTCGTCGGCGCTCGAGGGCCTCGCCCGGCTTCTTCTCGACCGGGCCGAGGAGTTCCTCGAGCAACGCGTCGTCGTCGCGGCGCGCACCCACCTGCGCAGCGCCCAGCCGGTCCTCCTCGCCCACGTCTTCCACGCCTACGCCGAGATGCTTCGCCGCGACCTCGAGCGCCTCGACGGGGCGCGGAGCCGGACGGCCGTCTCCCCGCTCGGCTCCGGGGCTTGCGCGGGCACGACCCTGCGCCTCGACCGGGCCGCGGTCGCGCGGTCCCTGGGGCTCCCCGAGATCTCCGGCAACAGCCTGGACGCCGTCGCCGACCGCGACTTCGTGCTCGACTTCGCGTTCTCGGCCGCGGTCGCGATGACGCACCTCTCGCGCCTGGCGGAGGACCTGATCCTCTGGACGGGCGAGGAGTTCCGGCTCTTCCGCCTGTCCGACAGGAGCGCGACGGGCTCCTCGATGATGCCGCAGAAGAAGAACCCCGACGCGCTCGAGCTCGCGCGCGGAAAGACGGGGCGCGTCGCGGGAGACCTGCTCGCGGCGCTCGTCGCGGTGAAGGGACTGCCCCTCTCCTACAACCGCGACCTCCAGGAGACCCAGGAGCCGCTCTTCGACGCGGCCGACACCCTCGAGGCCTCGATCGCCGCCATGCGGGAGGTCGTCGCCGGGCTGGCGCTGCGGCCCGAGGCGGAACGGGCGCCGATCGATCCCCTCTGCCTCGCCACGGACATCGCCGAGGAGCTCGTGCGCCGCGGCCTCCCCTTCCGCACCGCGCACGAGCGAGTCGCGCGCTGGAGCCGGACGGCGGCGGCATCGGGCGGGGACCTCGCGCGGGTCGCGGCCCGCCGCGCCCCGGAGCTTTCCGCCTTCCTCGCGCGGCTGACGCCCGCCTCGTCGGTCGCCCGGCGGGACCTGCCGGGCGGAACGGCGCCCCGGCGCGTCGCGGCGGCGATCGCGAGGGGGCGCAAGGCTCTGCGAAGGCGCCTCGCGCGGCGCTGAGTCGGCGGGCGTAGACTCCCGGGCAACCGAATAAACGGGAGGAGACCATGCCGGAAACGCCCCGTATCCCCGGATTTCGCCTGGGCATCTACGTCTTCAAGGACGCCGAGATCGTCGACTTCGCCGCTCCCCACGGGGTCTTCTCCGTCGCGCGGCGCTACGACCCGGAGCTCGAAGCGTTCCTGATCGCCGACGCGCTTCGCCCGGTGCAGGCCCAGGCGGGCTTCACGGTGCTGCCGAACTATTCGTTCCTCGAAGCGCCGGCGATGGACGCCTTCCTCATCCCGGGCGGATTCGGCACGCGCCAGGAGCTGCACAACCGGCGGCTCCAGGACTACATCCGCTCGCTGCCCTCATCGACGCTCCTGACCAGCGTCTGCACGGGTTCCTGGATCTACGGAAAGATGGGGCTTCTCGACGGGCTGCCGGCGACCAACCGCAAGGAGCCGGATCGCGTCGAGGCTTCCGCGGCGGGCATGGTTCCCATCGACCGGCTGGCCAGGATCGCTCCGGGATGCAAGATCAGCCGCGCCCGCGTCGTCGACGCGGGCCGGATCATTACCGCGGGAGGAATCGCCTCGGGGATGGAGATGGGATTCCACCTTCTGCGCCGCGCGGGCTACAGCGAATCGTTCGTGGCGGAGGTCGCGCGGGTCATGGAGTACACGAAGGCCTACGAGGCCTACCGCAACGACGTCGAAGCGCTGGTCTGAGCCGGGACGATACAATCCGCCCGCCTCCGTGGCTCTGACGCCTGGTTCGCGCCTCGGCCCCTACGAGATCCTCGCTGCACTCGGGGCGGGGGGGATGGGCGAAGTCTACCGCGCGCGCGATCCTCGTCTCGGGCGCGAGGTCGCTCTCAAGCTCCTGTCTCCCGAGCTGTCGAGCGACCGCGACCACCTGGCGCGCTTCGAGCAAGAGGCGCGCTCGGCGTCGGCGCTCAATCACCCCAACATCGTTACGGTCTACGAGATCGGAAAGGCGGACTCCCTCTCGTACATCGCGATGGAGCTGGTCGAGGGGCGAACGCTTCGCGAACTCCTCCAGGAGGGGCCGCTTCCCGCCAAGCGCCTGCTCGCGATTGCCTCTCAGGTCGCCGACGGCCTGGCCAAGGCGCACGCCGCCGGGATCGTTCACCGCGACTTGAAGCCCGAGAACGTGATGGTCTCCCGGGACGGCTTCGTCAAGATCCTCGATTTCGGCCTGGCGAAGCTCGGCACGCTTCCCTCCGAGGGCTTCTCACAGGCCCGGACCGCGGCGCAGCCGACGCGCCCCGGAATCGTGATGGGGACCGTCGGGTACATGTCCCCCGAGCAGGCGTCGGGCCGGTCACTCGACTTCCGAACCGACCAGTTCTCCCTGGGCTCGATCCTGTACGAGATGGCGACGGGGCAGCGTCCTTTCCAGAAGGCCACGACGGTCGAGGTGATGTCGGCGATCATCCGCGAGGAGCCGCGCTCGATGGCCGAGACGGCGCCCGATGCTCCCGTTCCGCTGCGATGGATCGTCGAGCGCTGTCTGGCCAAGGATCCGGACGACCGGTACGCGTCGACGCGCGATCTGGCCCGAGAGCTCGCGGCGGTGCGGGACCATCTTCCCCAGATCGCCCGCTCGGGCGCTTCGCCGATCCCGGAGGAGGCGCCGGGGCTGCGGCGCGGCTCGCGCGGCCTCTGGGGGGCGGCCGGGCTCGCGGTCGGCCTCGTCGTCGGCGCGTGGCTTCTTCCCGCATTCCGAAAAACGGCTCCCGTCGAGCCGCCTTCGATCCGCTACCTCACTTACTCGGGACATGACCGCTCCCCGGCCGTTTCGCCCGACGGCCGAACGGTCGCCTTCTCCTCCGACCGGGATGGCCGTCCGCGCATCTGGCTCAAGCAGCTCCAGGGCGGCGGCGAAGCCCCGCTCACCGCGGGACCGGATGACCTGCCCCGATTCTCCCCCGACGGATCTTCGCTTCTCTTCATCCGCTCGCAGGGACGCCCTGCCCTCTACCGGTCGGCTCTCGTGGGCGGCGAGCCGCGAAAGCTCCTCGACGACGTCGTGGAGGCAGACTGGTCGCCCGGCGGCAGGCAAATCGTCGCCCTGTCCTGGCAGGGAGAGGGACCGCTGGCGATCCTTTCCCTCGTCCCCGCCGACGGAGGCGAGCCGGTCGAGATCGGCCGCGTACCGGGGCGCCGCGTCGTCCATCCCCGCTGGTCTCCGGACGGCACGACCGTCGGGGCGACGGAAAGCGGGACGGGCGGAGCCAACAAGTCGTTTTTCCTGGTGGACGTGGCGGAAAAGAAGGTGCGGGTGCTCGAGCCGCAGTCGCCGAGTGGTTCCTTCTCTTCCATGGCCTGGACGGGCGACCGCGGCGACTTCCTCTACATGCGCAGCGAAACCGCAGCCGGCGCGGTCACCGGAAGCCTTGCTCGCGTCCTGCTGCAGAACGCCAATTCGGGCCGCACCCGAAGTCTTCTCTGGGCCCCGTCGATCGGGGACGTCGTCGACGTCGTCGGTCCGGGGAGACTCGTCTTCGACTCGCGCTCGCTGCGGGAGAACCTCCAGGAGCTGCCGCTCAAGGACGGCAGGATCGCTGGGCCCGGCCGGTGGCTGACGCAGGGCAGCAGCACCGACCGGCAGCCGTGCTATTCGCCGGACGGCGAATGGATCCTCTTCTCCTCCGCCCGGGGAGAGAACCTCGACCTCTGGATGGTCTCGACGAAGACCGGAGGCGTGCGCCGGCTGACCGAGGACGCCGCGCAGGACTGGGACCCCGGTTTCACCCGCGGCGGCAAGAAGATCCTCTGGAGCTCGAACCGCTCCGGCGCCTTCGAGATCTGGATGGCCGACGCCGACGGAAGCGGCGCGCGCCAGGTCACGCACGACGGCCTGGATGCCGAGAACCCGACGGCAACCCCCGACGGCCGATGGATCGTCTACAACCAGGGAAACGGCGCCCGACGCGGCATCACAAAGATCCATCCCGACGGAACCGGGCAAACGCTCATCGTGCCCGGCCAGCCGCTCATTCCGGAGCTTTCGCCGGACGGCCGGTACGTGTCCTACCGATTGAGCCTCCGGCCCGACCTCTGCGCGGCTCGGGTCGCGCGCGTGGAGGACGGCGCCTCGACCCCCTTCGACGTGCCGGTGCCCGTCGTCGGCTCGATGTCCAACTCCGCCGGGCGCACGCGCTGGATGCCCGACGGAAAGTCGATCGTCTACGTCGGACAGGACGCCGGAGCCTGGGGCCTCTACGCCCAGGACTTCGACCCCGCTCGCGACACGAGCGCGACGCGCCGAAGGCTGACCGCCTTCGACCCCGAGAAGGCGATCGAGACCTTCGGGATTTCTCCGGACGGCTCGCGCCTGACCGTCGGCGCGTGGGAGCAGGTCTATGGAATCCTGATCGCCGATCGCGTCCCCGACGTCGCTCCGCCCGCGCGCCTCCGGGCCCGCTGACGAACTACTTCAGGTCGTCGCGGTAAACCTTCCCGTCCTTCATCACGAAGCCGACCGCCTCCAGAGCCTTGACGTCCTTCAAGGGATCGCCCGCGACCGCCGCGATGTCCGCGCAGGCTCCGGGCGCGATCACGCCGATCTCTCCCGGCATCCCGAGCATCTCCGCCGCCCTCGAGGTCGCCGCCTGGATCGCCGCCATCGGCGTCATGCCGAATTCGACCATACGGGAGAATTCCCGTGCGATCGGCTCCGACCAGGAAAACCCTCCGACGTCGGTGCCGAAGACGATCTTCACGCCGGCCTGGACCGCCTTGCGAAGCGACGGCCCGTGGACGGCGGCGCGCTTTCGGTCGAGCGCGCCCTGGGGCGTCCCCTCCGGCGCCCAGTGGTCGTAGTAGACGCTCATCGTCGGGCAGTACCAGGTTCCCTGCTTGATCATCTGGGCGATCGCCGCGTCGTCCAGCTCCAGGCCATGCTCGATGGAGTCGCAGCCACCGTCCAGAGCGCGGCGCAATCCGATGCCGTTGTAGGCGTGGCAGGCGACCTTGCGGCCCCAGCCGTGCGCCTCATCGACGATGGCGCGCAGTTCTTCCAGAGTGAGCGTCGGCTGCGAAACGAGGTTGCCCTGTCTGTCCACCCACGCGCGGTGCGTCATGTAGACCTTGATCCAGTCCGCGCCGTGCTCGAGCTGCTCGCGGGCGGCCTTGCGCGCCTCGACCGGTCCGTCCACGAGCTGGGCCCCCTTGGGCACCGTGACCTCGGGGGCGTAGTCCTCCAGCGGATAGCCCCCCGTCGTCGAGATCGCGCGCGTGACGACGAACATGCGCGGGCCCGGGATGTACCCGCCCTCGATCGCCTGACGGATGCCGACGTCGCCGTACCCCGCTCCCTCCGTCTCGACGTCGCGGATGGTCGTGAAGCCCTGCTCGAGGGCGCGCCGAACGGAGACGGTCGCGCGCGCCGCGCGCAGCGCGATGCCCCACTTGAGAAGCTGCGCGTCGTAGCCGCCCTCGGCCGGGTCCTCTCCCTGCAGGAAGATGTGCGTGTGCGAGTCGATCAGGCCCGGCAGGACGGTCGCCCGGGCAAGATCGACGATGCGCGCGCCGTCGGGCGTCTTGATCCCCGCCGAATCTCCCACGCTCTCGATCCGGTTTCCGCGAATCACGATGACCTGATCCCGGCGGGGCGCCGGAGACTTTCCGTCGATCAAGACGCCCGCCCGAATGACGGTGACGCCCTCCGAGGCTGCGGGGCGGGACAGCGCCGCCATGGCCGGGAGAAACAGAATGGTCGCCAGGGATAAGACGCAAGTCCGCCTCATGACGCTCCTCCTTCGGCTCTTCTTGCTCGCTGGCCTCGGAGACTAGCGGATAACGGATCGTCGTCCAACCTTCGCCCGAACACGGCGGGTCTAGAATCCCGACAAACCATGCCGCTTTCCGCTGGCTCCCGGCTCGGTCCCTACGAGATCCTGTCGCCGATCGGTGCGGGAGGGATGGGCGAGGTCTACCGGGCGAAAGACCCGAGGCTGGGGCGCGAGGTCGCCGTCAAAGTCCTGCCGGCCTCCTACTCGCAGGACGCCGACCGCCTTCGCCGTTTCGAGCAGGAGGCCAAAGCCGCCGGGCTCTTGAATCATCCCAACATCACCTCCGTCTACGACATCGGATCGGCGGACGGGGCTCCCTACGTCGTCTCGGAGCTCCTGGAGGGCGAGACGCTGCGCTCGGCGCTGGCCGGAGGCCGCCTCTCGCCGCGCAAGGCCATCGACTATGCGCTCCAGGTCGCGCGCGGCCTCGCAGCCGCGCACGAGAAGGGGATCGTCCACCGGGACCTGAAGCCCGAAAACCTCTTCGTCACACGGGACGGCCGGGTCAAGATCCTGGACTTCGGGCTGGCCAAGCTGACGCACCAGGAAGAAGGCTCGCCGGCGACCAACCTGCCGACGGCGACGGCGGGCACCGAGCCCGGCATCGTCCTGGGAACGCTCGGCTACATGTCGCCCGAGCAGGTCCGCGGTCGAGCCGCCGACGCCCGCAGCGACATCTTCTCCTTCGGCGCGATC
The DNA here is from genome assembly GCA_050257975.1 of Acidobacteriota bacterium. Classification (GTDB taxonomy): domain Bacteria; phylum Acidobacteriota; class Thermoanaerobaculia; order UBA5066; family Gp7-AA6; genus DATBFU01. The sequence goes on from JBLMXY010000183.1 coordinate 25,501, forward strand.
CTCTACGAGATGCTCTCCGGACGGAGAGCATTCGTCGGCGATTCGGCCGCGGACACGATGTCGGCGATCCTCCGGGAAGAACCGCCGGACCTCTCGGTCACCAACCAGAACGTCTCGCCCGGCCTCGAGCGGATCGTCCGTCACTGCCTCGAGAAGAACCCCGAGCAGCGTTTCCATTCGGCGCACGACATCGGCTTCGCCCTCGAGGCGCTCACCGGAACGTCGGCGCCGGTGGCGGCCATTAGAACCGGAGGACCGAAGCTGCCGCGGCCAATCCT
>JBLMXY010000184.1:0-9747 GCA_050257975.1 Acidobacteriota bacterium
GAAACGGCGCAAACATCTCCGGCGCCACGTCGTCGAGCTACACGATCGGCTCGGCGCAACTGGCCGACAGCGGCGCCACCTTCCGCTGCAAGGTGACGAATGCCTACGGCAGCGCGACGAGCAACAGCGCGACCCTGACGGTCACCCCAGAATTGCCGCCGACGGCGACGATCGACTCTCCTGTTGCGGGGACGCTCTACGCGGGCGGCGACACGATCAACTATTCGGGAACCGGGACGGATCCCCAGGACGGCACGCTGCCGGCGAGCGCGTTCACGTGGGAAGTGGTCTTTCATCACGATACCCACACGCACCCTTTCATCGCGCCCTTCAGCGGCGTCAAGAGCGGCTCGTTCGTCATCCCGACCACGGGAGAGACGTCGGACAATGTCTGGTACCGGATTCATCTGACCGTCGTCGATTCGGCCTCGTTGACGTCCTCGACCTACGTCGATGTGCTGCCGAGAAAGTCCACGATGTCGTTCGCCACGAATCCGGCGGGCCTGCAGATCACTCTCGACGGCCAGCCCCTGACCACGCCGGCGCAGGTCGTGGGGGTCGTCGGAATCCAGCGCACCCTGGGCGTGGTTTCTCCGCAGACGTTCAGTGGAAAGACATACAACTTCTCTTCCTGGTCCGACGGCGGAGCCGCCACGCACAACATCTCGACTCCCGCCTCGAACACGACTTACACCGCAACCTACATCGCGCCGACGGCGACGCCTACCCGAACGCCGACCCGGACCGCGACTCCTGTTCCGCCGACGCCAACGCCGACGCGGACGGCCACGCGAACGCCGACTCCGGTGCCTCCCACGTCAACGCCGACGCGGACACCGACGAGGACCTCGACGCCTGTCCCGCCGACCTCAACTCCGACACGAACGGCGACGCGGACGCCGACGCCTGTTCCGCCGACCTCGACGCCGACGCGGACCGCGACACCGGTTCCGCCGACATCGACGCCAACGAGGACGCGGACTCAGACACCCACGGCGACGCGGACGGCGACGCTTGTTCCGCCGACCTCGACGCCGACGCGGACCTCGACGCCGGTTCCGCCGACCTCCACGCCGACCAGGACGCGGACTCAGACATCCACGGCGACGCGGACCGCGACAGCTGTTCCTCCGATTTCGACACCGACGCGGACGGCGACACCGGTTCCGCCGACCTCCACGCCGACCAGGACGCGGACTCGGACACCGACGCCAGTTCCTCCGACGATGACGCCCACACGGACGGCGACGCCTGTTCCGCCCACCCCGACCCCGACGCAAACCGAGACGCCGTCCGGACCCACGCCGATACCGCTGGTTCCGAGCGTTTCCAGCATGACTCCAGACTCCGGTTCAGCGGGCGGCGGGACGTCAGCGACGATCACGGGGTCGAACTTCATGGCCGGCGCCACGGTGCGGATCGGATCGGTCGCCGCGGCAAGCGTTACGGTCGCAAGTTCGACGCAGATCTCGGTGCAACTCCCGGCCCTCCCGCCCGGCACTTTGAACGACCTCCTCGTGACCAACCCCGGCGGCGGCTCGCATTCGAAGGCGAAGGCTTTCTTCGCCGACTTCACGGACGTGCCGTTCGGGGACTTCCTGGAGCCTGCCGTCGAGAAGATGGTCCGAAACGCGGTCACGTCCGGCTGCGGCGGAGGCAACTACTGCCCGAACCTTTCGCTGACCCGGGGCGAGGCCGCGAAGTTCCTTCTCCGGTCGGAGCACGGGGCGTCGTATCTCCCCCCGCCTCCCCGGGGCACGGTATTTCTCGACGTGCCGAAGACGGCCCCCCTTGCGGCCTGGATCGAGCAGCTCTGGGCCGAGGGACTCTCGAGCGGCTGCGGCAACGGCAATTTCTGCCCGTCGCAGAACCTCAACCGCGCCTCGCTCGCCGTTCTCGTGCTGAAGGCCAAGCACGGCGCCGCATACCGCCCGCCTGCCGCGATCGGGATCTTTTCGGACGTGCCGTACTCGAGCGTCTACGCCCCCTGGATCGAGCAGCTCGATCGCGAGGGGATCACCTCGGGCTGCGGGGGCTCCAAGTTCTGCCCGGGCAAGCTCGCCAGCCGCGGCGAAATGGCCCTTTTCCTCGTGCGGGGCTTCGGCCTGCCCTAGGGCCGGCCGGGCCCCGGGGTACCCGGAAGAGTGCCTTTCGAGGCGTCCGGAGCCTTCTTAATCTTGCTCTCCCCGGCGAAATTGACTACCCTCCAAGATGTTGGCCAAAGAAACGCGGAGCCAGCGGGTCGCTCTTTACTCGTTTCATCCATTGGTTCTGGCGGAGCTTTGCCGCCTGCTCCAGGAGAACGGCTGCCAGGCGCGGGCCCATCGGCTCGAGCCGAGCCGGCTGTCCGCCTTGAACGAGATCCCGGTCCTGCCGGCCGCCGCCCACGTCGTCGAGGCCAATGCCCGCAACCGTGCGACCAAGGTGATCGTCGAAGAGATCCTGTCCCGCCGGCCGGACGCCCGCCTGCTCGTCGTGGCGGAGCGGTTCGACGACGCGGACGCGTTTCCTCTCCTGCGGCTGGGGGCCAAGGGTCTCGTGCGGTACGTCGAGCTGCCGCGCCACTTCGTCACCGCGGTCCGGACGGTCGCCTCGGGCGGCTTCTGGGTCCCGCGGGCCCTCCTTTCTCGTTTCGTGGACTCGACCCTCTCGGCGCTGCGCCGGCCGAAGCTCGTCAGCGCGAGCGCCCACATGAGCCGCCGGGAGCAGGAGGTGCATCAGCTCCTGATGGAGAACCTTTCCAACAAGGAGATCGCCGGCCGGCTCCACATGTCGGAGCGAACCGTGAAATTTCACGTGTCGAACCTGCTCGGCAAGCACGGAGTCAAGCGGCGCTCCGACCTGATCCTGCTCTCCTTCGCCGATCGCAAACACGCCTGATCGATTCCGGGCACGGGGTGCCGGCTGCCTTGACAGCCCCGCCGGGCTTGCGTATTCTTACCCGCCCTCCCGCGACGGTTTGCCGTCCTGGAAGCGCTTTCCCGCCCGGCTGGGGCGTTTTTTTGTCAATGTCTGAGGTCTTGAAATGAGCTCTGGCACCCCGATGGTTCGCGCGTCCGAGATTCGCCACGACTGGTTCGTCGTGGACGCTTCCGATCAGGTTCTCGGGCGCCTGGCGAGCGACGTCGCGCGCGTCCTGACCGGCAAGCACCGGCCCAACTGGGTCGCGCATCTTGACACGGGAGACTTCGTCGTCGTGACCAACGCCGAGCGCGCGCGGCTGACCGGAACCAAGGGGGAGGACAAGGTCTACCGCCGGCACAGCGGCTACCCGGGAGGCCTGAAGTCCATTTCGGCCAGGGAGCTGAAGGCGAAGTACCCGGAGCGGCTCATCGAGGAAGCCGTGCGAGGCATGCTTCCCAAGACCAAGCTCGGCCGCAAACAATTCAAGAAGCTGAAGGTCTATCGCGGAGCGTCGCATCCGCACCAGGCGCAGCAGCCCAGGCCCTTGAAGCGGGCGCGAACGGCGAAGTCGAAGTCGGAGTAGGGAGGAGGAGTTCTTGGCGGTCGAAATCCAGCACAGGGCCACGGGGCGGCGCAAGACGTCGGTGGCGCGCGTCCGACTGGTCCCGGGCAGCGGCGCGATCACGGTCAACCGGCGCACCCTCGACGAATACTTCCCCAACAACGTCCTCAAGATGATCATCAAGCAGCCGCTCCTCTCGACCGAGACGGCCGAGCGTTTCGACATCCACGTCGCGGTGCGGGGAGGCGGGCCCTCCGGGCAGGCCGGCGCCATCCGCCACGGCATCTCGCGCGCGCTGACCGAGTACAACGCCGAGCTGCGCAAGCGGCTGAAGAAGGAAGGCTTCCTTTCTCGCGATCCGAGAATGAAGGAGCGCAAGAAGTACGGCCAGCGCGGCGCGCGCGCCCGGTTCCAGTTCAGCAAGCGATAGTTATGGCGAGTTCTCAGTTCACAGTTCTCAGTTCTCAGTTTCCGGAACCGAAAACTGACGACTGATGACTGACAACTAGAAAGGCAGGTGCAATCTGGCGTCTATTTCGATGAAGGAACTGCTCGAGGCTGGCGTCCACTTCGGTCATCAGACCAAGCGCTGGAACCCGAAGATGAAGAAGTTCATCTTCGGAAAGCGCAACGGGATCTACATCATTGACCTGCAGAAGACGCTCAAGCAGTTCAAGGAAGCCTCGAAATTCGTGACCGACCTCGCGGCGTCGGGGAAGAATCTTCTCTTCGTCGGCACGAAGCGGCAGGCGCAGGACGCCATCTACGAGGAGGCCAACCGCTGCGGGATGTTCTACGTGAACACCCGGTGGCTGGGCGGCACGCTGACCAACTTCACGACGATCCGCAAGTCCATCCACCGGCTCAAGGAGATCGAGGGGATCCTCGCCCAGGAGGACAACGAGACCCTGACCAAGAAGGAGCGCCTGCGCCTCGAGCGCGAGAAGGAAAAGCTCCAGAAGAACCTCGCCGGGATCAAGGAGATGGACGAGCTGCCGGATGCCCTCTTCGTCATCGACCCGAAGCAGGAGTACATCGCGGTCAAGGAAGCGAACATCCTGGGGATCCCGGTCGTGGCCGTCGTGGACACCAATTGCGATCCGGACGTGGTCGACTACGTCATCCCGGGCAACGACGACGCGATCCGCGCGATCCGGCTCTTCACGGCTCGGGTGGCCGACGCCGTCCTGGAAGGGCTTCATACGCAGGAAGGCCGCGGCGCGGAGGCCGAGCCCGGATCCGACCAGGCGCGTCCGCGCACGCCCGAGCTGTCGACAACCGCGGTGGTTTCGGACGTCGCCTCGTAGGAAAGTTCAGAGTTTTCAGTGTTCAGTTTTCAGTTCCGGAACTGAAGACTGACAACGGATAACTGAAGACTCATCGTCGATATCGAGGAACCATGGAAATCACGTCCAAGGCGGTGGCCGATCTGCGCGCGGAGACGGGCGTCGGCATGATGGAGTGCAAGAAGGCCCTCGTCGAGGCCGGGGGCGACTTCGAAGAGGCCAGGAAGATCCTGCGCAAGAAGGGGCTCGCGGCGGCGGCCAGCAAGGCCGGCCGCGCCACGAGCGAAGGCCTGGTCGTGGCGCACGTCGCGCCCAGGGCCGCCGTCCTGCTCGAGGTCAACTGCGAGACGGACTTCGTGGCGCGCACGGAAGCGTTCCGGGCCTTTGCCGACCGGCTGGCCGAGCGCATCGCCGCGCACGAGGCCTTCGGAGAGACCCGGTCGGGCGGGGGCGCCGACGTGGCGGAGCTCTCCTGGCCGACCGAGCCGACGGTGGCCGTCGCCACGGCGCAGCTCGTGGCGACCCTGAAGGAGAACATTCAGGTGCGGCGCTTCGTGCGCCTGGTTCCGGGTCCCGGCGAGAGCTTCGGAAGCTATGTCCACGGCAACGGGAGGATCGGCGTCCTGGTGGGCATCGCGGCCGGAGACGACGAGCTGCGCCGGGACATCGCGATGCACGTGGCGGCCTCCGATCCCCGCTTCGCCTCGCGCTCCGAGGTGACGCCGCAGATCCTGGAGACCGAGCGGGAGATCGCCCGGGCGCAGGCGGCCGCCGCCGGCAAGCCCGCCAACGTCGTCGAGCGGATCGCCGAGGGCAAGGTCGAGAAGTTCTACCAGGAGAGCGTTCTGACCGAGCAGGCCTTCGTCAAGGATCCGGAGAAGACGGTGGGACAGGTCTTGGTCGAGCGCGGCGGAAAGGCGGCGCTCGGGCTCCGTTTCGCGCGATTCAAGCTGGGGGAGAATCTCGGCCGCTCCGCCGCGCAAGGCGAGACGGCCACGGTCGCGAGCGCGTAGCGTCCCCGCCGGAATGGGAAACGCCCCCATCTACCGCCGGATCCTCCTGAAGCTCTCGGGAGAGGCGTTGATGGGGGAGCAACGCTTCGGAATCGATCCGGAAGTCGTCGCCCGGATCGCCGACGAAGTGCGCGACGTGCACCGGCTGGGAGTCCAGATCGCGATTGTCCTGGGCGGCGGCAACATCATCCGGGGCGTGGCCGCCGCGGCGCAGGGGATCGAGCGGGTCGCCGGCGACCACATGGGCCTGCTCGCGACGGTGATCAACGGCCTCGCCCTGCAGGACTCCCTGGAGAAGCGCGGCGTCACGACCCGCCTGATGTCGGCGGTCGAGATGCGCCAGATCGCCGAGCCCTTCATCCGGCGGCGAGCCATCCGGCACCTGGAGAAGGACCGCGTGGTTCTCTTCGTCGGCGGCACGGGCAACCCCTTCTTCACGACCGACTCGGCCGCGGCCCTGCGCGCCAACGAGATCAAGGCCGACGTGCTGCTCAAGGCAACGAAGGTCGACGGCGTCTTCGACGCGAATCCAGACCGGGTGCCCGGCGCGAAGCTCTTGAAGACGGTGACCTACCGGGAGGCCCTCGGGGCCGGGCTTCAGGTCATGGACGCCGCGGCGATCGCGCTCTGCATGGAAAACGGCATCCCGATTCGCGTGTTCAACCTGCGGCTGCGCGGCAACATCGAGCGGGTCGTTCGCGGAGAAGACATCGGCTCGCTCGTCGCGGCGGAGGGGGCGTCATGAGACAGGAATTGAAGGACATCGAGAAGCGGATGAGCGACGCGGTCGAAGCGCTCAAGGACCGATTCAAGACCCTGCGCACGGGCCGTGCGAATCTGGGGATCCTGGAAGGGATCCGGGTGACGGCCTACGGCGCCGAGGTCCCCATCAATCAGGTGGCGAACCTCTCGGTCCCCGAGCCGACGTTGATCGTGGCCGCCCCCTGGGACCCCAAGATGGCGGCCGAGATCGAGCGCGCGATCCGCAAGTCGGACCTGGGCCTGAACCCGCAAAACGACGGCAAGATGGTGCGAATCCCCGTTCCCGCCCTGACCGAGGAGCGGCGCAAGGACCTCGCGAAGAAGGCGCACCACATGGCCGAAGAGGTCCGCGTGGAGATCCGGCGCTTCCGGCACGAGGGAAACGACCGCATCAAGAAGATGTTCAAGGACAAGCAGATCTCCGAGGACGACGAGCGGCGGGGCCTGGAGGAGTCGCAGAAGCTGACCGATCGCAAGATCAAGGAAATCGACGACGTCCTGAAGGCCAAGGAGCAGGAAATCCTCGCCGTGTAGGCGAGGTGGGATGGCGACCTTCCTGGTCATCCCGGCGGCGGGCGCAGGCACGCGGCTGAAGAGCCCGGGGCCCAAGGCCCTGGTCCCGATCCTGGGCCATTCGATCCTCTCCTGGACCCTCGATGCGTTCGCCGCGGTCTCCTTCGAGCGGGTCGTGATCGCGGCTCCGTCGGAGCGGCTCCCGGAGTTCGAGAGGCTCTTTCGCGGCAGGGCCGCGGTCGTGGCGGGCGGCCCGACCCGTTCCGCCTCGGTGCGGCGGGGGTATCAGGCGCTGGGCGCCGCGCCCGAGGATCTGGTCTGCATCCACGACGCCGCCCGTCCCATGATCACCCCGGGCGAAATCGAGAGCGTGCTCTCGGCGGCCCGCGCCGGGGGAGCCGCGACCGCGGCCACGCCGATCGTGGACACGGTCAAGCGCGTCGAAGGCGAGCGCATCGTCGCCACCATCGAGCGCGAGGGGCTCTACGCCGCCGGCACTCCGCAGGCCTTTCGGGCCGACCTGCTCGGCCGGGCGTTCGAAACGGGGCGCGAGGCGACCGACGAGGCCGGGTTGCTGGAGCTTCTCGGGGTCGCCGTGACGGCCGTGCCGGTCTCGCGCTGGAACCTGAAGATCACGACACCGGAGGACCTGGAGCTCGCCGAGGCGCTGCTTCGCCGGCGCGGAAAGGGACCGGCCGGGTGAAGAGCCGCGTTGGGATCGGCCTGGACGCGCACCCCTTCGCCCCGGAGCGCGCTTTGCGGCTGGGGGGCATCGAGATCCCCGGATCGCCCGGCCTGGCCGGCCACTCCGACGGCGACGCGCTCCTGCACGCGATTGCCGACGCGATTCTCGGCGCGGCGGCCCTCCCGTCGCTGGGGGAGCTGTTCTCGGACCGGGATCCGGGCTGGAAAGGCGCCGAAAGCGGGCAGTTCGTCCTGCGGGCGCGCGATCTGGCTTTGGAGAAGGGCTGGCGCATCGGCAACATCGACGCGGTGGTCATTGCCGAGGGGCCGAAGATCGCTCCCGTCGCGCCGGCCATTCGGGCTCGGATCGCCGGAATCCTCGGCCTCGAGGTCGAGCAAGTGAGCGTGCGCGGAACGAGCACCAATGGTCTGGGGTTTCCGGGCCGCCGGGAAGGGCTGGCGGCGATGGCCGTCGTGCTCCTCGAGTCGGCCGGACAGGGATGATCCTGTCTCGCCTGCACCCCGTCGAGGAGGCCCTGGCGTCCCGGGCCAGGCAGATCGAGTGGGTAATGATCGATTCCGGACGGCGGGACCGGCGGATCCGGGAGCTCGAGGCATCCTGCCGTCGCGAAGGCGTGCTCATCCGCCGGGCGGACCGCGTCTCACTCGATCGGGCGGCGGGAGGGACGGGCCACCAGGGCGTCGTTGCCCGCCTCGCGGTTCGGGCCTATCGGGACGAGGGGGAGGCGCTGGCCGGCGCGCCCGGCCAACGGTTCCTGCTCGCTCTCGACGGCGTCCAGGACCCCCAGAATCTGGGCGCCGTCCTGCGGGTCGCCGAGGGCGCGGGCGCCGGAGTGGTCCTGCCAGAGCGCGGCTCGGCCCCGCTTTCCGAGGCGGTCTCCCGGACCTCCGCCGGGGCCGTCGAGCGCGTGCCCGTCTACAGGGCCGCCAACCTGCGCAGGTTCCTCGATCACCTTCGGGATGAAGGGTTTCGGGTCATCGGGATGGACCCGTCGGGGGAGGAAATCTACGGGATCGACCTGACGGGAGACCTGGTCCTGGTCCTGGGCGGGGAGGGTCGCGGGATGCGCCGGCTGGTTCGGGAAGGATGCGACCAGCTGGCGAAGCTGCCCATGCGAGGCCGGCTCGCTTCGCTCAACGTGGCGACGGCGGCCTCGGCGGCGGCCTACGAAGCCGTACGGCAGCGGTCCTCTCCCAAATCCCCTTGATCTGTAGAATTTGCGCTGGTAGACTCCCCGGTTCGCGCCGTCGGGATGGGTGTGCTCTTTGAAGGCCGGCAGTCGCGCCGGCGTAGCTCAACAGGTAGAGCATCCGATTTGTAATCGGAAGGTTGCGGGTTCGAGTCCCATCGCCGGCTCCAAAGAGGCGGCGGCGCGGACCGACAGGATCGGGGGCAACGTTTTCTTGGCGGGTGGTGGGTTCAAAGCTTCGAGAGCTCGGGCAGGTGGCCGAGTGGTTAATGGCAGCAGACTGTAAATCTGCCGCGCTTCGCGCTACGGAGGTTCGAATCCTTCCCTGCCCACCATTGACGGTGGCGAGACGTTTCGAGGGCGCGGCGGAGCAGAGAGGTTGCGCGGGAGGAACCAGGCGGGAGTAACTCAGGGGTAGAGTCACAGCCTTCCAAGCTGTTGGTCGCGGGTTCGAATCCCGTCTCCCGCTCCATCGATCGACGGGCGGCAGGCGGAAGACGCGGAGCGAGGGACGGAAGAAACAGGAGAACGAGAAGAGTGAATACGAGTTCGCCTGCCGCCTCCCGCTCGACGCCTTCCGGCGCGGGCGGCGCCCACGTAGCTCAGTTGGTAGAGCACGTCCTTGGTAAGGACGAGGTCACCAGTTCAATCCTGGTCGTGGGCTCCATGACGCCGTCGGGCATGAAGGGATAGAGCATGGGCAAAGAGAAGTTTGATCGGTCGAAGCCGCACGTGAACATTGGGACGATTGGGCACGTGGATCACGGGAAGACGACGTTGACGTCGGCGATTACGCTGGTGTTGGCCAAGAA
>JBLMXY010000185.1:0-49637 GCA_050257975.1 Acidobacteriota bacterium
CATGACGCGGCTCTTCGGCAAGGAGAGCCTCGAAACCTGCGTCTCCCTTCGCATCCATGGAGTCGATGCGCAATGGGTCGAGGGTCTCTCGCGCGCCGGGCTCTCGACGAAAGACGCGGACCAGGCCATCTCCCTGCGCATTCACGGCGTCACGCCGGAATACGTCCGGGCTCTAAACGAGGCGGGATATGCGGGCCTCTCGGCCGATGATGCCGTGTCGCTTCGCATCCACGGCGTCCTTCCGTCGGACGCCGCCGCCTGGACGACCCTCGGGTTCCCGCGCCCGTCGCTCGAAGATCTCGTTTCGCTGCGCATCCACGGCGCGGATCCGGAGTTCGCGCGGCAGATGCGAGCGGAAGGAATCTCCTCGGCCGATCCCGACGACCTGATCGCCCTGCGCATCCACGGGGTGACGCCGGAGTTCGTTCGGGCCTTCCGCGCCCTGGGCTACCCGTCGCTCTCGGCCGACGAGGCGACCTCCTTCCGGATCCACGGCGTCGAGCCCGATCTCGTGCGGCAGCTCCAATCCCTCGGCTACCGGGCGGTCCCGCCGGACGACCTGGTCTCGCTCCGGATTCACGGGGTGACGCCCGAGTTCATCCGCGGGCAGAACGAGAAGGCGGACGAGAGGCTCTCGCTCGAGACGTTGATCGGGATGCGCATTCACGGCGTGAAAGGAGACTGAGCGATGCAAGACCCCGCCCGTCGGATCCCGCGCCTGCTCTTCTGGGCCCTGGTCGCCGCGCTGCTGCTGCTCGCGCCCACGTTCTGGCTTCTCGCGGCTCCGGAGGCGCCGGCGATCCAGGGACGGTGGCTGCTCGACTTCGAGAAGGACGGTTCCGTGCAGTTGACGCTCGAGCGGCGCGGTCCCGGCCGTCACGAGAACAGCTCCGACACGCACGAAATGAAGGAGTTCCGCGGTCTCGAGCGCCCGCAAGCCGCCGCCGACGCGCCGGCGCATTTCGAGCTCGTGCGGGACGCCGGCACGATCGCCTTCGACGGCCGGCTCGACCGCTCGGGCGGCGCCGGGAGCTTCGCCTTCTCCGCGAGCCCGGATTTCGTCGCGGGCGTCGCCCGCCTGGGATACTCCGGCCTCAAAGGCGAACAGCTCTACGCCATGGCGCTCCACGACGTGTCCCGGGCCTTCCTGTCCGAGCTCGCCGATCTCGGCTACGAGCGGGTCGCGCTCGACGACCTGATTTCGATGCGCATCCACGGCGCGGACCCCGAGTTCGTCAAGGACCTCCAGGGACTCGGCTACAGGCGCCTGTCCGTGGACGAGCTGGTCAGCATGCGGATCCACGGGGCGACCTCCGGGTTCGTCCGCGAGCTCCAGTCTCTCGGCTACGCCGGTCTCTCGGCGGAGGATCTCGTCTCACTGCGCATCCACGGGGCGACGCCGGAGTTCGTCCGGCAACTCGGGGCCGCCGGCTACGACCGCGTCCCGGCCGACGACCTCGTCGCGATGAGGATCCACGGCGTTTCGCCCGAGTTCATTCGGGAAATGAAGCCTCTGGTCTCCGGCCCCCTGTCGGTCGACGATCTCGTGGCCATGCGGATCCACGGCGTGACTCCCGACTTCGCCCGGGGGCTCAAGTCCGCCGGCTACGATCGCGTCTCGGCCGACGATCTCGTCGCATTGCGCATTCACGGCGTCACGGTCGAGTTCGCCCGCCAGGTGAAGGGCCGCGATCCAGACGCCTCGCCCGACGACCTGGTCAGCCTCCGCATCCACGGCCGCGGCTGACTCGGTCTCTCATCGTGTCCGAATCCGGACAGCGGCGTCCCGCGACCGGGCACACGCGACGCGCGCCGCGTCCCGAGCCTCTTTTCCTTCAGCGACTTGGCCGCCGGCCGCCATGGCACGCATCTCGCCCATGGAGGCCCGGGATCATGGACATCGTTCGCGAAGGAGTCGTCGAGAAGAAGAGGCGCCAGCGCCTGATCCTGATCGCGTCGGGAATCGGGGCGGCGCTGCTTCTGACACTGGGGCTCTCGAGACTCAAGCCCGCCGCGCCGACCGTCGAAAAGAGCACCGTCTGGATCGACACGGTCAAGCGCGGGCCGATGCTGCGCCAGGTCCGAGGGCCCGGGTCGCTCGTGCCGGAGGCCGAAGGCATCCGGGTCATCTCGGCCGCGACCGACGGCCGCGTCGAGCGGCTCCTCGTCCAGCCCGGCGCCATCGTCAAGCCCGACACCGTGCTGCTCGAGCTCTCCAACCCCGAGCTGCAGCGAGACGCGCTCGACGCCGAATGGCAGCTGAAGGCCGCGCAGGCGGAGGCCGCCAACGTGCGTGTTCGCCTCGAGCGCGAGCTGATGGACCAGCAGGCAGCCGCGGCGACCGTCGAGTCCGACTACCACCAGGCGCAGCTCCAGGCGGAGACCAACGAGGGCCTCTTCAAGGAAGGCCTGGTCGCCAACCTGACGCTGAAGCTCTCCCAGGTGAGGGCGCAGGAGCTCGCGACCCGGAACGAGATCGAGAAGAAGCGGCTGGCCGTCTACGCCGACTCCGCCAGGGCGCAGCGCGACGTCCAGGAGGCCAAGGTCGAGCAGCTTCGCGCCCTGGCCCGCCTCAAGCGCTCGCAGGTCGAGGCCCTGCGCGTGCGCAGCGGAATCCCGGGCGTCCTGCAGGAGCTGCCCCTTCAGGTCGGACAGCGCGTGACCCCGGGATCGGCTCTGGCGAAGGTCGTCCAGCCGGACCATCTCAAGGCGCAGCTGAAGATCGCGGAAACGCAGGCCAAGGACATCGAGGTCGGACAGGTCGCCTCGGTCGACACCCGCAACGGCATCGTGCCCGGCCGCGTCTCGCGCGTGGACCCGGCGGCCCAGAACGGCACGGTCACCGTGGACGTCGCGCTGGAGGGCGCCCTGCCCAAGGGCGCGCGTCCCGATCTCTCGGTGGACGGCACGGTCGAGCTCGACCGGCTGGCCGACGTCGTGTACGTCGGGCGCCCCGCCTTCGGGCAGGAGCAGAGCCAGGTGAGCCTCTTCCGGGTCAACGGCGACGGGGACGAGGCCACACGCGTCAAGGTCCGGCTCGGCAAGAGCTCGGTCTCGACGGTCCAGGTCCTCGACGGAATCAAGCCGGGCGACAAGGTGATCCTCTCGGACATGAGCGCCTGGGATTCATTCGACCGGGTGCGGTTGAAGTAGCAGGGGTGAGGGGTTAGGGGCCAGGGGTTAGGGGTGGGGATCAAGAGTTACAGGGACCTGGTCGTATGGCAGAGGTCGATGGATCTCGCAGCAGAGTGCTACCGGATCGCGGCACTGCTTCCAAAGACCGAGCAGTACGGTCTCGCGAGCCAGATGCGAAGATCCGCCGTATCCGTGCCCGCGAACGTGGCAGAGGGGCACGGCCGAAGCCACACCGGCCAGTACCTGCACCACCTGTCGATTGCGCGAGGCTCGCTGATGGAACTGGAGACGCATCTGCTCCTGGCAGGTCGACTCGGCCTCGTCAAGCAGAGCGAAGCGGCAGGTGCGCTCGAGCTATCCGCAGAGACGAGCCGGATGCTGTCCGGTCTGAGCGAGAAGCTTCGAAGGCGGGTCCATGCTTCCTAATCCCTCACTCCTCACCCCTAACCCCTCGCCCCTCTCAAAAAAGGAGCAGGCATGAGTTCCAACGGACATTCCGTGATCCGCCTCGAAGACGTGACGAAGGTCTTCTACACCGACGAGGTCGAGACCCACGCTCTGTCGGGGATCCACCTGGCCATCCGCAACGGCGAGTACGTGTCGATCGCCGGTCCGTCGGGCTGCGGCAAGTCGACGCTGCTTTCGATCCTCGGCCTGCTCGACACGCCGACCGGCGGCCGCTACTGGTTGAACGACAAGCCGGCCGAGTCGCTCACGCTCTCCGAGCGCGCCCGCATCCGCAACCGCGAGATCGGATTCATCTTCCAGAGCTTCAACCTGATCGGGGACCTCTCGGTCTACGAGAACGTCGAGCTGCCGCTGACCTACCGGGGAATGCCGAGCCACGAGCGCAAGAAGCGCGTGCAGGACGCGCTCGAGAAGGTCGGCATGGCGCACCGCATGAAACACTTCCCCTCGCAGCTTTCCGGAGGCCAGCAGCAGCGCGTCGCCGTGGCGCGCGCGATCGGCGGCAAGCCGCTCGTGCTGCTGGCCGACGAACCGACCGGCAACCTCGACTCGGCCAACGGCGAGGCCGTCATGGGCCTGCTGCGCGACCTGCACCGGGAGGGCTCGACGATCTGCATGGTCACGCACGACCCCCGCTTCGCCCAGCACGCCGAGCGGACGATCCACCTCTTCGACGGGCGCGTGGTCGAGGACGAGAAGGGCGAGGAGCGCAAGCACTCCGAGGAAGAACTCAAGGAAAGCGGCTATCAGGTGAGCTGATGGGCGCTCTCGCCGAGGACGTCCGCTACGCCGTAAGGACGCTGGCGAAGAACCCCGGATTCGCCGCCGTCGCCGTCGCGACCCTCGCGCTCGGCATCGGCGCCAACACGGCGATCTACGGCTGGGTTCGCGAGCTTCTGCTCTCCCCGCTTCCGGGCATCGCGAGGGCGGGCGAGATCGCCGCCGTCGAGACGCGCACCCCGGCCCGAACTCGAATCGACTCCTCCTGGGCGGACTACCGGGACCTGTCCGAGCAGACCCGCTCGCTCTCGGGTCTCGTGGCGTTCCAGCATCGCCACGTCACGCTCCAGGAGAAGGACGGGGCGAGGCGGCTCTACGCTCTCTTCGTCTCGGGCAACTACTTCGACGTCCTCGGCGTTCGGGCCGCGCTCGGGCGGACGTTCACGCCGGAAGAGGGTCGCGTGCCGGGAGGCGTCCCCGTCGTCGTCATCGGAGACGGTTTCTGGAGGCGCCACTTCGGCGCCGACCCCCGCGTCCTCGGCCGCACCGTGCGCATCAACGATCAGGACCTGACCGTCGTCGGCGTGGCGCCGAAGGAGTTCAAGGGAACGATCACCGGATTGAACTTCGAGGCCTACGTCCCGCTCGCGATGGCCGCGCGTCTGGGCGGCGAGGTCGGCGGCAGCCGCGCGCGGCTCGAAGGCAACCGGACGACGCGCTGGCTCGCCATGATGGGCCGCCTGCGGCCGGGCGTGCGCCTGCCCGACGCCCAGGCCGAGGCCGATGCGATCTCCGGCCGTCTCGCCGCCGCCTATCCCGACTCGAACCGGGGCATCTCCTTCATCGTCGAGCCGGTCTGGAAGGCGACTTACGGCGCCACCTCGCGGCTCGGCGCGGTCGTCGTCGCCGTCTTCGCGGCGGTCGGGCTGGTTCTTCTGATCGCCTGCTCGAACATCGCCAATCTCCTGCTCGTGCGCGCGACGGCGAGGCGCCGGGAGATCGCGGTGCGCCTCGCGCTCGGCGCGACGCGGCAGCGCCTCGTCCGCCAGCTGGTGACCGAGAGCGCGGTGTTGTCGCTTCTCGGCGGCGCGGCCGGATTCCTGCTGGTCCCGTACGTCAGCGGCCTGCTCGGGACCCTTCTCCCGCGCGGCGTTCCGCTGCCGATCGACCTCGACCCGCCGCTCGACGCCCGAATCTTCGCCTTCGGTTTCGGGCTGTCGCTCGTCACCGGAATCCTGTTCGGGCTCGTGCCGGGCCTGCAGGCGTCGCGGCCGGACGTCGCGCAGGAGCTTCAGGAGGGAACGCCCGGAGCCGGCACGGGTGCGCGACGCCAGCGCGTCCGCCGCGCCCTGGTCGTCGCCCAGCTCGCCCTGGCGCTCCTGCTCCTGACGGCGACCGGCCTGTTCCTCAGGAGCCTCCACAACGCGCGGCGCATCGACCCCGGCTTCGACCCGTCCAACGTCCTTCTCGTCGGCTTCGACTTTCCGAAGTCGATCGACCGCACGGCGGCGGTCCCCTTCTACCGCCGGCTGCTCGGACAGGTGCGCGAGACTCCCGGCGTGGTCGCGGCGAGCTACGGCAATCATCCCCCGCTCTGGATCGAAGGAGGCGACTGGGAGGAGATCCGGGTCGACGGATACACGCCGGGCCCCGACGAGAACATGAAGGTGGACACGACCCTCACCTGGCCGGGCTATTTCTCCCTGATGCGGATGCCGCTCCTGCAGGGGCGCGACTTCACCGAGCACGACGACCGCGACGCGGCTCCGGTCGCCATCGTCAACGAAGCCTTCGCCGCGCGCTACCTCGCCGGCCGGCCGGCGCTCGGCAGGCGCCTCTGGGTCGGAGGCAACGAGACCGTCGTCGTCGGCCTGGTCCGCACCGCCAAGTACCGCAGCCTGACCGAGCCGCCCCGGCCCTTCCTCTACCTCCCGCAGCTCCAGACCCTGCCGCCCGGAACGGCGCTCCACGTCCGGATCGCGCCCGGCTCTTCCTCGGGCGCGGTGCTCGCCCGCGTCAAGAGCGAGGTCCGGTCGATCGACCCGCGCGTGGCGGTCGTCACCGCCTCCCTGGAGGACGCCACGCAAACCGCGGTCCTTTCGCAGACGCTGGGCGCGAGGCTGCTCGGCGCTCTGGGCGCGCTGGCGCTCGCGATCTCGTCGATCGGGATCTACGGCGTCATGGCCTACTCGGTGTCGCGCCGGCGGCGCGAGATCGGCATCCGGGTCGCCATGGGCGCAAGGCCGAGCGAGGTCCGCCGCATCGTGATGCGGGAGGGCGTCGCGTTGACCGCCGCCGGCCTTCTCATCGGCCTGGCGGCGTCGCTCGCCGCGACGCGGCTGCTCGGCTCCCTGCTGGTCGGGGTCGGCCCGAAAGATCCCCTCGTGCTGGCTGCGGTCGTGCTCGTGCTCGGCGGCTGCGGCCTCGCCGCCTCCTGGCTGCCCGCAAGGCGCGCGGCCGCGCTCGATCCCGTGGAGACGCTGCGCAGTGAGTAGCCTGCCGGTTCTTCGGGCCGTTCGCCGGTCCCGGGCGGGGCGATGACCGCGCTTGCCCGGGACCTGCGGCTCGCGGCGAGAAGCCTCGCGAGAACCCCTTCCTTCACCGCGATCGCCGTGGCGACGCTCGCGCTCGGGATCGGGTTCAACACGGCCGTCTTCTCGGTCGTGGACGCCGCCTTGTTCCGGCCCCTCCCGTACGCCCGACCGGAGGAGCTTCTCAGGATCTGGGACACCAACTTCGCCAAGGGCTTCCCCCGGTTTTCCTCATCGCCGCCGAACTTCGTGGACTGGCGCGAGCAGAATCAGACGCTCTCGGCAATGGCCGCGTACACCTCCGACGTCGCGACGCTGATCGACGCCGGCGAGCCCGAGCGCGTGGACGCCGGGCAGGTCTCGCCGGCGCTCTTTCCGCTGCTCGGCGTGCTGCCGCTCTCCGGGCGCACCTTCGATCCCGAAGACGAGAAGCCAGGCCGACCGCCCACGGTCGTCTTGTCCTGGGAGCTCTGGCAGCGCCGCTTCGGCGGCGACCCGGCCATCGTCGGGCGAACGATCCGGCTCGATGAGTCGCGCCCGACCGTCGTCGGCGTGATGCCCAGGGGCTTTCGATTCCCGAGCGAAGGCTGCGATCTCTGGCTCCCGCTGGTGCTCGACGCGCGCGCCCTCGAGAACCGCGGCGCGCACTGGGTCGGCGTGATCGCGCGGCGTCGCTCCGGTGTGACGCTCGGGCAGGCGCAGGCCGATCTCGCGGCGATCGCCGCCAGGCTCGCGGCGGCCTACCCGGCGAAAAACGCCGGCTGGGGCGTCGAGCTCGTCCCGCTGTCCCGGGCAATCGCGGGGCAAGCGCGGCGCCCGCTGCTGCTGCTGCTCGCGGCGGTGGCCTTCGTGCTCGTCGTGGCCTGCGCCAACGTCGCGGGCTTGCTGCTGGCCCGGGGTTTCTCCCGGAGGCGGGAGCTCGCCATTCGGACGGCGCTCGGCGCCGGACGGGGGCGGCTCCTGGGCCACCTGCTCTCGGAAAGCCTCCTGCTCGCCGCGGCCGGCGGGGCGCTCGGGGCCGCGCTTGCCACCTGGGGAAGCGAAGCGTTGGTCAAGCTCGGCGGCGACAGCCTTCCCCGAGCCGCCGAGGCGAGCGTCAACGGCAGGGCGCTTCTCTTCACGACCGCCATCTCGCTCGCGACCGCGCTCGTGGCCGGCCTCTGGCCGGCTCTTCGGGCCGCCAGCGTCCCGGACCAGGAGGCTCTCCGCGAGTCTGCCGGGCGCGCCTCCGCCGGCCGGCGAACCGCCGCCGCCCGGCGCGCCCTTCTCGCCGCGGAGCTCGCGCTCACGCTCCTGCTGCTCGCCGGCGCCGCCCTCCTGCTTCGCAGCATGGCGGCGGCGCTCTCCGTCGATCCCGGGTTCCGGCCGGAAGGGGTGCTGACCGCCGAGCTCTCGCTTCCCGGGTCTCGGAAATACGAAGGGAGCGAGCAAATCGCGGCTTTCTATCGCGAGCTCCTTTCGCGCCTGGAGCGACTGCCAGGCGTCACCGCGGCAGCGATCTCCAACGTGCTTCCCATGTCGGGCGGCCTCTGGCAGATCTACTCGGTCCAGATTCCGGAGCACCCGGTGCCCGAGGGCGACGAGATGTCGTTCGCCTACCGTGTCGCCGGCGGCGATTTCTTCCGGGTGGCGGGAATCGCGTTGAAGCGCGGCCGACTCTTCGCGGCGCAAGATCGCGCCGGCGCGCCTCTCGTGGCGATCCTGAACGAGACGGCGGCGCGGCGCTGCTTTCCCGGGCAGGATCCGATCGGCCGCCAGATCGTGATCGGAGATCGGGTCAAGGCTCCACGCTCGATCGTCGGGGTCGTCGCCGACGTCCGCGAGATGAGCCCCGTCGAGCCTCCGACCGGCGACGTGTACGTTCCGGCCGAGCAAAAGCCCTGGGACGCGATGGCGGTGCTCCTTCGCACCGACGGCGACCCGATGCGGCTCGCGCCGGCCCTCCGGCGCGAAGTCGAGGCCCTGGACCCGGAGCTGCCGGTCGAGCACGTCGCGCCGCTTTCGCGGCAGATCTCGCAGTCCCTTCGCCCGCGCCGCTTCGTCCTGACGCTGCTTTCCGCCTTCGCCGCCCTCGCGCTTCTGCTCGCGGCCGTCGGCACCTACGGCGTTGCCGCCTGCGCCGCGGCCGAGCGACGGCGCGAGATCGGGATCCGGGTTGCAATGGGCGCCCGCCGGGCCGACGTGCTGGCGCTCTTCCTCGGCGAAGGCGCGCGGGTGGCGGCGGCCGGCCTCGCCGCCGGGCTGCTGCTCTCGGCGCCCGCGACGAGGCTTCTCGGAAGCCTCCTCTTCGGCGTGTCCCCGGCCGACCCGATCAGTTTCGCCGGAGTGTCGCTGCTGCTCTTCGGCGCCACGCTGGTTGCGATCCTTTCGCCGGCTCTCCGGGCGACACGCATCGATCCGGTCGAAGCCCTGAGGGCGGAGTAGCAGGCGATGCGCGGCTTTCTCGAGCTTCGCGCCTGGCCGCCGGGCTGGTGTACGGCATCGGGCCCTGGAACCCGGCCGCGATCGCGGTCGCGGCGTCGCTTCTCTCTGCCGTCGCGGCGCTCGCGACGCTGCTGCCGGCGCGGCGCGCCGCGCGCGTGGACCCCAATGACCGCCCTGCGATCGGAGTAAGCGACATGCGAGAACTCCTGCGGGATTTCCGGCACGCGGCGCGCACTCTGCGGAGGAGCCCCGGCTTCGCAGCCGTCGCCGTCGCGACGCTCGCGCTCGGGATCGGCGCGAACGCCGCGATCTTCTCCGTCGTCCGGGCCGTTCTGCTGCGCCCCCTCCCTTACGCCGACCCGGAGCGTCTGGTGACGCTGCCCGACAACATCTCGGTACCGGAGCTCTTGGACGTGCGAGACGACGCCCGTTCCTTCGACGCCGTCGGCGGGTCCGCGCTGCAGCCGCTCGATCTGACGGGCGGCGGCGATCCTCTCCAAGTCACCGGGGCTCTCATCACCGGCGACTTATTCGAGGCCCTCGGGACGCCGGCGGCCCTCGGACGGGCGCTGCGGCCCTCGGACGACCGCGAAGGCGGCGAACGCGTCGCCGTCGTGACCTACGGTCTCTGGGTCCGGCGCTGGGGTGCGGATCCGGGGCTCGTCGGCCGCGCCGTGACGATCAGCGGCCAGCCCTACACGATCGTCGGCGTGATGCCTGCCGGCTTCGCGCTTCCCGAGCAGCGGGTGGAGGTCTTCCTGCCGGCCCTGGTCGGCTATCCCGCCGGCGCTCGGCAACGGGGCGTGCATTTCGCCCGTCCGGTCTTTCGCCTTCGGCCGGGGGTCGACCTGGCCACGGCTCGCGCGGAGCTTGCGACCATCTTCCGGCGGCTCGCCGCCACCTACCCGGATAACGACAGCGGGCTCGACCCGCGCCTGCTCTTGCTCCGCGAGCGGGTCGTCGGCGACAGCCGGACGGCGCTCGTCGCCCTTTCGGGGGCCGTCGGCATGGTTCTGCTGATCGCCTGCTCGAATATCGCGAGCCTCCTCGTGGCTCGAACGCGCGCTCGGGCGAGGGAGCTCGCCATCCGTTCGGCGCTCGGCGCGAGTCGCCCCCGGCTCGCCAGCCAGGTGCTGGCGGAAAGCGGCCTGCTCGCGCTCGCCGGCGGAGCGGCCGGGTTGGCCCTCGCGGATTGGGGAACGCGGATTCTGGTGACGCGCCTCCCGGATTCGCTGCCGCGCCTCGCCACGGTTTCGACGGATCGCGGCGTCCTCTTCTTCACGCTCGCCGTCTCGATCGCGACGGGGCTGCTGTTCGGGCTGGTTCCGGCGATGCGCGCCGCGCGCCGCCCGCCGGGAGCGGGGGTGAACGGTCCCCGCACCACCACCGGCATCGAAGACCGGCGCCTCGGCACGGCCTTCGCCGTGTCTCAGGTGGCCCTCGCCCTGGTGCTCCTCGTCGGAGCGGGGCTTCTCGCCAACACGCTCTGGCGCCTTCGCTCGATCGACCCCGGTTTCCCGGCCGGCGGCCTGGTCACGGCGCACTTCAACCTTCCGGAATCGCGTTACCAGCGCCTGCCCTCCCAGCTCCAGTTTCGGCGCCGGCTGCTCGAGCTTCTCGCGGCTTCGCACCTCCGGGCCGGAATGGTCAGCGAGATCCCGCTCGGCGGCTCGGACCTCAACCATCAGTTCGTCATCGAGGGCCGGCCGGCCATCCCGCCCGGGCAGGAGCCGCGGCTCCAATCGCGAAGCGTACTGGGCGACTACTTCGGGACGCTGGGCATGCGCCGGATCGCCGGGCGAGACTTGACCGACGCCGACCGCGAGGACGCTCCCCTCGTCGCCGTCGTCAACGAGAGCATGGCCCGGCTCTACTTCCCGGGGGGAAGCCCCGTCGGAGCGCGGTTCCGCTGGGCGCGAGACAGCGGTCCGCCGCGGTGGATCGAGATCGTGGGCGTCGTGTCCGACGTCCGGCACTTCGGTCTCTCGATGGGAGACCTTCCGGCGGCCTACACGACCTATGCCCAAGTCGGCGTGGACTGGAAGCGCTGGACGGACCTGGTCGTGCGGGCGCCCGAGGGAACGGCGGGCCTCGCGGAAACCTTGCGCGAGAAGATCCGCGAAGCGGACCCGCTCTTGCCCGTAAAGTCGATTCGATCCGTCGATGAGATCGTCGCCGGCTCCCTCGAGCGGCCGCGCTTCCTCGCCGGGCTCCTCGGCGCGTTCGCCGGCGCGGCCCTGCTGCTGGCCGCCCTCGGCGTGGCCGGCCTGCTCGGGAACCTCGTCGCTCGCCGCACGCGCGAGATCGGCGTGCGCATCGCGCTCGGAGCCGATCCGGCCCGCGTTCGAAGGGAAGTGATCGGCGAGGGCGCCCGGATCGCGGCCATCGGCATCGGGATCGGCCTCGTCGGGGCGCTCGCCGCGAGCCGGGCGCTCACGAGCCTGCTCTACGCCGTACGCCCGATCGACCCGGCGACGTACGGGGCGGTCTCGCTGCTCCTCGCCGCGGCGGCGATCGGCGCCTGCTACCTGCCCGCCCGCCGCGCGTCCCGCATCGACCCCATCGAGGCGCTACGAAGCGAGTGAGAAGGACCATGATCGAGCTCAAGAACCTGGAGAAGTGCTTCGAGACGCGGGCCGGCCAGACCTACGTCCTGCGCCGCATCAACCTGACGATCGAGGAGGGCGAGTTCGTCACGATCATGGGCCCGTCGGGCGCCGGCAAATCGACGCTCCTTTCGATCCTCGGCATGCTCGACCACGCCTGGAGCGGTGAGTACCGATTCCTCGAGAGCGCCGTGCACACGATGAAGCCGAAGGAACGGATCGAACTGAACAAGAAGAACATCGGGTTCGTCTTCCAGCAGTACCACCTCCTCGACGATCTGACGGTGGCCGAGAACCTCGACATTCCCCTCTCCTACCGCAACGTCAAGGGCTCCGAGCGGGCGGCGATCGTGGCCGACACGCTCGACCGGTTCCAGATCGTCGGCAAGAAGGACCTCTTCCCGAGCCAGCTCTCCGGGGGCCAGCAGCAGCTGGTCGGCGTCGCGCGCGCGCTGATCGCGAAGCCGAAGCTCCTTCTGGCCGACGAGCCGACCGGAAACCTCCACTCCGATCAGGGCCGCGAGATCATGCGCCTCTTCAAGAAGTTGAACGAGGAGGGCATGACGATCGTCCAGGTCACGCACTCCGAGGAGAACGCTTCCTACGGCGACCGGATCGTGCGGCTGCGGGACGGCTGGATCGAGGGCGAAACGGCGAGTCCGCGATGATCCACGAGCTGCGGCATGCCTTTCGAGCCCTGCGGCGGTCTCCGGGCTTCGCCGCCGCGTCGGTCCTGACGCTCGGCCTCGGGATCGGCGCGAGCACGGCCGTCTTCTCCGTGGTCAACGTGGTCTTCTTTCGGCCGCTTCCCTTCGCGCACGAGGACCGCCTCGTTCGGCTGCGCGATGTCCTGCGGGCGGCCGACGGCAACCTCCAGGAATCGAACACCTCGGCGGTCTCCTTCGAAGCGATCCGCTCGCAGAATCGGGTCTTCGAGGCGATCGCGGCCTTCACGTACGGCAGCGCCACCGCGCCCGGAGCCGAAGCGCCCGAGCGCTTGAGCGTCGTCGGCACCACGGCGCCGCTCGGATCCACGCTCGGGGTGCGGACCGTGATCGGCCGGGACCTCACCGACGAGGAGCTCATCTTCGGCCGCGACAGCCGCGTCGCTCTGGTCTCGAGCGCACTGTGGGAACGCCGTTTCGGGTCGAAGGCCGCGATGGAGGCCGTCCTGCCGCTCGACGGCGTGCCCCACGCCGTGGTCGGAGTCCTGCCGCCCGGCTTTCACTTCCCCTACGACGCGGACGTCTGGGTGCCGGCGCGCCTCGTGCCGGGCGATGAGCCCGCGGTCTTCGCGCGCCTCCGGCCCGGGGTGAGCCTGGCCCGCGCCAACGCGGACCTCGCGACGATCGCGGCGCGGCTCGTCGCGGCGCACGCCCGGATGGGCCGCGGTTTCGGAATGAGCGCGACGCCGGCGCGCCGCAGCCTCGTCGGGGACGAGCACCGCGTCGCCCTCGGCCTGCTCGCCCTGGTCGGCGCTCTTCTACTCCTGACGGGGGCCGACGTCGCGAGCCTTCTTCTCGCCCGGTCCCTGTCGCGGCGCACGGAGCACGCGATCCGCTCGGCCCTCGGCGCGAGCCGCGCCCGACTGGCCGGCCCGGTGGTCGCGGAGGCCGCCACGCTGGCGCTCTGCGCCGCCGCGGCGGGCCTGGCCGTCTCGCTCGCTCTGCAGGGACCACTTTCGACCCTGATTCCCGACAACCTCCGCCATCAGCTCGGCCTCGCCCGGCCTCCGCTCGATCTGCGAACGCTCGCCTTCGCCCTCGTGGCCGCGGTCGTCACCGCCGTCCTTTGCGCGGCAGGGCCGGTCTGGAAGGGCTCGCGGGAAGGCCCCGGCGCCGCGCTCGGCGAGGCCAGGCGAGCCTTCGGCCTTTCGCACCGGGAAGGCCGCGTCCTGGGAACGCTCGTCTCGGCCGAGATCGCGCTCGCCATGGCGCTTCTGTGCGGCGCCGGATCCTTCGCGCTCCACCTGGACCGGGAGGAGCGCCGGGACCTTGGCCTTCGCCCCGAAGGCGCTCTCGCGTTGCAGTTGGCCCTGCCGCAGCGCTTTTCGGCAGGAGCGGCCCGCTGCGATGCGGTCGACGCGATCCTCAGGGAGATTCGGGCGGTTCCCGGTGTCGCCCAGGCGGGCGTGACCACGGTGAACCCGCTCTCGGGAGGAACGTGGGTCGTGCCGATCGAGGTCGAGGGAGCCTCGACGCCCGATCCCGCGTTCCGCTTTCTCGCCAACTATCGCGTCATCACGCCGGAACTGCTGGCCGCCCTGGGCGTCGAACGGCTCGAGGGTCGCGACTTCGAGCCCCGCGACGGGCAAGCCGCGCCGCCGGTCGCCCTCGTCAGCCGTTCCCTGGCGCGCCGCTTCTGGCCGGGCGCATCCGCGATCGGGAGACGCCTGCGGACTGCGGGAGCCGGGCAAACGGCGTGGGCAACGGTGGCCGGCGTCGTCTCCGACGTCGCCGACGCCGGAGACGTGAAGGACACCTGGTATGTCCCGTACGCGCAACACGCCGCCTCGGCGGGAACCGAGGAGGTCTACGTCGTGGTCCGCGCCATGGGCGGCACGTCCGAGGCCTCTCTGTCGGCGCCGTTGCGGCGCGCGATCGCTCGCGTCGACCCGTCGCTGTCGGCCTACGCGGTGACCACTCTGTCGCAGGTGCGCCGGGAAGTTCTCGCCCGCGAGCGCCTGGGCAGCTTCCTGATCGCCTTGCTCGCGGCCTTCGGGACGATGGTCGCGCTGATCGGGACGTACGGCGTGACGACCTACCGGATGGAGCGCCGGCGCCGGGACATCGGCCTGCGGATCGCGCTCGGCGCCCGCCCTGGGCGCGCGCTGCGCGAAACCCTCCGGGAGGGCCTGTCTCCCGTAGTCGCCGGCGTCGGGTGCGGCGCATTGCTGACGCTGGTCGAAGCGGTCGGTCTGCCGCGAGCCGTCCCCGGTCTCCAGAGACTGCCGGCCGCCCTTGCGGCGTCGATCGGCGCCGGTCTCTTCGCGGCGGCGCTTCTGGGGATCCTCGCACCGGCGCGGCGCCTCTCCCGCATGGACCCCGGTGAGGTGCTGAAAGAGGGATGAATCCGTTGCGGCGCGATCCAGGGAGGTGAGCCCATGGCCTCGGTGATCCAGGACCTGAAGCATGCGCTGCGGACGCTCGGCAAGAGCCCGGGCTTCGCCGCGATCGCCATCGGGACCCTGGCTCTCGGAATCGGGGCGAACACCGCCGTGTTCAGCGTCGTGAGGGCGGTGCTTCTGCGCCCCCTGCCCTACGCCGACCCGGGCCGGCTCGCCGCGGCGCAGACCGTGCAGCGGGCGACGGGACAGCCCTGGGCCACCGCGCCGCCCGACTTCTACGAGCTTCGCTCCCGCAACAAGACCCTCGAGCAGCTCGCGTCTTTCTACGTTCGGCCGTCGAACCTGACCGGGGGACGCGAGCCCGAGCGCGTCTCGACGATGATCGTCTCCTCGAATTTCTTCGCGACGCTCCGGCGGCTGCCCGCGCTCGGGCGCGGATTCACGATGGCGGACGAGCGCTGGGGCGCGCACCGCGTCGCCGTCCTCGCCGACGGCCTCTGGCGGCGGCGCTTCGGAGCCGATCCCTCCGTGGTCGGACGGACGATCCGACTGGGCGGCGAGCCCTGCGTCGTGATCGGCGTGCTGCCGCGCGACTTCTCGTTCCTGGGCCGCGACGCCGCCCTGTTCCTGCCGATGTCGTTTGCGCCCGGCGACAACCTGAACACCCACAACAACTACTTCCTGACGATGGTGGCCCGCTCCAAGCCGGGCATCACGCTCGCGCAGGCGTCGGAGGATCTGGCCTCGGTCATGCGCGACATCGAGGAGCGTTACCCCGAGAACAAGGGACTCGGCATCGCGCTCATGCCGCTCCGGCAAGCGCTGGTCGGAGACGTGCGCCCCGCCATTCTCGTGCTCACGGCGGCGGTCGGGTTCGTGCTCCTGATTGCCTGCGCGAATCTCGCAAACCTGCTGCTCGCCCGGGCGATCGGCCGGCGGCGCGAGATCGCCATCCGGGTCGCGCTCGGCGCCGGGCGCTGGCGGCTGCTTCGCCAGCACCTGACGGAGGGACTGCTTCTCGCCGCCCTCGGCGCCGCGGCGGGCCTCGCGCTGGCGGGCTGGAGCGTGGACGCCGTCAAGACACTCGGCGCCTCGGTCCTCCCCCGGGCAAACGAGGTGCGGATCGACGGTCTCGTGCTCGCGTTCGGTGTCGGCCTTTCGGCCCTGACCGGGATCCTCTTCGAGCTCGCGCCCGCGTTCGCGGCGACCCGCATGGGCGGAACTGCTTTTCAGGGCAGCCTCGCGGCAACGGGTCGCTCCGGCGCGTACGGCCGGCCACGCGCCTCGCTGGTGGTGGCCGAGGTGGCGCTGTCGCTCCTCCTGCTCGTCGCCGCGGGCCTGATGGTCAAGAGCGTCTCTCGCCTGGCTCGGGTCCCGATGGGCTTCGAGCCCGGCGGAATGCTGACGGCGGAGATCGACCTGCCCGCCAACAAGTACGTCGATCCCGGTCTCGCCCGCTCCTTCTCGCCGGAGGCGTACGCCGGGGCGGCGCGATTCTTCGACGCGGTGATCGGGAAGGTGCGCGCGCTTCCGGGAGTGCGCGCGGCGGGGGCGATCTCGGGGCTGCCGCTCGCCGGGGAGAACTGGGGAAAGACCGTGACGTTCTACGACCGGCCACTTCCGGCCAACGTGCGGGACCTGCCCCCGATCCAGTACCGGGTCGTGGCCGGCGACTACTTCCGCGCCGCCTCGATCCGGATCCTCCGAGGCCGCGCGTTTTCCGGCGACGAGACGGCGCGCGGCCCGTACGTCGCGGTCGTCAACCGGGAGCTCGTCCGGAGACACTGGAAGGGCGAGGACCCGATCGGGAAGGTCCTCTCCGTCAATCCGCCCCGGGAGCTCGTGCCCGCTGGAACCCTGCCTCCCGAATACCGCGGGCCGGAAGAGTTCACCGTCATCGGCGTCGCCGAGGATGCCCGCTACGGGCGCCTCGACGCGCCTACGGAACCGGTCGTCTACGTGCCCTACGCGCAGGGCGCCGAAGGGCAGACGAACATGTTCCTCGTCGTCCGCGCGGCGGGTGGCTCGCTCCCGCTCGCGGCAGCGATCCGGGAGCAGGTAACGCAGGTGGATCGCGACCAGCCGGTCGCCAACGTGACGACCATGGAGGCGCGATTCGGAGAGGCCATTGCGCAGCCGCGCCTGGAGGCGGGCCTCCTCGGCTCGTTTGCGGCCCTCGCCTTTCTACTCGCGGCCGTCGGAATCTACGGCGTCCTGTCGTACTCGGTCAGCCAGTCCGCCCGCGAGATCGGCATCCGAATGGCCCTGGGAGCCAGGGCCGGCGACGTGCTCGCCCTGGTGTTGCGCCAGGGGTCGCGGCTCGCCGGCATGGGGCTCGCGATCGGGCTGGCTGGCTCCCTCGCGCTGACCCGCTTGTTGGCCGGCCTGCTCTACGGCGTCAGCCCGACGGACCCGGTCGTGTTCGCGGGGATCGCCCTGTTGCTCGCCGCCGTGGCGCTCGCCGCGAGCTACCTGCCGGCGCGCCGCGCGACCCGCGTCGACCCGGTCGTGGCGCTGCGGTCCGAGTGAAATGACCCGGATGAGAGCGTTGCGGAAGGACCCCGGATACGCGATGCGCGCCCTCCGGCGAAGCCCGACCTTCTCGGCCGTCGCGATCGCGACGATTGCTCTCGGAATCGGGGTGAACACCGCCAGACCCGGCGAAGGCCCTGGAATCAGAGTGATGGAGGTAATCAGTTGAGTACGCTGACGCAGGATCTGCGATTCGCCATTCGGACGCTGGCCAAGTCGCCCGGCTTCACGGCAATCACGATCGCCACCCTCGCGCTCGGGATCGGGGCGAACACGGCCGTGTTTTCCGCGGTCCACGCCCTGCTTCTGAAGCCCCTCCCGTTCCCCGAGCCGGACCGCCTCGTGTCGGGTCTCGCGATGCGCGAAGGCTTCGATCCCTTCGGCACGTCGCTGCTCGAGTACGGCGCATACCGGGAAGGCTCCACGGCCCTGACGGGGAGCGGTCTGGGCGCGCAGCGAAACTTCACCCTGCTCGAGCGCACCGGACCCGAGAGGCTCCAGGGCGCCGCCGTGATGGCCGATTACCTCGATGTTCTGGGTGTTCGACCCATTCTCGGAAGGCGATTCTCGGCCGAGGAGGACAGGCCCGGCGGCCCGGCGGTCGCGCTGCTCTCCTACGACCTCTGGCAGGGCCGCTTCGGCAGCGATCGCGGCTGCCTGGGCCGTTCGATCAACCTGCAGGGAGAGAGTCACACGATCGTCGGCGTCCTGCCGCGCGGCTTCGACATACCCTTCCACGCGAAGGTCTGGGTGCCGCTCCAGATCGAGCCATCGAGCCTGCCTCTTCTCGACCGGACGACTCACTCCTACTCGATGGTCGCGCGCCTCAAGCCGGGGGTCGGCCTCCCGCGTGCCGATGCCGAGCTCCGGAGCATTGCCCGGCGGCTCGAGAGTCAGTACCCGGCGATTCGGCGCGGCTGGAGCTACCGGCTCTTCCCGCTGAGGCAGCAGCTCCTCAACGACCTGGAGGGCCGGACCCGCCGCTCGCTCCTGACGCTCGACCTGGCGGTCGGGTTCCTTCTCCTCGTCTGTTGCGCCAACGTCGCCAGTCTCCTTCTGGTGCGCGGCCTGGCGCGGGATGGCGAGATGGCGATCCGAATCTCGCTCGGCGCCGGGCGTGTCCGCGTCTTGCGACAGCTCCTGACCGAAAGCCTGGTTCTGGCGCTCGCGGGAGGCGCCGCAGGGCTCTTGCTCGCCTTCTGGAGCCTGCCGCTGATCACCCGGCTCAATCCCGTCGAGACCGACTCACTCGGTCTCCTGCTGACCGACTACCGGATCGACGGGCCAACACTGGCCTTCTCGATCGCGGCGACGCTCGCCACGGGCGTCCTCTTCGGCTTTCTCCCCGCCGTCCGCTCGCTCCGGCGCACCGACCTCTCGACGAGCATCCGGCGGCGGGAGCAGAGACTGGGGGGAGCGCCCGGCGGGAAGCGCGTTTTTTCGTTGCTCGTGGTTGGCGAGATCGCGGTTGCCGCAGCCCTGCTCTCGTGCGGCGGTCTGATGCTGCAGAGCTTTCGGAGCCTCCAGCGAGTGGACCTCGGCTTTCAGACGGAGAACCGACTGACCATGCGCCTGCCGCTTTCCTCGCGGGATTACCCTTCGCACGCCGCGAAGGTCGCCTTCGCCGAGAGGCTTCTTCCGCGCCTCGAGGCCCTGCCCGGCGTGGCGGCTGCCGGCGTTTCGACGAACCTGCCCCTGGACGAAGTCTCGCTCGATTCCGTCTTCGAGGTCGAAGGACATCCCCGGGCAAACCCCGCGGATGTTCCGATTACCGCACACCGCCTGGTCAGCCCCGGGTATCTCGAGGCCCTCGGCGTGAAGCTCGTGCGCGGACGACTGCTCAACAGTACGGACCGCGCCGGCAGTGTCCCGGTGGCCGTCGTGAGCGAGGAGCTCGTCCGCCAGGCATGGCCCGGAGAGGATCCGATCGGCAAGCGCGTTCGGCGCATCCTGCCGGGCCGGGCGATATCTCCCTGGCTCACGGTCGTGGGGGTCGTCCGCGACGTCAAGGAGGACCGCTCCAATTTCCGCATCACGCGGCCCGTCTGGTACGTGCCCGACGCGCAGCAGGACGACCCTTTGCCGACAGACCTCCCGATGAGCCTCGTCGTGAGAGCGACCGGCGATCCGGCGGCCCTCGCGACCGCCGTCCGCCAAACGATCCGCGCCGTCGACCCGAGAGTGCCGGTCTCGGACGTTGCGACGATGGCCGAGCACCTGGCAGATTTGCTCGTAACGGAGCGTTTCGGCGCCGTCCTGATGGGCGTCCTCGCCGCGCTCGGCCTGACGCTCGCCGCCCTCGGACTCTATGGCACGCTGACTTTGTCGGTGCGGCAGCGGACGGGCGAGATCGGCCTGCGGATGGCTCTTGGCGCCGGGCCGAGAGACATCATGAGGCACGTCCTCGGCGGCGGCGTGGCGCTCTGCGCCGCAGGCCTGGCGGCCGGGCTGCTCGGCGGTCGAGCGCTCGCGCAGGTCCTGGCCGGTTCGCTCTACGGAGTTGGTCCCTCGGACCCCGGGACGCTCGCGACCGTCGGTTTCATCCTGACTTCCGCCGGACTGGCCGCCTGCTTTTTCCCGGCGCGACGGGCGTCCCGCGTGGACCCGATGAGCGCCCTGAGAGGAGAGTGAGATGCAAGAGCTGAGGCATGCCGTTCGAACCCTGGCGAAGAGCCCCGGCTTTACGGCGGCGGCCGTCTTGACGCTGGCGCTCGGCATCGGTGCCAACGCGGCGATCTTCGCGCTCGTCAACCGCGTGCTCCTGACGCTGCTTCCGGTTCGAAATCCGCGAGAGCTGGTCCTCCTGCGCTCGGACGGGCCGATCCAGGGGCACGGCTGGAGCGATTCGGACATCGCGACCTCCTTCACCTACCCGATGTACCGGGATCTCGCCGGCGGCAGCGACGTCTTCGCGGGTCTCATGGCCGAGTACCCCTTCGACGCGAGTGTCGCGGCCCGGGGCGGCACCGAGCGGGCGGCGGGCGAACTGGTGAGCGGAAACTCCTTCGACGTGCTCGGAGTCGTGCCGGCGCTCGGCCGGGTCTTGACGGCGGCAGACGACCGGGCGCCGGGCGCCCACCCGGTCGCCGTGCTGTCGCACGGCTACTGGACGCGCCGCTTCGGAGCCGACCCGGGGATTCTGAACAAGGCGATCGTCGTGAACGGGCAGCCCCTGACCGTCGTGGGCGTGGCCCGCGAGGGCTTCGCCGGAATCCAGCCCGGCCGGCCGGCGGACCTCTTCGTGCCGATGATGGAAAAGGCGCAGATGACGCCGTTCTGGAACGGCCTGGACGACCCGAAGGACTACTGGGTTCAGCTCGTCGGCCGGCTGAAGCCGGGCATGACGCGCGCGCAGGCGGAGGCACGGATCGCCCCGCTGTACCGGTCGCTCCTGCGCGGAGTCCTGCCCGCCATCAAGAGCTGGGACGAGAAGAAGCGGCAGCAGTTCGTGGAAAAGAAGCTGGAGCTGCTGCCGGGCGGAATGGGCCGCTCCGTCCTGCGCGACGGTGTGGGCACGCCGTTGGCCTCGCTGATGGGCATGGTGGCTCTGGTGCTGCTGATCGCCTGCTCGAATCTCGCAGGACTCCTCGCCGCCCGCGGGGCCGCCCGGCAGCGCGAATATGGAATCCGCCTCGCGGTCGGGGCCGGAAGGGCGCAGCTTCTGCGGCAGTCGATCGTCGAGTGCCTGGTCTTCTGCGCTGCCGGCGGCGCCCTGGGCCTTCTCGTCGCGCAGTGGACCCTCGCGGGCCTTCTCTCGATGTTTCCTCCCGACTTTGACCTGCGGCGGCTCGGTATCCAGATCGACTCCCGCGTCATCGTCTTGACGGCGATCCTCTCGCTTCTGGCCGCGATGTTCTTCGGCCTCGCGCCCACGCTTCGCGCCATCCGCCTCGATCCGGCCTCGACACTGCGCGGAACCAACCGCGGCGGCTCGGCCGGCCGCGAAGCCTTGCGATTCCGGCGCTGGCTCGTGACGGCGCAGGTCGCGCTGACGCTCGTCCTGCTCGTCGCGGCCGGCCTCTTCGTCCGCACGCTCCAGAACCTCGGCCGCGTGGAGTTGGGCCTGAAGCCCGACCACGTCCTGGGCTTCACCGTCGCGCCGGAATCGAACGGCTACACGGCCGAGCGCACGGCCCGCTTCGGGCGCGAGCTCGTCGAAGCGCTCTCGGGTCTGCCGGGCGTCCGTTCGGCAACTGCCGCCGAGCTGCCCACGCTCGCCGACGAGACCCGCGGCAGCAACATGAACGTCGAGGGAGTCGAGCCGGGCGCGGGCGATGCGACGCACGTGCGGCGAAATGGCGTGGCGCCGGACTACTTCGCCACCCTCGGCATCCCGCTGGTCGCGGGGCGCGAGATTACCTGGAGGGACGACGCCAACGCGCCGAAGGTGGCGGTCGTCAACGAGACCCTGGCTCGGCGCTTCTTCGCCGGCCGCAACCCCCTCGGACGCCGGATCGGCTTCGGCGGCGGTACCCCGCCGACGGCCGACATCGAGATCGTGGGCGTCGTGCGGGACAGCAAGTCCGCCCAGGTCGACGAGAAGATCGAGCCCTTCGTCTACCAGCCCTGGCAGCAGGATCCCAAGGTCGGTGCGCTCACCTTCTACGCGCGCTGCGAGGCGGCCCCGGACGCGCTGGCCGCGGCGGCCCGCGCCGCAGTGGCCCGAATCGACACGCAACTCCCGATCTTCGACATCAAGACGCTGCCCGCGCAGATCTCGGATTCGCTCCTGCCCCGGCGCCTCGTCACACTGCTCTCCGCCGCGTTCGGGGGGCTCGCGGCGCTTCTCTCGGCGCTCGGCATCTACGGCGTCCTTGCGTTCGCCGTGGCCCAGCGCCGCCGCGAGATCGGTGTCCGCATCGCGCTCGGAGCAACCCCCTCGGCGGTCCGGCGCCTCGTGCTCTCGGAGGTCGGATTTTTTCTCGCGGCGGGGAGCCTCGCCGGACTGCCCGCGGCCTACGCGCTCGGCCGCGCCGTGCAGTCGATCCTCTACGGCGTCCGGGCGGCGGATCTCCCGATCTTTGCCGCCGGAATCGCACTGCTTTCCGCCGTCTCCTTGGCGGCGGCCTACCCGCCTGCCCGGCGCGCGGCGCGCACCAACGCGATCGACGCCCTGCGGAGCGAATGACGGGCGCGCGGCGGGCGGAAGGAGGCGCCGGATCGGCGCTCGGAGCGGTCCGTGGCGGCGCGATCGGGGTGACTCCCCCGCTCACGCCACGGTAAGCTCCCGAACGTGCCGCCGCCCGCCAGCCGCATCCTGATCGCGGACGACCAGCGGGACGTCGTCGAGGCCTTGCGCCTGCTGCTCAAGGCCGAGGGCTTCGAGAGCGAGACCGCGTCGTCGCCGAAAGCCGTCGCGGCCGCGGTCGGCGCCCGGGACTTCGACGTCGTGCTGATGGACCTGAACTACGCCCGGGACACGACCTCGGGGCAGGAAGGGCTGGAGCTTCTCGGCCGGATCCAGGAGATGGACTCGACGCTGCCTGTCGTCGTCATGACGGCGTGGGGCAGCGTCGATCTGGCCGTCGAGGCGATGCGGCGCGGCGCCCGCGACTTCGTCCAGAAGCCCTGGGAGAACGCGCGCCTGCTCGCCACGCTGCGCACGCAGATCGCCCTGGGGCGGGCGCTCCGGCAGGGACAGCGGCTGGAGGCGGAGAACCGCATCCTGCGGCCGGAAGGCGACCCGTCGATCATCGCGGAGTCCCCGTCCATGCGGCCGGTGCTCGAGATGATCGCCCGGGTCGGACCGTCCGACGCCAACGTCCTGATCATCGGAGAGAACGGGACGGGCAAGGGCGTCGTGGCGCGAGCGCTGCACGCCGCCTCCGGCCGCGCGAGCCGCCCCCTGGTCACCCTGAACGCCGGAGGCATCTCCGAAGGGGTCTTTGAGAGCGAGCTCTTCGGCCACGTCAAGGGCGCCTTCACCGACGCCCGTTCGGACCGCGTCGGGCGCTTCGAGCTCGCCGACGGCGGCACGCTGTTCCTGGACGAAATCGCCAACGTCCCGGCCAGCCAGCAGGGGAAGCTCCTGCGGGTGCTCGAGACCGGCGAGTTCGAGCGGCTGGGATCCTCGCGCACGCGCAGGGTCGACGTGCGGATCCTCTCGGCCACCAACGCGGACCTGCGCGCCGAGGTCGCGGCCGGCCGCTTCCGCCAGGACCTGCTCTTCCGGCTGAACACCATCGAGATCCGCGTGCCGCCCCTGCGCGAGCGGCGGGAGGACATTCCGCTTCTCGCCCAGCATTTCCTCCGCGCGCACGCGCGCCGCTACCGCAAAGACGTCAGCGGCTTCGAGCCCGCGGCCCTCCAGGCCCTGCTCGACCACTCGTGGCCGGGCAACGTCCGCGAGCTCGACCACGCCGTGGAGCGAGCCGCCCTGATGTCGCAGGGCGGCAGGGTCCGGCCCGCGGACCTCGGCCTGCGCCAGGGAGGCGACGGCGGCGGGGCGCCTCCACTCGAGGAGATGAGCCTCGAGCAGGTCGAAGGCGTCCTGATCCGCAAGGCCCTCGCCCGCTACGGCGGCAACGTGAGCCACGCGGCCCGCGCGCTCGGCCTCTCGCGCAGCGCCCTCTACCGGCGGATGGCGAAGTTCGGGCTGTAGCCTGGCCTCCCGGGGACCGCCGACCGCCGCCATGAAGCTCTCCCACGACCGCCGGGTCGTCCTCCTCGCCGTGCTGGCAGCGCTGCCGGGAGCCGCGGTCGCGCTCGCCCTGCTCTGGCTCGAGGACTTCACACCCCGGGTGAGGTGGACGCTGACGGCCGTGATCCTTTTTTCGGCCCTCGTGCTCCTCCACGCGCTGTGGGAGCGCGTCGTCCGCCCGCTTCAAACGGTGTCCAATCTTCTCGCCGCGATGCGGGAGGATGACTTCTCGATCCGCGCGAGGGGGGCGCGGGGCAACGATCCGCTGGGAGAGGTGCTGCTCGAGGTCAACGCGCTCGCCGACACCCTGCGCCGCCAGCGCCTCGGGGCCCTGGAGGCGACGGCGCTGCTCTCGCGCGTGATGGCCGAGATCGACGTGGCGGTCTTCGCCTTCGACGAGGAGGAGAGGCTGCGGCTGACCAACCGCGCGGGCGAGCGCCTGCTCGGGCAGCCGGCGCCGCGCCTGCTCGAGCGCAGCGCCGCGGAGCTCGGCCTCGAGGATTGTCTGCGCGAGCAGACGCCGCGAATCCTCGATGCGTCTTTCCCGGGGGGCGCGGGCCGCTGGGAGGTGCGCCGCAGCTCTTTCCGGCAGGGAGGGCTGCCCCACCACCTTCTGGTGCTTTCCGACCTGTCGCGGCCGCTGCGCGAAGAAGAGCGGCAGGCCTGGCAGCGGCTCATCCGGGTCCTGGGCCACGAGCTGAACAATTCGCTCGCGCCGATCCAGTCGATCGCGGGAAGCCTCTCGCAGCTGCTGGCCCGCAGGACGCCGCCGGCGGACTGGCGCGAGGACGCGGAGAAAGGCCTCGCCGTGATCGCGTCGCGGGCCGAGGCGCTCTCGCGCTTCACGGGCGCCTACGCCCGCCTGGCCAAACTCCCCGCGCCCCGGTTTGCGCCCGTCGAGCTGCCGGGGCTGCTCTCGCGCGTGGTCGAGCTCGAGACCCGCCTTCCCGTCGCGATCGAGCCCGGACCCCCTCTCGCGGTCTCCGCCGACGCCGACCAGCTCGAGCAGCTGCTGATCAACCTCGTGCGAAACGCCGTCGACGCCGCCCTCGAAACGCGAGGCGGCGCGTGCGTCGCCTGGCGCCGCGCCGGGCGCCAGGTCGAGATCGAGGTGCGCGACAGCGGCCCGGGGCTCCCCAACACCACCAACCTCTTCGTGCCCTTCTTCACGACCAAGCCCGAAGGCTCGGGCATCGGGCTCGTGCTGTCCCGGCAGATCGCCGAGGCGCACGGCGGCACCCTCACGCTCGAGAACCGGGAGGACGGCCGGGGCTGCGTGGCGCGCCTGCGCCTGCCGCTCTGAGGACCCCGCCGGGCCGGCCGGCCCTCAGGCGCGAAATCGCTTCAGGCGATCGCGGTAGCCTTCGGAGAGGGTCAGCGGCGTGCCGTCCTTCAAAATCACGCGATAGTCGCCGTTGAACCACGGGACGAGCTCCTTGATGCGGTCGATCCGGACGATCGCGGAGCGGTGAATGCGCAAGAACCTGTTCGGCGAGAGCCGGGCCTCGATCCCCGAGGTCGTCTCGTGGTGGACGTAGCGCTCGCCCCCCACGTGCAGGATCACGTTGTTTCGGGCCGATTCGATCCAGTCGATCTCCGCCACGCGGATGAACAGGCAGCGCCCCTCCTTCTTGACGAGGAGCCACTCTTCCAGCCTGCGCGCCGGAGACTTCGGCTCGACCGCTTCCCCGGCGCGGCCGCGGGCTCGCGTCAGCGCCGCCGCGATCCGCTCCGGCGAGAACGGCTTGACGATGCAGTCCGCGGCGTCATCCTCGAAGGCCCGCGCGGCGTCGCGCGGGTCCGACGTCACGAAGACCACCGCCGGCCGCTCGCCCCGTTCGAGCACCGCGAGGGCTTCCAGAACGTCGAATCCGGACAGGCCCGGCAGATCGACCGCGAGCAACGCGATGCTCGCGCGCGCTCTGCGGATTCCTTCCAGAGTCTCGACTCCGCTTGCGGATTCGCCCGCGACCAGGATGCCGGCTCGCTCGAGAGCACCGACGAGCGCCGCGCGGGCCTGCGATTCGCCGTCGGCGACCCAGGCGCTCAGGCGCGCGGCGGGCGCCGGCCCCACGAGGCCGAGCGGAGCCGGGCGCGGCGCGCGGTCCGTCGGGGAGGAGTTGGAATGCCATTTGAGGCTCGACATGCGGCTCAATCTAAGGCGGCGCGGCGCCGGTGTCTTGGAAGAATCCGACATGGCCAGCTGCCCGGCCCATGCCTCTC
The DNA here is from genome assembly GCA_050257975.1 of Acidobacteriota bacterium. GTDB lineage: Bacteria > Acidobacteriota > Thermoanaerobaculia > UBA5066 > Gp7-AA6 > DATBFU01. The sequence continues at coordinate 26,347 of JBLMXY010000185.1, forward strand.
AATAGGAGAACGCCGGGGGCGCGGACGCCGCCGAACAGACCCTCATGCCCGCCCTGCCGTCGAGCGTGAAGCCCGGCTCCTGCCGGGCTCGCGGCGCGCGCCTGGCGGCCAGGCCGCACGGCGTCATGCCCGAGAGTCGCCGGACCTCGTTTGCCAGGTGCGACTGGTCCGCGTAGCCGTAATCCACGGCGAGACCCGCCCAGTCGGGCCGCGCCGTCCGTCCGATTGCCCGCAGGACGGACTGGAAGCGCACGATCCGGCACAGGGACTTGGGACCGATGCCGAGCGCCGCCGCGAAACGCCTCTCCATCCGGCGAGGGCTCCAGCCAATCGCGCGGGCGAGCGCCGAGACGCTCACCCGCCCCCGGTGCCGGGCGATTTCCCGGGCGGCCGTCTCGACCGGCTCGTCCCGCAGGCCGGCGTTCGAGAGCCGCGACAGGAGGAACCCCTCCGCCACCCGGACGCGCTCCGCGTCGTCGGCCGCCAGGAAGAGCCGCTCCTCCAGGCGATCCCCTTCGCCGCCCCAGACCTCCGAAAACGAGGTGAGCCGGTCGGTCAGGGCCTCCAGCTTCGTCCCGAGGAAGGGATAGGCGCCGCCGGGCAGAAAGCGCACCCCCATGGTCGAGATGGGGCCTGCCGGCTGGATGGAGAGGGCACGGGTGAGCTGGCCGGCGATGACCCCGGCGGGCAGCATGCGGGGCTGGCGCTCGTCCGGCCATTCCCGGAAGGGGCTGCGATGGTGGATGACGACCTCGATCGAGCCGACCGGAAGCAGATGCTCGAGCGGGCGCTCGGCGGCCGGACCATCCCCGTGGTCGAGGAACCAGAAACAGTCCACAAAGCGGGCGAGCTCGCCCTTCGGGCTTTGCTCCCGGTAGATCAACGCGGCACCTGCCGGTAATACGGGTTTCCGCCTCGAAAGATTCGAGGCGGCGGCGGAGCCGGGCGCCGTTCTCGCGCATTGCGTCCCCGGGGAACTCCCGCCCGTCCCTCACGCCCGGGCCGACTCGGGCGGCGCCAGACGGCCGCGGTACTTCTGGGTCGCATAGCCCACGATCAGACCCACGATCGCGCCGGGCAGCATGATCTCGAAGTAGTAGTGCTTGCCCGACGGGTTGGGCATCGCGGCCACGGCAAACGCGAGCAGGAGCCCCACGGCGAGGCCGAAGAGAATGCCCAGGGGAAGCGAGTTGACCTTCCGGGCGAACCAGCCGATCAGCGCGCCCGCGATGACGCCCTTGAGCGTCGATCCGATAACGATGCCCACGATCTGAGCGCGGGCCTCCGGCGTGAAGAGCGCCGTCAGCCCGTCGAAGATGCCGAGAACGCCCCCGAGGACGAGCCCGAAGACCGGCTTGCTCATGCGGTGTCCCTCCTGACGGTCTTTTAACCGAAATCCTCGATTCGTTGAGCGCCGGCAGGGCGCTCTCGAGAAATTCGGATTTCTGCCGCGCGATCCGGTTTCCCGGATGGGCCAGACCACGCGCCCGCTCGCCTCGCCCCGCGGTCGCGCCCGCGCGCCGGCTCGCCATCCCTCCGCGGCCGCCCGCCCTGGGCGCCGCGCGCCTGTCACGGCGTTGCGGCATGGCAGCACCGTTGCTGTTTTCGTCCCCCGCACCACGGCGACCTCTCGTCGCCGCGGAACTGGAGGAACGAATGACCAACTTCCTGGAAGCGCTCGGCCGGAGCGCGAAGCGGTGGGCGGCCGCGGCGGCCCTCGCCGCTCTGGCGGCCTCGGCTCTCGCGCAGCAGCAATCCGGCAACATCTACGGCCAGTGCCTCGACGAGCAGAAAGCGGTCCTGCCCGGCGTCTCCGTGACGCTCGAAGGAGGCGGCGCGCCGCAGACGACTTTCACCGATCCCAAGGGCGAGTTCCACTTCTTGAGCCTCGCCCCGGGCGTCTACACGGTAACGGCGTCGCTTCAAGGCTTCTCGACGGTCCGGCGCGAGAACGTGGCCGTCACGCTCGGCAAGAACACCGAGGTTCCCATACCCATGTCGCTCTCGGCCGTGACGGCGACCGTGACGGTCTCGGGCGACACGCCGCTTCTCGACACGCGCAAGAACGAGAGCGGCCACACGTTCACGCAAGCCGAGCTCGCGCAGATCCCGACGGCCCGCGACCCGTGGGTCGTCCTGCAGCAGAGCCCGAGCGTGCTGGTCGACCGCATCAACGTCGGCGGCAGCCAGGGCGGGCAGCAGTCCTCCTACGTCGGCAAGGGCACCGATGGAACCCAGAACGCGTGGAACGTGGACGGCGTCGTCATCACGGACATGGCCGCGCTCGGATCTTCCCCGACCTATTACGACTTCGACGCCTTCCAGGAGATGCAAGTCACGACCGGCGGCGCCGACCCCTCCGTGGCGGTGCCGGGCGTGACGCTCAACATGGTGACCAAGCGCGGGACGAACACCGTCCACGGTTCCTCGCGCGCCTTCATCACGGACGAGAAGTTCCAGTCGACAAACATCCCGCAGGAAGCGATCGACCAGGGCATCACGTCAACCAATCGCATCTCGGGCATCCAGGACTTCGGCGTCGAGGCGGGGGGCCCGGTCGTCCCCGACAGGGCCTGGCTCTGGGGCAGCTACGGCCGCAGCCAGATCAACCAGATCCTCACGGGCGGAACGTTCGACCGCACGACGCTCGAGAACATCAGCGGGAAGCTCAACCTGCAGCCCATCTCGTCCAACTCGGCGACCCTCTTCTTCTTCCGCGGGGACAAGACCAAGTTCGGGCGCAGCGCGGGCCCCACGCGGCCGCAGGAGACCTCCTGGGACCAGGGCGGCCCGACGACGATCTGGAAGGGCCAGGACTCGCAGGTCTTCGGGGCCAACGTCGTCGCCGACGTTTCCTGGTCCTTCCCGCGAAACGAGTTCACGCTGACCCCGGAAGGCGGCCTCGACGCGGACTCCTATCGCGACGCCAACCGCGTCTACCACCGTTCCTATCTCTTCTACACGACCAACCGCCCCTCGCACCAGGTCACGGCAAACGGCTCGGTGTTCGCCCGGACCGGGGAGATCGGGCACGAGCTGAAGTTCGGTTTCGGATACCGGAACCTCTCCCTCTCCTCGATCACTTCCTGGCCCGGCAGCGGCAACGTGGTCCGCGAGAACCTGGGGCAGGTCTACCTGACGCGGCCGAAGGTGCTGAACGCGAAGACCCAGTACTGGGACGGCTTCCTCGGCGACACGATCACCGCCAGAAACCTGACGATCAACCTGGGCGTTCGGTACGACGAGCAGTACGGAAACAACAAGGCGAGCGTGTCGCCCGCCAACCCCGTCTTCCCCGAGCTTCTGGGCCAGCTCGACTACCCGGGCGGCTCGACCCGGTTCAAATGGAGAAACTGGGAGCCTCGAGCGGGCCTGACCTGCTCCATCGGCGCGTCCGGGAAGACGGTCGCGCGCGCTTCCTACGCGAGGTTCGCGGATCAGCTCGGCACGGCCCAGATCAGCTTCGACAACCCCAACGGCTACTATTCGATCCTTCGCTACGAGATCCACGACGCCAACGGCGACCACACCGTTCAGCGCGGGGAGCTCGGCAACTTCGTCGGCGCAAACTACGTCGACCCCGGCAACCCGAACTCGGCGATCTCCCCCAACATGACGGACCCCGACCTCGAGGCGCCGACCACCGACGAGTTCCTCGTCGGACTCGACCACGAGATTCTTCCCCAGTTCGTCGTGGGCGTGAACTACACCCACCGGATACGCAAGAACCTCATCTACTTCCCCCTTCTCGGCGTCAAGCCGTCGGACTACGTCCTCGCCGATCTCGCCAACTCGGCCAATCCCGCCGACGGCCCGCTCTGCGAGGCCGGGCCGCACGGAGGCTGCGTCGCCCGTGATCTCGACGGAAACGTCGTCGGAGAGACGGGGCCGGCCTACCAGGTGGCCCACTACACGGGCAACAGCGGCGTCTTCCAGACCAACCGTCCCGGCTACCGCCAGACCTACAACGGCGTCGAGCTTCAGCTGACCAAGCGGCTCTCGAACCGGTGGATGGCGCACGCTTCCTTCACCTGGAGCGACTGGAGGCAGAACAAGGGAGAATGCTTCGACCCGACCAACTCGGTGCAGCTCGGAAGCCCCGTCGGCCTTTCCGGCAGCAACTCCTGCGCCGACGACATCGCGTACTACGGCGGCCTCGGAATCGGCGGCAACTTCGGTCAGGTCTACATCAACTCCAAGTGGAGCTTCAACGTCAACGGTCTCTACGAGCTGCCTCTGGGGTTCCATCTCGCCGCGAACTTCTTTGGGCGCCAGGGCTACCCGATCCCGTACTTCGTGGAGCTGACCGTGCCGGATGGCACTCCCTATTCGACCAAGGACGTGGCCGTCGGCAAGGCGGACGACCATCGCAACGCCGACGTCTTCCAGCTCGACATGCGGCTGGAGAAGGTGATCGCGCTCTTCTCGAATCAGGCGACCCTCGCCCTCTCGGCGGATGTCTTCAATCTCTTGAACGATGGAACGATCCTCCAGGTCCAGAACGCCTCGGGTCCGGCGAACCAGATCCTCGAGATCCAGAGCCCCCGCATCATTCGCTTCGGAGCGCGGCTGAGCTTCTGAGCGCCGCGGGTCGCGCTCGCCCCGCCGGTCTCCGGGCCGGCGGGGCTTTTCGTACTTCGGCTATCGGTGCAGGAACAGGATCAGAAGCGCCCGCATCGCCAGGTACGCGAGGACGAGCAGGATCGGCGTGCGATAGCGCCGGAAAAAGCGGCCGGCCCGCTCGAGCGGTCCCTCGTGGTGGGCCGACGGCGCTTCGCCCTCGAGGAAGCGGCCGACGTCGGCGGAGAGCTCCTCGACCGACGCGTAGCGATCCTCCGGCCGCGGTGCCATCGCCCGGGCCGCCACGGCGGCAAGCGCCTTCGGAGGAGAACCGAGCAGCGCTCGCAGGATGCCGCCGAGCGCGTAGATGTCCGCCCGCGCGTCCACCAGGTCGGTCCTTCCGCCGGCCTGCTCGGGCGCCATGTAGGCCCGGGTTCCGAGCACGGTGCCTCCCGGCTCGGCGGGGTCCTCCGCGCGGCGCGCGACCCCCCAGTCGAGCACGAGGACCTCGCCGAAGGCGCCGATCATCACGTTGCCCGGCTTCAAGTCCCGGTGCACGACGCCGCGCGCATGAGCGAAGGCGACCGTCTCACAGACCTTTCGGAACACGGCGAGCCCGTCGGAGAGCGCGTGGCCGGCCGCCGCGTACTCGTCGAGGCGCTGCCCCCGGACGAGCTTCATCGCATAGAAGACGCGCCCGTCGGGGAGCAACCCGGCATCGTGAACGGGGACCAGACCCGGGTGCTCGAGCCCGGCCATGACGCGCGCCTCGCGCAGCAGGCGGTCGGCCTCCGAGGGGTCCGAGTCTTCGAGCGTCAGGACCTTCAGCGCGACGGGGCGCTCGAGGACGGTGTCCTCGGCGAGGTACACCGTCCCCATGCCGCCCCGCCCGAGCTCGCTTCGGATCTCGTATCGCGTGCCCGAGAGGTCCGGGCGGTCCGCCGCGAGCCGCAGCCGCGCGACCGCGTCGTCGGAAAGCCACCGCATGGTGAAAAGATACGTCACGCGAAAGCGCCCAGGCGGTCCTCAGTCCCGGGTCCGTGGTCCTTGGTCGAGAACACACGAGGACCCAAGGACCAGGGACTCGGGACTAGGGACTCGGCTGTTGGATGTTCATGCCTTCTATGAACCCTCCGTGCCACACTTCGTAGGAGAAAGAGACGGACCCATGAGCGTCGAGCGCTTTCCCGCCCCTTCTGGCCCACGCCGGCCGCCGCCGGACTTTCGCATCGGTGACCGACTCGTCCAGCCGAGCTTGAACCGCGTCGTCACGCCCGAGGCGACCCTCACCCTCGAGCCGAAGGTGATGAGGGTGCTCGAGTCTCTGGCGCGCCGCCCGGGCGAGCTCGTGACCAAGGAAGACCTCTTCCGGGACGTCTGGGAAGGCGCCTACGTGACCGAAGACGTGCTGACGCGCGCGATCGGGGAGCTGCGGCGCCTCTTCGGGGACGAGCCCGGAAGACCGCGCGTCATCGAGACGATCCGCAAATCGGGCTACCGGCTGATCGCGCCCGTCGCGCCGGCGCCGGCCGCATCCGAGCCGGAAGTTCCGGCAGTCGCTCCGGCCGCCTTCGCGGCCTCCGCCCCGCGGCGGTTCGGGGCGCTTCGTGTCCTGGCCGGGATCGCGCTTGCGGCCGCCGGTCTCGGCCTCTTCCTTCTCGCGCGCAGCCGGCCCGCTCCCGCGGGAGCGATGCGGATTCGTCCCCTGACGGCGGCGCCGGGAAGCGCGCGCGATCCCGCGGTTTCTCCCGACGGCAGCCGCGTGGCCTACGTCTGGAACGGCGGCGCGGGCGAGAGCCTGAGCCTGTACGTGCAGCTCGTGGACGGGCAGACGCCGCTGCGGCTGACGCGCGAGCCGGGCGCGGAGGATCGGGCGCCGGCCTGGTCCCCCGATGGCCGGCGGCTCGCCTTCACGCGGGCGAAAGGCTCCGAGTGCCGAATCCTGCTCGTCTCGGCCCTCGGCGGCGAGGAGCGACCGCTCGCGCCCTGCGGAGATCCCGAGTACCGGCGGCTCTCCTGGTCTCCCGACGGCCGTTGGCTGGCGCTGTCGCGGCGCGGTTCAAACGGCGCGCTCTCGATCGAGCTGCTGTCGCCCGACACGCTCGAGCGCCGCCGTCTGACCAACCCGCCCGAAGGCGCGCTGGGCGATTCCTCTCCCGCGTTTTCGCCCGACGGGCGAACCCTCGCCTTCACCCGAAACATCACCGACGGCGTCAACGACATCTGGCGCGTGCCGGTCGAGGGGGGCGAGCCGACTCGCCTGACTTTCGACAACCGCGACACGATGGGCAGCACCTGGTCCGGAGACGGCCGAAGCATCGTCTTCTCCTCGAGCCGGGCGGGCATCTACAGCCTGTGGCGCGTGAGCGTCCGCGGCGGGGAGCCGACCTGGGTCGCCGGGGGCGGAACGAAGATGAAGCATCCCTCCGCGTCGAGCCGGGGGCGGCTGGTGGCCTTCGAGAACTGGACCTACGAGGTCAACCTGTGGCGCGTGTCCCTGCAGTCCGGCGCGGGCGCGGCCGCGCCGGCGCGACTGACCGAGGCCAACGACCAATGGAATTTCGATCCGCACGTCTCGCCCGACGGGCGACGCATCGCGTTCGTCTCGACGCGATCGGGCAGCGAGGAAATCTGGCTGGTCGGCGCGGACGGCACGGGCATCAAGAGGCTGACGTCTTTCGGAGGCGCGCGGCTCGAGACGCCGCGCTGGTCGCCCGACGGCCGGCGTCTTCTCTTCTCCGCCCGAGTCCCGACGCGCGCGGACCTCTATCTGGTCTCGGCCGAAGGCGGCGTGCCCGAGCGGCTGACGGCGGAGAAAGACGACGCGGTGGCGCCGAACTGGTCGCGCGACGGGGGGTCGGTCTACTTCGCCTCGCGCCGGAACGGCGGCGCGTGGCGGGTCTGGCGCCTCGATCTCGGGAGCCGCAGGATGACTCCGGTCACGCCAGCCGGAGGCTACGCCGCGCAGGAGTCGCCCGACGCGGAGTGGATCTTCTTCACCCGCGCGGACGCACCCGGAATCTGGAAGCGGAGCCGCTCGGGAGGACCGGTCGAGCGGGTCACCGACCGGCTGGCGCCCGAGGATTGGGCCAACTGGCAGGCGGCGGAACGCGGCATCTATTTTCGGGAGCTCAGCCCGCGGCACGAGGGGCCGGCGGTGGCGTTGCTCGCCTATGGCGCTTCGGCGCCCGTGGAGCTCGCGCCGCTCTCCGAGCAGGGATGGTCGGGCCTCTCGGTCTCCGGCGACGGCCAGTGGATCGTCTATCCGCGCATCGACCGGCACGCCTGCGACATCCGGCTCATCGAGAATCCCGCGTAGCCCCGCGGCGATCTCGCGACGGCGTCAGGACGCCAGATCCTCCTTCCGGATCGGCACCCTGCGGACTCGCTTTCCCGTCGCGGCGAAGACGGCGTTGGCGACGGCGGGGGCCACGGGCGGCACCGGCATCTCGCCGAAGCCGCTCGGGCGCTTTCCGCCGGGAACCGTGTGGACCTCGACCCGCGGCATCTCGCCGATCGGGAGGAGCGGATAGTCGCGGAAGCTTCCCTGCTCGACCTGGCCGTCCCGGATGGTGATCTCGCCCTTCAGCGCGTAGGCCAGGCCCCAGGCGACGCCGCTTTCGACCTGCCCTTCGAGCCCGAGGGGATTGACGACCAGGCCGCAGTCGGTGGCGCAGACGACCCGGTGAACGCGCACGTCTCCCGAGGATCCGACGGAGACTTCCGCCACGTGCGCGAGCATCGTCCGGCCGTGGTAGACGTTGCAGGCGATCCCGCGGCCCGACCGCCGCCCGGGCCGCTCGGTCAGCGGCGAGCCCCAGCCCGCCCGGACGGCCGCAAGGTCGACCGCCGCGCGCAGGCCCGCGCGGTCCACGCGGCGGCCCGCGAACGGGAAATCGCCCTGGAGAAGGTCCCGGCGCATCTCGAGCGGATCTCGGCCCGCGCGGTGCGCGATCTCGTCGAGGAAACATTCGCGCGCAAAGACGTTCGGCGGATAGAAGACCGAACGCCAGGCGCCGGTGCGAATGGGCGACTCGACGTCCGTGTAGTCCACCCGCAGGTTCGGGATCGCGTACGGGTTGTCGTAGCCGCCCCAGGGGTTGATGTCCGGATCGTCCACCGCGTTGGGATCGAAGGCGCCGAACATCGAGAGATGAAGGGACGTGAATCGGTGCGTCCATGCCACGATCCGCCCCGAGGCGTCGAGGCCGGCCTCGAGGTCCACCCGGCCGGCCGGATGAAGGAAGTCTGCCAGGAAGTCGTCCCGGCGCGACCAGACCACCTGAACGGGCCGTCCGGCCGCGCGCGCGACCTCGACCGCCTCGTTCGCGTAGTCGGCGCCGAGCCGCCGGCCGAAGCCGCCCCCGATCAGCGTGACATGAACGGTGACCTTCTCGGGCGCGATCCCGAGCCGCCTGGCGGCTTCACGCTGCACCCGCTGCGGGTTCTGAGTCGGCGCCCAGATCTCGCACCGGCCCCCCGAAACACGCGCCGTGGCGTTGCCGGGCTCGACGGTGGCGTGAGCCTGAAAGGCGTCGCGGTAGACGGCGGTCATCCGGGTCGCCGCCGAAGCGAGCGCCGCTTCGGCGTCTCCCTCCTTGCGCGAGACCCGCCCCGGGCGCGCGGCGGCCTCGTCGATTCGCCGGCCGAGCTCCTCGGCCGAGAGCTTCGCGTTGCCTCCTGCGTCCCAGGAGATTTCCAGCGCATCGCGTCCCGAGAGCGCCGACCACGTGTCCGAGGCGACGACCGCCACGCCGCCGGAAATCTCGAAGACGCCACGCACCCCGGCCACCTTCCTCGCCTTCGCGGCGTCAAAGCGCGCGGCCTTTCCACCCTCCACCGGACAGCGGGCGACCGCGGCAAAGAGCATCCCCGGCACGCGCTGGTCGAGGCCGTAGACGGCCCGCCCCGAGACGATCGCCGGGCCGTCCACGCGGCGCACCCGCGTTCCGACGAGGCGGAAATCCCCGGGGTCCTTGAGGGCCGGGTCCGCGGGCACCGGGAGCGTCGCCGCGAGGGGCACGAGCGCCCCGTACGCGAGGCGCCGGCCGGAAGGAACGTGGAGAACGCCCCCCTTTTCGGCCCGGCAGGCGCCGCGATCGACCTTCCAGGCGCGCGCCGCGCCGTCGATCAGCATCTCGCGCGCGGCGGCCGCCGCCTTGCGCAGCGGCGTCCAGGAGGCGGCGACGCTGTCGCTGCCGCCCGTGTTCATGTCCTCGTAGTCGGGCCCCGGCGAAGCCTGCTCGATCGAGACCGAGGTCCAGTCCGCCTCGAGCTCCTCGGCGAGAATCATCGCGAGCGAGGTCCGGACGCCCTGCCCCATCTCGGAGCGTGCGACGACCAGGGTGACCCGTCCGTCGCGCCCGATGCGGAGCCACTGGTTCGGCGCGAATCGCGCCGGCCCCGTCTGCCCCGGCTCGGCCGCCAGGGGAATCCGCAGCGCCAGCGCCGCGCCCGCGAGCGAGCCGTATCGCAGGAAGTCCCGCCGCGTGGCGCTCACCGCACCCCTCCCGCAAGCTCGCTCGCTCGGGCCACCGCGCGCCGGATGCGCAGGTAGGTTCCACAGCGGCAGACGTGGTCGCCGAAGGCGGCGTCGATCTCGGCGTCATTCGGGCGGGTCTTCTTCGACAGCAGCGCCGCCGCCTCCAGAATCATCCCCGCCTGACAGTAGCCGCATTGCGCGACGTCCTCCTCGACCCAGGCGCGCTGGCAGGGATGGCCGCCGTCGCGCGAAAGACCTTCGATCGTCGTAAACCGCCCTCCCGCGGCCGCCGAGATCGGCAACTGGCAGGACCGAACGGCCTCGGCTCCTCGCAGCACCGTGCAGGCGCCGCAGACGCCCATCCCGCAGCCGTACTTGGTTCCCGTCAGCCCCAGACGATCGCGAAGCACCCAGAGGAGCGGCGTGTCGGGGTCCGCCGCCTCCACCTCCCGCCGCCGGCCGTTGACCGTCAATGCGAAACGCGCCATGGCCCCTCCCCGATGCTTGATACGGGAAACCCCCGGGCGGGATCCCGAGGTCTTGCCGAGGTTTCGCCGAGGCTTCTCCCCGCCCCGGAAAGAACCGCGGGCGGCTCGGATATCGTACGTTTCGCGTCGGGCAACCGGAGCTCGGAAGCGAGAGAAGGTCAATGAAGATCGCGTTCATCGGGGCCGGAGGGGTCGGAGGCTACTTCGGGGGGCGCCTCGCCGCGTCCGGCGAGGACGTCACCTTTCTCGCGCGCGGCCGGCACCTCGAAGCGATCCACCGGGACGGCCTCACGATCAAGAGCGGCCTCGGAGACCTTCGCGTCTTCCCGGCGCGCGCCACCGACGACCCGGCCCGGGTCGGCCCGGTCGACCTGGTCGTCGTGGCCGTCAAGAACTGGGACGGCGAAGGCGCGGCCGCGGCCGCTCGCCGGCTCCTCGGACCAGGCACGGAGGTCGTCTCCTTCCAGAACGGCGTCGAAGCGGCGGACACGCTCGCCCGGCAGGTTGGAGGGGAGCGGGTCCTCGGGGGTGTCGCCTACATCACGGCGGCGATCGAAGAGCCGGGCGTGATTCGCCACAACGGCTCTCTCGCGCGGCTGCGCCTCGGACGCTTCGATGGCCGGCGCTCCGAGGCCGCGGAGGAATTCGTCGCGGCCTGCAGCCGGGCGGGCGTCGATGCCGCGCTCAGCCAGGACATCGGGCGCGACATCTGGGAGAAGTTCGCTTTCCTCACGGCCTTCAGCGGCCTGACGGCGCTGGCGCGGCTCCCGATCGGCCCCGTTCGCGAGCACCCCGAAACGCGGGAGCTTCTGCGGCGGGCGATGGCGGAGGCCGCGGCCGTCGGACGCGCCCGCGGCGCCTCGCTGCGGGAAGACATCGTCGAGCGGCACATGGCCTTCTGCGACGGGCTGCCGCCGGCGTCCGTCTCCTCGATGCTCACGGACCTGACGCACGGGAACCGGCTGGAGCTGCCGTGGCTGTCCGGGGCGGTGGTCCGGATGGGCCGCGAATCGGGGGTCGAGACGCCCGTGCACGCCTTCATCGCGGCGATCCTCGACCTCCACGCCTCGGGCTGAAAAATGGATGCGGGCGTGGTGTCCGACGGTTTGCAGCCGGCGCCCGTCTGAGGACGTTACGGCGGCGCGGTAACGCCGCCTCCCAGGATCGCGCGCACCTCTTCTCGATACTCCCGCTCGCTGCCGCTGACCGCCCGCAGCCTCGCAAGAACGATCCGCCGGAAGTTCCGCCGGGCGAAGGCGAGCCGATTGGTGACCTCGGAGGACGAGATCCCGAGCTCCGCGCCGAGGCGGGCGTAGGTCGGCGCCCCCTGCGGATCCGGATCGAGGTCGTACCGCTCGAAGATGCGAAAAGCCGCCTGCTTGCCGCGCTCGGCGCAGAGCGCCTCGAGCTCCGCGACGGCGCAAGCGAAGAGGGACCGAACGAACTCCTCGTGGAAGAAGTCCTCCATCGTCTTGCCTGCCGGCGCCGGTCGCTCGCAGAGCTCCGCCTCGGCGCCCTGGAAGTCGAGCGGGAGCAGAGGCGCGCCCGGATGGCGCCGCTGCCGGCGCGCCGCCCTGCGCTCGTTGGCGACGAATCCGTCGAGACAGGTTCGCAGGAACGTTCGAAAGCTGCCCCGCCGCGCATCGTAGGCCGAAAGCCACCGCTTCTCGAAGGCGCGCGTGAAGAAGCCCTGGGTCAGGTCCTCGGCCGCTTCCCTTTCCTCCTTCCAGCGCAGCCGAAAGTACTTGTAGACGGGCTTCCAGTAAGCCTCGACCACGGCGGCGAACCCGCGCTCGCGCTCGTCGCGGTCCGCGCTGCCCGCGTCCCGAATCGCGGAGTGCCGCGTGGTCGGAAAGCGGCTCGTCGAGCCGGTGCCCGTGTCCCCCCGCATGCGCCGAGAGGATACGCGAGCCGCGCGCCGGGCTCACCCAGCCCAACGCCTCGAACTCCTCGTTCAAGCGGAGGTCGCCCTGCGCCGCGCGGCACTCGTGCAGGAGAAAGACCATAGGAAGCGGGCGCCGTTGCCCGTCCGCCGGGCGGGCGCGTCGATCACGCCTCTCTCGCGCGGCGGCGCTCCCGGAAACTCGAACGCGCGGCGCTTCCTCTTGCCTTCCGCAGAGCATCCGGGCCGCCGGACTAGAGCCCGGATCTCTCGGCGCTCTCCGCGTCGATCCGAAACGGCAGGCCCAACAGCCTCGAGCGCAGCGCCGAGGGAGTCACGCCGAAGGCGCGACGGAAGAAGAGCGTGAAGTGGCTGTGGCTGGCGTAGCCGAGCTCGGCGGCGAGATCGGTCAGCGGCATCGAGCGGTCGGCGACGCGATCGAGCGAGCGGCGCAGGCGGATCTGATGCTGGTATTCCGACAGCGTGAAGCCGGTTTGCTTGCGGAAGACGTGGCAGAGGTGAAAGGGAGAGCAGGCGAGCTCTCGGGCGAGGCTCGAAAGATCGAGCGGCTCGCGGGCGCGCAGCTCCAGGAGTGTCTTGGCTCCCTCGGCCAGATCCGCGTGCCGGCGGGCCGCGGCCCCCGTCTCGCGCGCTCTGGCGGCTTGCGTGCTCGAGGCGCTCGCCACGACGCGGTCGAGGATCCAGACCATCGTCTCTTCGAGGTAGAGACGATCCGGGTTCTCGGTGGTGGCCGCGTGCAGGAACGCGCGGCGCTGCTCGAGATACGTCCGCGGATCGCTCGGGCCCCAGGAGAATCCGAAGGGGCGGTCGGGATGCTCGGCGGCCGCGGGGTCGTATCGGGCCACGACCTGGGTCATGGTCTGAGGCTCCACCCAGTACCAGTCGCTGTCGTCGCCCTCCGCGCCGACACGCGTGCGCCGGTAGGTCTGGCCGGGGTTGTAGAAAGTGACCAGATTGGGCCCGGCCAGGAAGGGCGGCTGCCCGTCGTGTTGAATCCGGATGCTGTTGCGCGGAAAGACGAAGATCGCGTTGTTCGTCGGCCCGGAGTCGAAGAAGAGGGGATCGTCGGGCGGGCAGCGGAAGGTCGCCATCGCGATCAGCGGGCTCCGGAAGATCAGACGATCGACTCGCGTGATCGATCGGAGAATGGGGTCCTCTTGCGATTGGGCGCCGGTCGCCCCGACCGCTGGAAGGGCGGTGCGGGACGCCGCCCCGGCTCCTCCGGCACATCGGCCGACTTCGGAGGGGCGCACGATCGAGGAAGGGTCTTCCATGCGCTTCAACGTTAAACCTCCAGCCCTCGAATCGCTATAACGAGATTGTGCGGGTCCCGAGGCGGCTGCGGCTCGTGGCCTGGTCCGATCGCCACACGAGAGTCAATCGAGCCGGAGCGGAAGGGGTCGATCCATCGCCAGAGGCTTGCCAAGGCTGGCGGCGGTCGAGAACTGTTGGCGTCCGGGAAGGCGGCGAATTTCCCTCGCGCTTGCTTTCTCATTTCCGGGCCTCCTCCGGCATCGGTCGGAGCAAGAGCGCCAGCGCGACGCTCGCCGCGGGAAGCCCCTGTCCCTCGACCATGGCGACCACGCGGCTCGAGTTTCCGCGCACGGAGATCCGCGTGAACGGCGGCACGGCGATCCTCTACTCGCTCTACTCCTTCGAGACCGAGAAGCAGGGCCGCCGGGAGACGACCTCCAGCCGCGCGACCGAAGTCTTCGTCCGCGGCGGCGGCCGGCGGGTCAACGCGGGCCGGCACCTCGATTCCGGCTCCCGAGCCCGCGCGCGCTTCGACGCCGCAAGGCGGCGTTGTATCGTTACCCGCGTGAGCCGCACGTACCTCGTCACGGGAGCAAATCGCGGCATCGGATTCGAATTCGCAAGACAGCTCGCCCGGCGCGGCGACCACGTGATCGCCACCGCCCGCGATCCGGAACGCGCCGTCGAGCTTCGCCGCCTCGGCGTTCCCGTCGAGTCCCTCGACCTGGCCGAGGAGGAAAGCGTGGCCTCGCTGGCCGCCCGGCTCGCTCGGATCCCGCTCGATGTCCTCATCCACAACGCCGCGGTCGGCAGCGCCGGCCCGCTGTTCGCCGACCTGCGCATCGAGGATCTCGAGCGCGCCTACCGGGTCAACGCGATCGGACCGCTGCATCTCACCCAGGCGCTGCTGCCGAACCTGCGGGCGCTCCCGACCCGACAGGTGATCGCCATTTCGAGCACGGCCGGATCGGTCACCGCCAACGAGACCCGAGGAGGCTGGTACGCCTATCGGGCGTCGAAGGCGGCCTTGAACCAGCTTCTCCGCACGCTCGCCCTCGAGCTTCAGCCCGACGGCTTCACGGTCGTCGCCGTCTCCCCCGGCTGGGTCCGAACCGACATGGGAGGCCCGAGAGCGACCCTGTCCGCCGCGGAAAGCGTCGAGGGAATGCTCGGCGTCGTCGACCGGCTGACGCCGGCCGACACCAATCGGTTCCTCGACTACCGGGGCCAGTCTCTCGCGTGGTGATTCCCGGTTCTCCCGGATCCTGCTAGATCCGGTCGAGCATGGCGACCGTGCGGTCGTTGACGACGTTGCCGGTATTGAGCGTGGTCTTGGGCTCGATCAGAGCCAGGTGCGCCTCCTCCGCGGCGACCGGCATGTGCTCGACTCCCTTCGGCACGATCACGAGCTCGCCGGGCGCGAGCTCGAGGTCCCCGTCTCGGAAGCGGATCTTGAGGTGGCCGGAAACGACCAGGAACAGCTCGTCCTCCCGATCATGCTTGTGCCACACGAACTCCCCCTGAACCTTGACGAGCTTGACGTAGCAGTCGTTGACCTCCCCCACGATCTTGGGGCTCCATCGCTCCGAAAAGAGGGAGAGCTTCTGCGCCAGGTTGACCTTCTCGACCCTCATGCCTTCTCCTTTTCCACATCCGTCACGATGCTTCGAGCTCGCACCTGCTCGGACGTCAGGCCGTAGAGCGGCGGCGTTTCCACGCCGAGCATCGCCAGGTAGAGGTAGATCTGGCCGCGGTGGTGGATCTCGTGCTCGAACATGAGCCGCAGCCACTTGCCGACGGAAATCTCCGAGCCCCCCGGAGTCATGCAGCGCTTTGAGAGATCGGCGTCCGAGAGGCCGCGAAAGATCTCCATCGACTCCTGGTGCAGCCGCTCGAAGTAGTCGCGAACGGCGGGCAGTCCCTTCGCCAGCTCCTCGCCATGCCCCGGATACCGCGACGGGCGCAGCCGCGCGTTCTCGGCGAACATCCAGCGCTCGATCCCCGCGAGATGCCTCACGAGATCCCCCGGCGTGAACTTTCCGGCCTTCCAGGTCCACTCGAGCTTCTCCGCGGGGATCCGCTCCACCACGCGGCGCGTCCTCCCGCGCACTTTCTCCCACTGCTCGAGGAAGGGTTCGACCCGCACGACTTCCATGGCCTACCTCCCAACGCCCGCCAGGCGGCCGAGGATCGCCTCGGCTTCGCGCACGATTCTCTCGACGACCGCCCCCGCCGGCTCGATCGCGTCGATCAGTCCCGAGTCCTGTCCGAGAAAGAGGGCCGCATGCTCCCGGTCGCCCGCCTCGAAGGCGCTCCGCATCCTCGCGCCCACCTCGGCGCGGCGCGCACGCAGCTCCCCTTCCCGTCCGCTCCACTCCTCGATCAGGCGATTGCGCGCGACGCGCGAGTAGGCGCCCGGCCAGACACGGCCGTTGGCGATGTCGGGGATCTCCGTGAGCAGGGTGTCGTGGCCGTCGCTCTCGAGGATCGCCTGCTTGTATCCCGGAGCGATCGGAGCTTCCGGGGTCGCCAGGAACCGCGTGCCCAGGAGGACGCCCTCGGCTCCCAGCGCCAGAGCCGCCGCCAGGCCCTCCCCCGTCGCGATGCCGCCGGCCGCGAGCACGGGCAGGGGCGCGACGGCGCGCACCACCTGCGGGACGAGGGCCATCGTCCCCATCAGGCCCACGTGGCCCCCTCCCTCGGTTCCCTGAGCGACGACGGCGTCGGCGCCCGCTTCGGCCGCGCGGCGCGCTTCTCCCACCGTCGAGGCCATGTGCAGCACCTTCGCGCCGGAGGCGTGCGCCCGGGAGAAGATCGCCTCGAGATCCTGCTCGGGCCAAGGCCACGCGGTCGAAAAGACGGGCGGCCGGGCCGCGAGGACGGCCGCGATCGCCTCTTCCTCGGCGGCAAAGAGCAGCAGGTTGAATCCCCAGGGGCGGGCTGTCCGGCTGCGAATGGCCTCCGCGGCCGCTTCGATGTCGCCCGGCGCCCGCCGCGCCGCGCCCATCAGGCCGAGGCCCCCCGCGTTGGAGACGGCCGCGACGAGATCGGGCCCCGTCGCGGCGGCCATCCCGCCCAGAACGACCGGATGCTCGATGCCGAAGAGCTCGCCGATTCGCGTGCGCAAGGGAGACTTCCTCTCGCTACTTCGGAAAATCGTTCGGGTCGAGGCCGGGAATCACGGACAGGGCGTTCTTGTAATAGAGCTTCTTGAGCACCTCGTCCGGCAGATCGAGGCCGTACATCTTCCAGAACGCGTGCCGTTTTCGGTAGTAATCGAAGTACTCGTCGGCGGTCTCGAGCACGCGGAAGTAGACGGGGTACTCCGAGGGCGCCCAGGTGTCCTTTCCGAACATCACGCGGTCCTGGTGCTTGACGAACCACTCCCGAGCAAAGCGCGGCTGCCGGCCGAGCTCCGCGAGGACGGCGCCGATCTCCGTGTACACGTTCGGGAGCTCGTCGAAGAGCCTGCCCAACCTCGCCAGATCGCCCCCGAGCCATCCCAGGTGCGCGTCGATGAACTTCGTCCCGGGATGCTTCGCGAAGAGGCGATGCTGCTCCCCGATGAGCTGCTCCCAGGGCGGGTACCTGTCGGGCGGCCGCGCGCGCTGCGGAAACTCCTTCAGTTCGAGCCACCGTTCGTTGAAGCGGTCCTGCGGCTCGAAGAAGGACCGGGGCTCGGCCGTGTGGATCAGGACCGGGATTCCGAGCGCCGCGCAGGCCTCGAAGATCGGATCCAGGCGCGGGTCGTCCACGGCGACGCGACGCCCCTGCCGGTCCTTGACCGTCATGCCGAAGTTCTTGAAGATCTTCAGGCCCTGCGCGCCGTGACGCACGTCCTCCTCGAGCTGCCGGGCGGCCCGCTCTCCCCATCCCGGCTCGTCGATGCCCGTAAAATCGAGATTGGCGAAAACGACGAACCGCTTCGGGTAGCGGCCCTTGAGCGTCGCCAGCCCGCGGACGAGCTCCGCCCCCTGCCCGCCCGAAAGGTTGACCATCACGCGCAGGTTCATCGCGTCCATTTCGCGGACCATCTGCGCGACCGCGGCCTCGGAGAGGTCCCGGTCCTGGTGGTTGTGGACGTCGATGAAGGGGTACCGGGCGCGCGCGACGGGATGCTGCGGGACGACGAGCGTCGATTTCGGCTCGTAGTCCTCGATCGACATCGTCTGCGCCGACAGGGCCGGCGCGGCGAGGAGCGCTGCCGCCAGAGCCGTTTGGAGCTTGCCTGCGGGAACCACCGGGAGAGACTACGACGGAAGGCGGGGTCGGGTTGCGCCCGGGGGACGAGCGGGGCGGCGGTCGGCGCGGGGAGCCGGCCGCCCCGGAAGAAGTGGACGGCTCGTTTGGCCTCATCCGATCTCGCTTCCCGCGCGAAAGGCGCGGTCAGCCTTCGCGATCCGGCGCCCCGCCGGGGTCGGCAAGCGGGGATCACGAACCGTCCGCCGAGAAATCCCTCCCTGGCGACGCCCCGGAAAGGGACCGCCCCGGTCCACCGGTCCACCTGGGAAAAGATTGGCTCTTTTTCCTCCGGCGCGATTCCCGTAGAAGGAGGCCCATGAGCTCACCCCTCTTCGTCGTCGATGCCTTCACCGACCGTCCCTTCTCCGGAAACCCCGCCGCCGTCTGCGTTCTCGCGCAGGATCGTGACGAGGCCTGGCTGGCGAGCGTGGCGCGGGAGATGAACCTCTCGGAGACCGCGTTCCTGCGCCGCGAGGGCGACGGCTGGAGCCTGCGTTGGTTCACGCCGACGGTGGAAGTCGATCTCTGCGGTCACGCGACGCTCGCCTCGGCCCACGCTCTGTGGGAGACGGGGCTCGCCGATCCGGAAACGCCGCTGCGCTTCCGGACGAAGAGCGGCGCGCTCGGCGCGACACCCCGCGCCGGCGCAATCGAGCTCGACTTCCCGGCGGAGCCGGCCTCGCCGGCGCCCGCGCCCGCGGGGCTGCTCGAGGCGCTCGGCGCCGCCGCGGCGCGGTTTACGGGCCGCAATCGTCTCGACTACCTGGTCGAGCTCGGTTCCGAGGAAGCGGTGCGGGCGCTTGCCCCCGACTTCGCGGCGCTCGCCCGCGCCACGCAGCCCGCCCGGGGCGTGATCGCGACGGCGGCATCCTCCTCGCCGGATCGGGACTTCGTCTCCCGCTACTTCGCGCCCGCCGCCGGCATCGACGAGGACCCGGTGACGGGCTCCGCGCATTGCTGTCTCGGGCCGTTCTGGGCCGAGCGTCTCGGCAGCGCGGAGCTGCGCGGCTACCAGGCCTCGTCGCGCGGCGGAAGGGTCGGCGTGCGCGTCGGGCCGCAGGGCCGGGTCGCGCTGATCGGCCGGGCCGTCACGATCTCGCGCGGCGAGCTCCTCGGCTGAGAGCGTTCGGATTCTCCGCTCCCGCATAGAATCACGGGCAAGGAGAGCCTATGAGGAAATCTGCGGGGCTCGCCCTGCTCGCGGGGCTCGCCTCTCTCGCCGCGGCGGCCGAGCAGCCGGCCGTTGCCGTGCGCGCGGCCCGGCTGCTCGACGTCAAGGCCGGGCGCTACGTCGAGAACCCGGTCGTCGTGATCCGCGGGGATCGCATCGAGAGCGTCGGGGCGTCCGTCCCGGCCGGGGCGAAGGTCGTTGATCTCGCGGGCCGCACCCTTCTGCCCGGCCTGATCGACGCCCACACCCACGTGCTCCTGCAGGGAGACGCCACGGAGCCCGAATACATCCATCAGATCCTGCAGGAGTACCCCGCTCATCGCGTCGTCCGCGCGGTGCGGGCCCTGAAGATCGCCCTCGAGCACGGCTTCACGGGCCTGAGGGACCTGGAAACCGAAGGCGTCGGCTACGCGGACGTGGCCCTGCGCGACGCGGTCGCCGAGGGCGTCGTTCCGGGGCCGAGGATGCAGGTCGTGGGGCCGGCGCTGTCGACGACCGGCAGCTACCCGATCACGCATTTCCGCCCCGACTGGAAGTTTCCGACCGGCGTCATGATCTGCGACGGCGCCGACGCCTGCCGCAAGGCCGTCCGGGAACAACTCTCCTACGGGACCAACTGGGTCAAGATCTACGCGAACACGGGAGGGCTGCGCCTGACGGCCGACGGCTACGTCGACTCGCCGCCCAACTGGACCCGCGAGGAGCTCGCGGCCGTCGTCTCCGAGGCGCACGCGCACGGCGTGAAGGTGGCGGCGCACGCGCGCTCGGACACCGGCGTGCGGATCGCCGTCGAGGCCGGCGTCGACTCGATCGAGCACGGCGACTCGATCCGGCCCGAGATGGCCGCGGAGATGGCGCGCAAGGGGATCTTCCTCTGCCCGACGCTGACGGCGGTCCACTACGTCTCCGGCCCGCGCGCGGCCGCCGGCTGCGAGATCTGCTCGGAGTCGGAGAAGATCCAGGCGAAGTCCTTCGCCAACTGCCGCAAGGCCGGGGTCAAGATCGTGTTCGGGACCGACGCGGGCGGCTTCCCCTGGACGCAGATCAACCAGGCGCAGGAATTCGAGTTGGAGGTCAAGCTCGGACTGACGCCGCTCGAGGCGATCCGCACCGCCACGACCGCGGCGGCGGAGCTGCTCGGCTGGCAGGGGAAAGCAGGCTCGATCGAGAGCGGTGCCTGGGCGGACCTCGTCGCGGTCCCGGGAGATCCCCT
Organism: Acidobacteriota bacterium; assembly: GCA_050257975.1. GTDB lineage: Bacteria > Acidobacteriota > Thermoanaerobaculia > UBA5066 > Gp7-AA6 > DATBFU01. The sequence continues at coordinate 46,660 of JBLMXY010000185.1, forward strand.
TTCGGACGCCTCCGTTCTCTCGCGCATCGACTGGGTGATGAAGTCGGGCCAGGTCGTCCGGTCGCCCGAGACGACGCGATAGCCGCGGTGCTGCGCGTGGGACTGACCGGCGGGCTCGCCTCGGGCAAGTCGACGGTCGCGCGGATGCTCGCCGAGCAGGGCGCCGTCGTCTTCGACGCCGACGCGATCGTGCGCGACCTCTACGCGCCGGGAGGCGCCGGCGCCGCCGCCGCGCGGGAGCTCTTCGGCGAGGCCGTGCTCGACCCGCAGGGGCGAATCGACCGCGCGAAGATCGCGGGCATCGTTTTCCAGGACGCGGCAAAGCGACATGCCCTCGAAGCGAGGATCCACCCGCTGGTCCGCGCCGAGCGTGCGCACCGCTTTGCCGAGGCCGAGCGCCGGGGCGCCCGGGTCGCCGTGGTGGAGGCTTCGCAGCTCCTCGAGACGCGCTCGGAGGGGGACTTCGACCGCATCCTCCTCGTCGTCGCGCCCGAGGCCGAGCGGCTGCGTCGCTGGGAGGCGAGAGGCGGCGACGCGGAAGACGCGCGGCGTCGCATCGCCTCCCAGATCCGCCCCGCCGAGGCCTTCGACCGCGCCCACGACGTGATCGTCAACGACGGATCGCTCGAGGAGCTCCGCGGCAAGGTCGAGGACCTCTACCGCCGCTGGACCTCGGGCCCCGCGGCTCCGGACTGAGCTCTCGCGCGATGCGGCTCAAGTCCAGGACGCCCGCGGCGTGGATCGAGGCGGTGATGGCCGACTTCGACTCCTTCCTGCTCGACCACGCGGCCTGCGAGCGCAAGGCCTCGGCGACGGCGATGGCGCTCGTCGCGCACTACCCGGATCGCGAGGAGCTCGTGCGCGAATGCATCGCGCTCGCCCGCGAAGAGCTCGAGCACTTCGGGCGCGTCTGGGAAGAGCTGACCGAGCGGGGACTGGTGCTCGGAGCCGACACGCGCAACCCCTACATGGCGCGCCTCGCGCGCGAGTATCGAAAGGGCTCCGACGACTACTTCCTGGACCGCCTTCTCGTGACGGGCATCATCGAGGCGCGCGGCTGCGAGCGCTTCGGCCTCGTGGCGGCGGCGCTGCCCGAGGGGCCCCTCAAGCAGCTGTACCGCGACTTCGCGCGTTCGGAGGTCCGGCATCACGAGCTCTTCCTCGATCTCGCCCGGAGGTACTTCCAGCCGAAGGCCGTCGCGGCGAGGCTCGAGGAGCTGCTCGTCGTCGAGAGGCGCGTCGTCGAGGAGCTGCCGGTCCGAGCGGCGATGTATTAGCAGGTGTCCGGGGTCGGGGGTCGGGGGTCAGGGACGTCGGACGACGCGGGATTCACGGACTCCGATAGGCTTGGCGGGCTCATGAGCACCGCCGAAGCCGGGGACAAGGCGGTCGCGAAGTATCTCGCGCGCCATGCGGAGCCCGAGGCCGAAGCCGTCCCGAGGCTGCCGGGTCGGTTCGGACATGCGCTCGTCGTGCCCGCCTACGGGGAGCGCGAGAGTCTCTTTGCCCTGCTCGGATCGGTGCCCGCAGGACCGGCGGGACCGGTGCTCATCGTCGCGGTCTTGAACGCCCGGAAGGAATCCCCCGAGCCGGTCCACGCGGCCAACCAGAGCGCTCGGGAACGGCTCGAGCGCGAGCTGCCGGCGGCGACGGCGCTTTCCGACGCTCCTGCGATCCGCTCCTATCCGCTGGCGGAAGGCGGCGCGCTGCTTCTCGTCGACCGCGCGGCGCCGGGAGCCTTTCTGCCGGAAGGCCAGGGGGTCGGCCTCGCCCGAAAGATCGGCAACGACCTTGCCCTGCGCCTCCACGTCGAAGGCCGGCTCGCCTCCCCGTGGCTCCACAACACCGACGCCGACACGCTCCTGACCCCCGACTACTTCGAGCAGACCGCGGGTCTCGACGCCGCGAAGACGGGCGCGGCGATCTTCTTCTACGAGCACCGCTTCGAGGCCGACCCGGACCTCGCCCTGGCGGGAAGGCTCTACGAGATTTCGCTTCGCTACTACGTTCTGGGGCTTGCCTGGGCCGGCTCGCCCTACGCCTACCAGAGCATGGGCAGCTGCCTCGCCATCCCGGCGGTCTCCTACGCGAAGGTGCGGGGGTTCCCGAAGAAGAACGCCGCCGAAGACTTCTACGTCCTCGACAAGCTCGCCAAGATCGGCGCGATCGAGCGGCTCGCGGGGTCTCCGCTCTCCCTCGAGGGACGGCTCTCCGACCGCGTCCCCTTCGGCACGGGGCGCGCCCTTCGGGATCTGACGGGCGGGCGCCGGTCGCTCGCGAACTTCCGCCTGTATCACCCGCTGGTCTTCGCGCACCTTTCCGCGTGGCTGCAGCTGCTCGATCGCATCGCGAGCACGCGGGGCGACCTCGCGAGGGCCGTCGCGGCGCTGCCTCCAGAGGGGCCGTTCTTCCGCACCGGCGTCCTGGAGGAAGCCCTGGCGCGATTCGGCGTCTCCCACGCGGTCGGGCAGGCCCGCGCCCGGTCCTCCGATCCCGCGACCCTCCGGCGCCACCTGCATACCTGGTTCGACGCCTTCCGAACCTTGAAGCTGGTTCACGCCCTGCGCGACGGCGGGCTCGCCTCGCTGCCCTGGCAGGAGGCTCTCGCCGAGGCGCCTTTCACGGGCCTCTCCGCCTCGACGGAGGAGGATCCGGAAGAGTTGCGCCGGGCGCTTGCGGATGAGGAGCGCAAGCTCTCCCGCACTCCCGCCGGCGTGCCCGCGATGCCGGACATCGCGAACGCCTGACGTCTTTTCGCGCGCCTAGTCCGCATTATTCACGAACGACTCCGGCCGCCGCTCCGATCTTTTCCGCCGGGGCGGCGTCAGCGCTCCTCGCCGATGCGCATCGGCATCGTCGTCGTCGCGCTTCCTTGCCCCGACGAAAAATCTCTGTCGCGGACACGCCGTACCCGCGCTCGTCAAGAGCGTCGCTTGAACAACCCCTTTTGGCGCAATCTCCTGGACGTGCTTCGGCCG
>JBLMXY010000186.1:0-7110 GCA_050257975.1 Acidobacteriota bacterium
CCTCCAGCCGCCCGAAGAGGAGCTTCCCCGCGTCCATCAGCCGCGCCAGCACCTCGTTCTTCTCCCTCGGCACCCAGCCGAGCACGTGGCCCGCCTCGTCGTGAATCCTGATCGCCAGCGCGTCGAACGTGTTCGTCGGCTCGCGCTGGAATGGCAGCAGCGCCCCCGCCGAAAGCCCCGGCTCGATCTCCTTCACCGGCTGGTGGCTCGTCCCGGCCACGTGGCACTCGAGAAGGAAGATCTCCTTCGCGAACGGCTGAAGCGCCCCGTCCTTCCCGAACGAGCCGTGCATCAGCGCCAGGAGCGCCGGGTCAATGGACTTTAGATCCGTCCCCATCCGTCCCCGCCATCAGGAGCTCGAGATGCGGCTTCAGCCCCTCGGCCTCGCGGCGCAGCCCTTCCGTCTCGGCCGAGAGCGCCGCGCACCGCGCCTTCACCCACGCCTCGTCGTTCAGCTCGCGCTCCATCGTGAAGGGTGGCTCCGCGCGGATCGTCGCGATCTTCTTCCGCTGCGTCTCCACGTGCTTCGCCACGACTTTCTTCTCCCGCTCCAGAGCGTCCATCGCCGGTGTCTCCTTCGGCGCAAGCTTCCCTTCCATCAGCGCCACCAGCGCCTTCATTCCCGGAAGGTCGTTCAGGCGGTTGGCTTCCTGCACCTTGTGCCAGAGTTTCTTCTCGTCGTCCGACAGGTCCGGATGTAGGTCCGGGTGGAGCTTCTTCACGAGGACGAGGTAGAGCATCCGCAGCTCCGCCGATTCCTCCTTCGACAGCAGCCCCTTAAGGTGTTCCGCCGCGGCCTTCAGCTTCTTCGCGGCCGCGTCGAGCCGCACCTTCCACTCCTCCGCCTCCCGCTCGAGCGCTTCCTCGATCCGACCCGGGTCCGGCGTCTGCCCGGTGTTCAGCGCCGCCTGCGCGAGGTCGATCGCCCGCTTCAGCCGGGCCAGCTCGAAACGCGCAGCCAGCAGTACCAGCTCCGACGGCCCGAGGCGCACCTGATACAGCGCGAGAAGGTTCGGCCGGACGAACTCCACCAGCTCGTCCACCTCCGCCAGCAGCCCCGCCAGCTCCTCCCGCAGCGCCGCCACCTCGGCGGCGAGCGCCGCGTGGGCGGGATGAATGGCCAGCGCGGGATTCGGCATCTCGGGTCCAGCTATTGTCGCGCGAGGGGACTCAGCCAGAGCGGCCACGCATTTCCGTGGCCTGTCGAAGCCCGGGCGCTTCAGGGCGGTCCGAAGCAATGGCGCCCCGTTGGTTTGACGGATGGAGTAGGAATTCCTACAATTCTGGTATGAAGAGCCGTGTGAGCGAAAAAGGTCAGGTCACCATCCCGAAGCCGCTGCGCGTCAGCCTCGGCATCGTCGAGGGTACGGAACTCGAGTTCGAGGAGAAGGAAGGGAGCCTGATCGTGCAACCGATCGCCCCGTGGGACCCGATCGAAGCTCTCAGAGGTCTTGCGGGCCGGGGTGGCAACGTCGACCGCTTTCTGGCCAGGGCCCGGGGGCCGGCGTGGAGCCGTGCGCGAGACGGAGAGCGCCGTTGATCACGGCTGTCGACAGTTCCGTTCTCCTGGACGTCCTCCTCGACGATAAGGCACATGTCGACGCTTCCCTCGAGGCCCTGAAGGCAGCTCGCGTCAGAGGTCGTCTCGTCGCCTGCCCCATCGTCTGGGCGGAGGTCCGAGCCGCCTTCACGGCCCGTGAAGAGATGCCCCGCGCCCTGGCGGCAGCCGGAGTCTCCTTCGACCCGTTCGACGAAAGCTCCGCCGCCCTCGCTGGCGACCTCTGGGGCGAATACCGCCGGCAGGGGGGAAAACGGACGCGCCTCGTGGCGGACTTCCTCGTGGCGGCCCATGCGAAGTGTCGGGCGGGCCGCCTCCTTACGCGCGACCGGGGCTTCTACCGTGGCTGGTTCAGGGGCCTGACCCTCGTCGAGCCCTGAGCGGCTCATCGGCGCGGAAGGCGGTGGCGGGACCTGGACAGGAGGTGTCCGGGCGGGCTGATGACTTGTCCGTAGGCCGACAAGGGCCGGCCGTAACCCCGGCGCCTGCAGGAGGTCGACCGGGCGCGCTACCAGATCCCTACGGGCGTCGGAGGAGGTGGCCGGGCCGGCGTCGTCCGCCCGTCGGGCGCGAGGTCGCGCCGGATGCGGCGCTCGCGGCTGCCGGCGCGGCGCGAGACGAGGTCCTCGATGTCCCCTTCGACCGCTCCGATCGTGCAGCCACCCCCTTTAAGGCGCGCCTGCCCGTAGACGTCGATCCCGTTTACGGGCGCGGAGGAGCAGGTCGCCGGGTCGGCCTTGCCATGCGCCGGCCCCGCCGCCAGCGGCACGAAGAAGCCGTCGAGCTGCGGGTCGACGACGGGCACCGTCCGCCCGCAATCCGCCGTTGGGAACTGCAGGTTCCTGCCGCCGTCACGCAGCAGGACCGAGAACGGCCCACCGGCGCAGCCCCCTCCCTGGTTCCCTACGACCAGCGTGTTGACGAGGCGGACGAGGCGCCAGTCGGGCGGGTTGGCAAGCGACGGCGTGGGCCAGAAGAACGCGACGGCGGGCCCCTGGTTGTCCGCGATGGTGCTGTTCACGAACTGGATGCCCGAGCCGCGAAAGACGCTCCCTGTGGGCGCCACGTTTCCCACGAGGAGGGCGTTGGCCACGATGGAGGGGCGCGGCGCGTAACTGATGAGGGCGATCGCTCCGCCGTACGTGTCTGCCCCGTTTCCGTTGAAGACCGCGCGTGCGAGGCGGACGCCCGCGTTCGTTCCGGCGATCGCGCCGCCCGTGTCGGCTGCGCTGTTCCGCTCGAAGAGGACCGCCGTCCCCTCGAGGACCATCTCGTTCTCGATCGCGGTGCCGAGATGGATGGCGCCTCCCGACTTCGCGCGATTGCCGGTGAATGTGACGTGCCGAAGCGTGATCGTCCGCGCGGGCATCCAGGGAGAGGCGACGGCGATCGCGCCCCCCTCCGCCTGCGCCTCGTTCCCGGTGAAATGGGTCCCGCGAACGGTGAGCCGGGCCCCGTCGCGGAGGTAGATGGCGCCACCGATGCGGGCGCGGTTGTTGACGAGATCGGTGTCCAGAATCGTCGTGTCGCAAGTGGTCTGCATGGCCCCGCCGCTCGCCGCGGGATCGCCGTTGGCCGTGAGCCGGGATCGCTCGATCCGGAGCTGGCAGTTCAGGAACGTGCTCGGGCGGGACCCCCAGATGTCCGTGTCGCGGATTACGACCGAGCCTCCGCTCGACAGGACGGGCTGCACCCCGGCCCCGTGGAGGCGTGAGCGGATCAGCTCGACGTTCGGGGCGTTGATCCCGATCCCGAAGTCGTCGGCGAGCTCGCTGTCGGTCAGCCGGACGGTTCCACCCCAGGTGTAGATCGGGTTGAGCGAATTCTCGATGCGGGAGCCGATCAGCTCGATCGTTCCCCCGCCCGTCGAGACGATCCCCGCGATGTCCGGCGCGGCGGCCGGACGGGCGCCGCGGATCGTGAGGTTCCGCAGTCGAAGCGTGGCGGACGACGAGGTCAGCCGGACGACCGCGTGGGCGCCCCCCGCGTCCAGTACGACAGTGCCCGCGCCGTCGATCTCGGTCGTTTGTGCGATGAGATGCGTGTGCTTAATCAGGATCGTGGCGTGCGCCCCGCACTGGAACGTGACCCGGCCGCCGACGGCCAGCGCTGCCGACAGGTTGACCCCCGCCCCGGGTTGGTCGTCCGACGCGCAGAGCGTGACGATCTGATCTGCCGCGCCCGGTCCGGCCAGGGCCGCGACGAGGAGAGCCGAACCGATCCGCAGCATCTTCATGTTCAGCTCACGGCGTCCGCTTCGGCGAGTTCCACTTGCTGAAGTCGAGGGTGATGGCCGGCCCGCCCGGACTCCGGCGAATCACGACGACCGGTCTGTCGTCGGCGTTGACGACGTCCCCCTCGGCCAGGGGCCAGTCGTCGATCTCGTCCACGGCCTGCCCGTCGGCGGAGGAGATGCCGGAAAGCTCGTCGTCCTGAAGGTGCGCCGAGCAGTCGAACTCGATCGTCTTCCCCGCGAACGTCTTGTAAGTCCCGTTCAGCGGCAGCGGAGGGAGCGACCCCCCTCCGGCGCGCATCGTCGGGGGCGTGACGATGAAGCCGGGCGGGTTGTTGCTCACCACCGTCGTCTTGAAGCTCTCGAAGGTGACACCGGGCGGCCCGTCGACGGCTTCGAAGAACCCGAAGTCGCGACAGTGGTCCACGGCCGCGCCGCACGACTTCCTGTAGACCGCGACATAGACCTTCGGATTGGATTCGTAGCCCGCGCATCCCCCCACGTCCAGGAACCTCCATTCGTCTTCCGACCCCGGCGGTCCCTTGGAAAGACAGTCGTTCAGGTCGCCCGGGATCTGGAAATTGATTCCGCAGGCGAACCCCCTCCAGACGCATGCGTTGTGGTCGTAGGAGATCTGCGCGTCGCCCTTCGAGCCCGTGACGCTCTCCTTCCGGCCGTCCAGCGCGAGGAGGCTCCAGCGCCCGCTCTTCCCCGTGGCGCCCGGAAACATCAGGGTGGTCGGCACGCCGGCGCCGCGATCGTTGGCGTCGGCGAAGGTGTCCAGCGGGCCTGAATAGGCGTAGTCGGTCACGAGGCCGCCGGCGCTGATCAGAAAGCCCTTGCCGCTCGAGTAGATCTCGACGCCCGCATGGTGGAAGCGCTGGAAGTAGGGTGTCGACTTCTCGATCGCGAGGCCCAGCTCCAGGTCATCGGGCCTGAACGGCGACGTAGCGGCGTAAATCAGCTCGCCCGGCGTCGAGATCGAGACCTTGCCCCCGGGGAGCTGCTGCGTCTGCCCCGCATAGAGGAGGCCGAGGGCGATCTGGTGGTCCGCGCCGGCCGCGAGGTCGAAGAGGCTCTCGCCGTCGTCGATGTGCGCCGAAAGCTCCTCCATCCTGCGGCGGAACGGCACCAGGCGCCGCCCCTGGTTGCTGCCGACCGCGAACTTCGTGAACGCGTATTCCAGAATCAGGCCCGCGCCGGTCCGGACGTCCTTGTCCTCCGCGAAGTCGTAGAGGTTCTGGATGGAGCTGATGCTCTCGCGCTGGTAGGGACGCGCGTTGAACTCGATGAAGTCCTCCGTGAGGATTCGGCGGAGCCGCTTCAGGAGCCACTCGCGGTTGTCTCCCTGTGCGCCGTCCACCTTGTCGGCCGCGTCCGTGTTCCCCGCCTGCTTCAGGTCGCGGAGGATCAGCTGGTTGTTGAGGTATCTCGACGTCTCGATCATCAGCAGGTGGTTCTCCGTCTCGGGAACCCGTACTTCCTGAACGACCGCGTCGGCGGCCCCCGCGGCCACGATGACCGTCGTGGTCGGCCCCGGGATCTGCGACAGGAGCCCGCCCGACGCGGCCGACGCCCATGCCAGCGGGAACGTGATGTACCAGTGCTTCAGAAGCCAGTCGCCGATGTCGCCCAGACCATTCCAGACGTCGTCCAGGAAATCCCCTTCGTCCGCCCGGTCGGCCGCGTCGCCGCTGGCGTCCTCGGTGTTGCCGCAGCCGAGAAACGAGTAGTCCTCCCCCGGGGAATCGATCCGGAGGGGGATGAGGTCGCTCCGGATATGGTCGCGCACCGGCGCGTTCAGAAGCTCCCCGTGGACCTTCTCGTCGAGGTAGAGCACCCGGATCAGGTCGCGGACCGAGAAGTCCCAGTTGGCCTCCTCTTCCTTGATCGTGCCGGTGATGTGACAGGGGGCGCCCGAGCTCCCCATGTGGCCCGTCACCGACATCTGGGCGAGAGCCACGTTCACCTGATCGCGCAGGCAGTTGTGCGGGACGGTGAAGCTCACGTCCAGGTCGCCGTCGGGGCGTTTCGCAACCGCGGTGATCAGGTTCGGGCAGCCGGGACCGAACAGCGCGGCGAAGTCGGGATTCAGGCCGCCGCTGAGCCCTCCGGGAGCGCTCATCGCCGTCAGCTTCGCCCACTCGTCCCCGGAGACCTCTCCTGCCCCCGGGGGGACCGTTGCCGCCGGATTTTGCTGTGCGAACCGGAAGGTCTCCCTGCACTCGCGATCGCGGATCGTCCGGCTCCCCTGCTCGTCGGGGAGCCCGGCCCAGAATGCCATTCTTCCCATCACCATCCCGAGGATGTCGGTGTCGCTCTTCTTCTCTCGCGCCAGCCGCAGGAAGCGGACTTCGTCCCCGCAGGCGAGATAGCGGACGACGGCCGCCTTCCGGAAGGGGAGGCTCTCGACGGCCCGGTTCGCGGTCCGGGGAATGATCGGATCGCCGGAGAGGTTCGTCGTGTGCCAGGGAAGCTGGTAGAGCTCAGCCGCGTCGACGCGACCAACGAGGACGGAGAGGAGCACGCAGAGGAGCGCCCGGAAGGAGGCCCTCGCCGCCGGCCGGCGGCCACGGCTTCGCCTGGAACAAGATCGGTTCCCGTCGTGCGGCATGAACGCCCGGAGTATAGCCGCACGAAGCCCAATCTTGAGAAGCATTCTCGATTGTCTCGCCCGGGGTCGCACTCGTCAGCGAGAACGAAGGAGGTGCAGAGCCCTCTCGTCGAAGAGGGGTTCGTCCGGGCCGGCCCGGACGAAGAGGACCTCGCGGCGCCGCTTCCCGGCCGTGCGCCGACTCGTCGTGCGTGGACATCCGGAGCACCTTCACCGTCCGCTCTTTCGCCAGGACTTGGAAGACCCTCTCTCCTACTTCGGCGAACCTACCGTCTGGGCCACGATGATCCGCTGGTCGGTGCGGAGCCCCAGCGCCTTCGCCAGCGCCGGGCGGTCCACGGAGCCGCGAACGACCGTGGAGAGTCCCGTCGCGGCGCACCAGAGGTAGACGTTCTGGCTGACGAAGCCGGCGTCAATCGCGGCGTAACGGTCGCGGTCGGCCGCCGAGGCGCCCGACATCCGCGAAAGGTCGGCCACGAAGACGAGGTTGACCGGCGCGACGGCGACGAAATCCTGCAGGCCCGTGGCCGCCCGGAAGTCTCCCTTCACGACGCCGCGGAGGGCATGGGCCTTCGCGTCGTAGACATACGCTCCGCCGGGGAGGACGACATAGACGTCGATCTCCTGCCAGTTCTTCGCCGACGGCACCGTCCGCCTCCCGTCCTCGCGGTTGACGCCGGCGGCCGCCCAGAGGAGGTCCGAGAG
>JBLMXY010000187.1:0-42137 GCA_050257975.1 Acidobacteriota bacterium
CTAAGCCGCTTTCTTCGCCGCCGGCGCCTGCGCGAGCATCCCGAGCTGCCAGAAGAGGAACGTCATCTCGTTCGTCAGGTCCTCGATCTGCTTCCCGACGGGGGTGTTGATGCCGCGGGAGTGGCCGGCCTTCGTGTCGTAGTAGAGCAGGATCGGCTTCTCGGCCTGGTCGGAGCTGTCGGCCTGGAGCAACGCCGTCATCTTTCGGGCGTGGAGCGGCGCGACCCGCGTGTCGGAGTCCCCCGTGATGAAGAGGACCGCCGGGTACGGCGTGTCGGGCCTCGCGTGGTGGTAAGGCGAATAGGCGTGGAGGTACTTGAACTGCTCGGGATCGTCCGAGGAGCCGTATTCGGGCACCCAGTAGGGCGCGACCAGGAACTTGTGGTACCGCACCATGTCCAGAAGCGGATAGGAGCAGACCACGGCGGAAAAGAGGCCCGGCCGCTGCGTCAGGGCCGCGCCGACGAGGAGTCCTCCGTTGGAGCCTCCCGCGATCGCGAGCTTCCTGTTCGAGGCGTAGCCGCGGGCGATCAGCCAGTTCGCAGCCGCGATGAAGTCGTCGAAGACGTTCTGCTTCTTCGCGAGCATCCCGGCCTTGTGCCACTCCTCGCCGAACTCGCCCCCGCCGCGCAGGTTGGCGACGGCGTACACGCCGCCCCGCTCGACCCAGAGCGCCGCGCGGGCGGAGAAGGCGGGCGTCTCCGACAGGGTGAAGCCGCCGTAGCCCGTCAGGAGCGCCGGGCTCGATCCGTCGGGCTTGAACCCCTTGCGGTGCACGAGGAACATCGGGATCTCCGTGCCGTCCCGCGACGGGTAGCGGACCTGCTCGACCTCGTACCGGTCGCTCTCGACCGGGACCTGCTGCTTCGCCCAGACCGAGCGGGCGCCGGTCTTCACGTCGTAGCGGTAGATCGTCGTGGGCACGACGAAGGACTGGTAGGCGAAGAACGCCTCGCGCTTTCCCCACTCGCCGGAGACGTTTCCGACCGAGCCGATCGAGGGGAAGGAGATCTCGCCCAGGCGCTTGCCGCCCGTGTCGAAGATCCGCACCTTCGGCACGACGTTCTCGAGGTAGCGGACGAAGAGCCGGTCGCCCGCGACCGAGCTGCCCTGGATGGCGAACTTGCCTTCCGGCACGACGACCTTCCAGTTTTCCCGCGCCGGCTTCTTCAGGTCGACCGCGAGGATGCGCCCGTTGGCCGCCTCCCAGTTGGTCTGGAGGAACATCCGGTCGCCCGCGACCGAAGGGAGAAACCGCGCCCTGACGTCGTTGACGACGGTCCGGATCGGGCCTCCGGAAGCGAGGTCCTGGAAGTAGACCTCGGTCTGCGGGGCCGCGGAGCCGTGGAAGACGACGAACACGAGGTAGCGCCCGTCGTCCGAGAGGCCGGCGGAGATGATCTTCTCCGGGCCGTAGCCGTCGCCGAAGAGCTTCTCGTCCTGCGCGGCGTCGGCGCCGATGCGGTGGCGGAAGACGCGCGGCCCTTCCTTGGTCTGCTTCGAGTAGTAGAGCGCCGTGCGGTCGGCGGAAATCGCGACGCCGGAATAGCGCGCGCGGGGGAGCGTGTCGGGCAGCTCCTTCCTTCCGTCCACCTCGAGAAGCCTGACGAGAAACTCGTCCTCCCCTCCCTGGCGCACGCCGTAGGCGACGAGCGCGCCGTCCTGCGAGATGTCGAGGTAGTTGACCGAGGTCGAGTGGTCCGGGGAGAGGGGAAGCGGATCGACGAGGACCTCGTCCTTCCCCTTCAGACCCTGGCGCACGTAGAGGATCGGGAGGTCCTTGTCGGCCGGGCGGCGCGAGAAGAAGTAGCGACCCCTGCGCTCCGTCGGAGTGCCGAGGACGTCCACCCTGAGCAGCTCTCCCAGCCGCCGGGCGAGGGCCTCGCGCCCGGGAAGCGGGTCGAGCACGGACCGGGTGTAGGCGTTCTGCGCGTCGATCCAGGCCCGCGTTTGCGGGGAGTCCTGGTCCTCGAGCCAGCGGTACGGGTCGGCGATCTGGACGCCGTGGATCGTTTCCACGACGTCGTCCTTCTTCGTCTCGGGCGGCCCGCCCGACGAAGCGGCGGGCGCGAGGCCGGCGCAGAGGAGAAGCACGAGGGGCGCGAAGACATGGCGAAGAAAGGGCAGGCGCATGGCGTCGAGTCCTCCTGCGGATTCTCGCGAATGGTTATTCGACGCGGACGACGATGCCGTTCTCGAAGACGACCGTCTTGCCGACGCTGCGGTAGGTCCATCTCTCGCGCGGCGCGCCGGTCTCCGACGTCTCGGTCGAGGTCTCGTCCGGAGCGCCGAGCAGCGCGCGGACCTGGTCGGGCGTCATGTTCTCCGAGACGCTTCCCGAAGGAACCGGCGCGTCGGCCTCCCGCTGCGCGGCGTCGGTCTCGCCCGCGCGCCCGCTCGACGCGGCGGCCGCGGTGCGCGCGCGGTCGACCGGAGCCGCGGGGCCTTCGGCGCCGGGCTTCGGGGAGAGGATTCCCGATCGCGTCAGGAGCCAGTAGGCGATCGCCAGGACGAGCAGGATCAGGACGAGCCGCGAGAGTCTCATGACGAGGCCGTGATTCTATGCCCTCTCCTGCCCTCGCCGGGCAGCCGCCCCCGGCGGCGCGCCCCTACTTTTTCGCCGGCGGCGCGGCTTCCTCGTCCGACTCGATGACCGCGCCGATCGGGACCTCCGTCTTCTCGAGCACGACCGCGTTTTTTCCGACCGTCGTCAGCCCCAGGCCCTCGGGTTTTCCGCCTTGCTCGCCCACCCGCAGGCGCCCGCCCACCTTCGCGCCCCGGCCGATCCGGACGGACTTGTCGACGATCGCCCTCTGCACGCGGGCGCCGGCGCCGATCGACGTGTCGGTCAGAATGACCGACTCCCGCACGATCGCGTTGACGCCGACCGAGACGCCGGGGGAGAGCACCGAGCGCTCGACCAGCGCCCCGGCCGCGATCACGCAGCCGTCGGTGATCAGGCTGTCGCGGACGATCGCCCCCTCCTGGATCATCACGGGAGGCCGTTCCTCGGATCTCGTGTGGATGATCCAGGAGCGGTCGTTCAGGTCGATCGGCGGCGGCTGGTCGAGCAGGCTCATCTGCGACTGCCAGTACGACTCGATCGTTCCGACGTCGACCCAGTACGCCTCGAACGGGTAGGCGTAGACCGGATGGCCGCCCGCGATCATGCGCGGGATGATGTCCTTGCCGAAGTCGTGCGAGGAGTCGCGCCGCTTGGCATCGTCCACGAGCACCTGGGACAGGACGGCGCGGTCGAAGACGTAGACGCCCATCGAGGCGAGGGTTCCCGGGGGCTCCTTGGGCTTCTCGACGAAGTCGGTGACGCGGCGGTCGGTGTCGGTCGCGAGGACTCCCATGCGGGTCGCCTCCTCGCGCGAGACGTTCAGCGTCGCGATCGTCAGCTCCGCCAGGTGCTGCACGTGGTGCTCGATCAGCGAGCTGTAGTTCATCTTGTAGATGTGGTCGCCGGAGAGCACGAGGACGAGGTCCGGATGGCCCCGCTCGACGAAGGAGAGGTTCTGCGCGATCGCGTCGGCGGTGCCCTTGTACCAGTCGGTGACCAGGCGCCCGCGGTACGGGGGATAGATCTGGACGCCCCCGGAGAACGTGCGGTCGAGGTCCCAGGGCCGCCCGTTGCCGACGTGCTCGTTCAAGGAGTGGGGGCGATACTGCGTCAGGATCATGACGTCCGTGATGCCGGAGTTGGCGCAGTTGGAGAGGGTGAAGTCGATGATGCGGTACTTGCCGGCGAAGGGAACGGCCGGCTTGGCGCGCTTGTCGGTGAGCACTCCGAGGCGCGAGCCTTCGCCGCCGGCCAGAATGACCGCGCGCGTCTTCATGAGAGTCCCGCTTCGCTCATGACGTCATCCGGTGGGCGGCCTTCGCCCGCCGGTAGAGCTCCTCGTACGCGCGCGCCGAGCGGCGCCACGAGAAGTCCGATTCCATGCCGCGCCGCTGCAGCTCCGCCCATTGCGCCGGATCAGAGTACACCGCAAGCGCCCGTTCGAGGGCGTCCCAGAGCGCCTCGGGACGGTATTCGTCGAACATCAGGCCGTTGCCGCCCGGGTCTCCGGCGTCGACGACCGTGTCGGCGAGCCCGCCCGTGCGCCGCGCCACCGGGACCGCGCCGTATCGCATGGCGATCATCTGGGTCAATCCGCACGGCTCGTAGCGCGACGGAATGAGGACGAGGTCGGCGCCGGCGTAGACCCGGTGCGCGTATTCGCCGTCGAAGCGGAGCCGCACGCTCGCCTGCCCGGGGCGTTCGCGCTCCATCCGGGCGAACTCGGCCTCGAGCGCCGGGTCGCCTGTGCCCAGCATCACGAACTGCCCTCCCGCGTCGAGCCAGCTCCAGACGGCCGGGACCGCGATCTCGAGCCCCTTCTGGGGATCGAGCCGCGAGACGACGGCCGCGAGGGGGATCCGCTCGCCGCGCGCGAGGCCCGCCTCGTGCTGCAGCGCCGCCTTGTTGGCGGCGCGGCGCTCGAGCGTCTCGGCGTCGTAGTGCTCGAGAATGGCGCCGTCGTTTGCGGGGTCCCAGGCCTTCGTGTCGATGCCGTTCAAGACGCCGGCCAGCCGCTCGGCCCTGGCGCGCAGGACGCCGTCGAGGCCCCGTCCGCCCTCCGGGGTCATGATCTCGCGGGCATAGGTCGGCGAGACCGTCGAGAGAAAATCGGCCGAGACGATCCCGAGGCCGAGGAGCGAATCGCGCAGGCCGTAGGGCAGCGCTTCGATCGCCGGCGAGGTCGTCAGGCCGTAGTCGCCCAGATACGGACCGGCGCCACGGCCCATGTACGGCAGGTTGTGGATCGTCAGGAGCGACCCGATCGACCGGTAGAACGGGTCGCGCCGCCCCGAGGCGGCGAGCCAGTAGACCGCGCCGGCCGCGTGCCAGTCGTGGGCGTGCACGAGATCGGGCTTCCATCCGAGGGCGCCGCACGACCAGAGCGCGGCGAGCGAGAAGAAGAGGAACTTCGGGCCGTCCTCGGCGATCGAGGAGCCGTAGACGCCGCGGTGCATCGGGATCGGAGGGCCGCAGACCAGATACACGTCGCGGTCGGCCATGTAGATGTCGGCCCTCTGCGCGCCGCCGCGGTGGGGGACGGGAAAGCTTGCCACCGGCTCGGGCCTCCAGCGGTCCCAGTCGATCGCGCCGTAGCCCGGAATCGCGAGGCGGACGTCGTGCCCCAGCTCGCGCAGCGCCCTGGGAAGCGAGCCCGCCACGTCGGCGAGCCCGCCGACCTTGACCCACGGCGCCGCCTCGGCCGCCAGAAAGAGGACCCGCATGGCGCGGATTATTGACCGGGTCCGGAGCCTTGCGCCGGGCGCCGAGGGCGTGGCGGCCAGTTACGGGTGCGCCGGGACGGTCGGGAGCTTCGGGGCGCCGGGGCGGGGGCGGAAAGCGTTCATCTCCTGCTCGGAGACGAGCAGGTCCTGGAGCGTGATCCTGCCCAGCACCTGATCGACGGCCAGCTGGACCATCCTCCAGACGGAGCGGATCGAGCAGTCGGTCATGTGGGTGCAGAGCTGCTCGATGCCGGTATGCGAGTCGCAGAAGGTCGGCTCGTAGATCCGCCCCCCGAGGCACGCCAGGACCTCGCCCAGGTGAATCTGCTCGGCCGGGCGCGCGAGCGAGTAGCCGCCCGACTGCCCCCGGGTCGACTGCACGAAGCCGCCCTGGCGGAGCACGCGCATCATCTTGGCCACGTTGGGCTCGGTGATCCCTTCCGAGCGGGAGAGCTGCGGGATCGTGACGCTGCCTTCCGTTCCGACCCGTCCGACGCGCAAGAGGCAGCGCAGCCCGTACTCTTCCTGCGACGAGAGTTTCATCGGCGATCCCTCAGAGCATCCCGAGCTGCAGCTTCGCGGCGTCGGACATCATGCTCATGTTCCAGGGAGGATCGAACAACACCTGGACGTCGGCATCCTTGATCCCCGGCACGGCGAGGAGCTTGTCCTTGATGTCCCCGCGCATCACGTCGCCCATGCCGCAGCCGGGGGCGGTCAGCGTGAAGCGGACTTCCACCTTGTTTCCGCCGTCGGGGAGCGGCGTCACCGCGCACTTGTAGACGAGGCCCAGATCCACGATGTTGACCGGGATCTCCGGGTCATAGCAGGTCCGCAGCTGGTCCCAGCAGAGCTCCTCGGCGGACTTTCCGGCGTCGGCCGCGGCGTCCTGCGCGAGCGGCTCCTCGCCGATCGCGTCGGCGTCCTTGCCCTCGACGCGGGCCATGTAACCGTAGGGGGTCACCACGGTGAAGCTGCCCCCGAGCGACTGCGTGAGCGTCAGCGGCGTTCCCTCGGGGATCTGGATCGGCATCCCGCTCGGGATCTCCCTGGCCTCGATCTCGCGCGTCGTCGTGACTTCCTTCTGCATTCTCATGGGTCAAACCTCAGCAGACCTTGGGTTCCTCGCGCGGCGAAGCCTCGGCGCCGTCCTCGGTCGAGATGGTCTCGCCGTCGCCGGCGAGCGCCGCCTTCATGGTGTGCCAGGGAAGGGTGGCGCACTTGATGCGGACGGGAAACTCGCGCACGCCGGAGAACACTTCGAGCTTGCCCAGATCCGGCCCTCCCGGCGCGGCGCTCTTCTCTCCCGTGATCAGGTCGTGGAACTTCGCGAACAACGCCTCGATCTCGGCGCGGCTCTTGCCCTTCAGCCTTTCGGTCATCATCGAGGCCGAGGCGGTCGAGATCGCGCACCCGGCGCCCTGGAACGAGGCGTCGGAGACCACGTCGCCTTCGACCTTGAGGTACACGGTCTCGCGATCGCCGCACAGCGGGTTGTATCCCTCCGCATGGCGGTTCGCGTCGGGGAGCTGCCGGAAGTTGCGCGGCCGCTTGCCGTGGTCGAGGATCACTTCCTGGTACAGCTCGCGAAGATCGCCGTTGCCGTTCATGCGAACATCCTCTTGACCTCGTGGATCCCGGCGACCAGGGCATCGACCTCGCCGCGGGTGTTGTAGAGGCCGAAGGAGGCCCGCGCGGTCGCGGGGACCTTGAAGAATTCCATCACCGGCTGGGCGCAATGGTGGCCGGTTCGCACCGCGACGCCTTCGCGGTCGAGCACGGTTCCGATGTCGTGCGGGTGGACTCCTTCGATCGTGAAGGAGAGGACCCCCATCTTGCGCTCCGCGGTGCCGATCAGGCGCACGCCCGGGATCGCGGAAACCTTCTCCGTGGCGTAGGAGAGCAGGTCGTCTTCGTGACGGGCAATCGTCTCCATGCCGTGTTTCGCGACGTAGTCGATCGCCGCGCCGAGCCCGATGACGCCGGCGATGTTGGGGGTGCCCGCCTCGAACTTGTAGGGGAGCACGTTCCAGGTCGACTTCTCGAAGGTCACCGAGCTGATCATGTCGCCGCCCCCCTGATAGGGAGGCATCGAGCCGAGCCACTTCGCCTTCCCGTAGAGGATGCCGACGCCCGAGGGGCCGTACATCTTGTGCCCCGAGAGCGCATAGAAGTCGCAGTCGAGGTCCTGAACGTCGACCGGCATCCGCGGGACGGCCTGCGCGCCGTCGATCAGCACGGGAATCCCCTTCGCGTGCGCCATCCGGACGATCTCGCGGACGGGATTGAGCGTGCCGAGGGCGTTCGAGACGTGGGCGACCGCGACGATCCGGGTGCGCTCGCAGAGAAGCGGGCCGAGCTCGTCGAGCAGCAACTGCCCTCGCCCGTCCATCGGGGCGACGACGAGCCGCGCGCCCTTCTCTTCGCAGAGGAGCTGCCAGGGCACGATGTTCGAGTGGTGCTCCATCGCGGTGACGAGGACCTCGTCGCCCTTGCCGACGTTCTGCCGGCCGTAAGTGGCCGCCACGAGGTTGATCGCCTCCGTCGTGCCGCGCACGAAGACGATCTCCCTGGATTCCGCGGCCCGCAGGAAGTTCCGGGCCTTCTCCCGCGCCTTCTCGTAGGCGTCGGTGGCCTCGACGGACAGGAGATGCACGCCCCGATGGATGTTGGCGTAGGAGCGCTCGTAGAAGCCTCGCTCGGCGTCGAGGACCGCGACCGGCTTCTGTGTGGACGCCGCGTTGTCCAGATACACGAGGGGCTTGCCGTGGACCCGGCGCGTCAGGATCGGGAAGTCCTCGCGGATGCGCTCGACGTCGAGGGCCGGCCGCGACCGCGAAGGCGAAGCGGAAACGGCGGTGGTCATCGGACGGCCTCTCCGGCCGACAGCCGGAGCCCCAGCACCTGCTCGACGGAGGCGCGCACGGAGGGAACCCGGATCCGGTCCGCCACGTCGGCCGCGAAGGCATAGGTCAGGATCCGGCGCGCCTCGGCCTCGCCGATGCCGCGGGAGCGCAGGTAGAAGAGCGCGGTCGCGTCGAGCTGACCGATGGTCGAGCCGTGCCTGCACTTGACGTCGTCGGCGAAGATCTCGAGGGCTGGCGTCGAGTTCACGAGGGCCTCCTTCGAGAGGAGGAGGTTCCTGTTGGTCTGCATCGCGTCGGTCTTCTGCGCGTCCTTGCGCACGATGATCGTTCCGTGGAAGACGCCGCGCGCCCGGCCGTCCAGGATTCCCTTGTAGAGCTCGCGGCTGACGCCGTGGGGTGTGGCGTGGTCGATCGTCGTGTGGTTGTCGAGGTGCTGCGTCCCGGAGCCGAGAAAGAGCCCGTCGAGCTCGCACTCGCTTCCCTCGGCGGCGAGCTCGACGCGGATGTCGGTGCGCGCGAGCGCGGCTCCGAGCGCGACGTTGAACGAGGTGAAGCGGGACGCCCGCCCCTGGCGCGCGGCGATCGTCTGGACGTGGAAGGCCGCGAGGTCCTCCTGCTGCAGCTTGTAGTGCGAGAGGATCGCGCCGTCCTCGAGAACGATCTCCGTGACCGCGTTCTGGAAGTAGGTTCCCCGTCCCGCGTAGCGCTCGACGACCGTCGCCTGGCTGCGCTCGCCGGCGACGACGAGGCACCGCGGGTGGGAGACCGCGGGCTCGGAGGCGCCGGCGGAGTCGAACAAGATCTCGATCGGCTCCGCGACCACGGCGCCGGGCGCGATCTCGATCACGAGCCCGTCCTCGAAGAAGGCCGTGTTCAGGGCCGCGAAGGCGTTGCTTTCGGCGCCGGCGACCCGGGCAAGGCGCTCTCGAAGGAACTGCGGTTCCTCGGACAGGATCTCCGAAAGCCGCGCGACCCGCACGCCTTCAAGAGGTTTCGCGCCCGCGAACGCCGGCTGGCCCTGGCCGTTGCGGGCGAGAGCCCAGGGCGTCGAGACGATCGGCCCGACGTTCGTGTAGCGCCACTGCTCGACCTTCGCGGTCGGGAATCCCAGCTTCTGGAAGCGCGCGATCGCCTCGCGGCGCAGGTCCGCGAGCCAGGAGAGCTCGCCCGCGCGGCCCGCCTCGACCTGCGCGAAGTCCGGAGCGAAGACTTTCTCTTCGGCCAAGGCTTCCATGGTCAGGCGGGGAGCGCCGGGCCCGCGGCCGCCGGCTCCTTCTCGAGCCACGCGTAACCCCGCTCCTCGAGCTCGAGCGCCAGCTCCTTTCCGCCGGAGAGCGCGATCTGTCCTTCGACGAGCACGTGCAGGAAGTCGGGAACGATGTAGTTCAGGAGCCTCTGGTAATGGGTCACGACGATCATCGAGCGCTCGGTCGAGCGCAGGGCGTTGACGCCGGAGGCGACGATCCGCAGGGCGTCGATGTCGAGGCCGGAGTCGGTCTCGTCCAGGATCGCGAGCGTCGGCTCGAGCACCGCCATCTGGAAGATCTCGTTGCGCTTCTTTTCGCCGCCGGAGAACCCCTCGTTGACCGGCCGCTTGACGAGATCCTCGTCGATCTGGACGAGCTTCGCCTTCTCCCTGGTGAGCTGCAGGAAGTCGATCGCGTCGAGCTCGGGCTGCCCGCGGTGCTTGCGGATCGCGTTGACGGCGTTCTTCAGGAAGTACACGTTCGAGACGCCCGGGATCTCGACCGGGTACTGGAAGGCGAGGAAGACCCCCTCGCGCGCCCGCTCCTCGGGCTTCATGGCGAGCAGGTCCTTACCCCTGTACCGGACCGAGCCTTTCGTGACCTCGTAGCCGGGGCGGCCCGCGAGCACGTGCGCGAGCGTCGACTTGCCCGAGCCGTTCGGGCCCATGATCGCGTGCACCTGCCCCGCCTCGACCGTCAGGTCGACACCGCGCAGGATCTCCTTGCCGCCGACGGAGGCGTGGAGATTCTTGATTTCGAGCATTGCTGTTGTCATGAGTTATCAGTTATCAGTTATCAGTCCTCGGTCGTCAGCTCCAGAACTGAGAACTGACAACTGAAAATTGACGACTCCTCTTAGCCAACCGATCCCTCCAGGGACACGCCCAGAAGCTTCTGCGCCTCGACGGCAAACTCCATCGGCAGCTCCTTGAAGACGACCTTGCAGAAGCCGGAAACGATCATGTTGACGGCCTCCTCGGGCGAGATCCCGCGCTGCTGGAAGTAGAAGATCTGGTCCTCGCCGATCTTCGAGGTCGAGGCCTCGTGCTCCATCTGCGCCGTCGAGTTGTTGACCTCGATGTAGGGGAAGGTGTGCGCGCCGCACTTGTCTCCGATCAGGAGCGAGTCGCACTGCGAGTAGTTGCGGGCGTTGTCCGCCTTGCCGAGGATCTTGACCTGGCCGCGGTAGGTGTTCTGGCCGTGCCCCGCGGAGATTCCCTTGGAGACGATCGTCGACTTCGTGTTCCGGCCGATGTGGATCATCTTGGTCCCGGTGTCGGCCTGCTGGTAATTGTTGGTCACGGCCACCGAGTAGAACTCGCCGATCGAGTCGTCGCCCATGAGGATGCAGCTCGGGTACTTCCAGGTGATCGCGGAGCCCGTCTCGACCTGCGTCCAGGAGATCTTCGAGCGGCGGCCGGCGCACTTGCCGCGCTTGGTGACGAAGTTGTAGATGCCGCCCTTGCCGTTCTCGTCGCCCGGGTACCAGTTCTGGACCGTCGAGTACTTGATCTCGGCGTTGTCGAGCGCGACGAGCTCCACGACTGCGGCGTGGAGCTGGTTCTCGTCGCGGATCGGGGCAGTGCAGCCTTCAAGATAAGAGACATACGCGCCCTCGTCCGCGATGATCAGCGTCCGCTCGAACTGCCCGGTGTTGGCGGAGTTGATGCGGAAGTAGGTCGAGAGCTCCATGGGACATCGCACGCCCTTGGGCACGTAGCAGAAAGAGCCGTCGGAGAAGACCGCGGAATTCAGGGTCGCGAAAAAGTTGTCCGTGTAGGGGACGACCGATCCGAGGTACTTCTGCACGAGCTCGGGGTGGTTTCGAACCGCCTCGGAGAAGGAGCAGAAGATGACGCCGGCCCTGGCGAGCTGCTCGCGGAAGGTCGTCGCGACCGAGACCGAGTCGAAGACCGCGTCCACCGCGACGCCGGCGAGCCTGCCCCGCTCGCGCAGAGGAATGCCCAGCTTCTCGTAGGTCTCGAGCAGCTTCGGGTCCACTTCCTCGAGACTCTTGGGCGCGTCCCCGCGGCGCTTGGGCGCCGAGTAGTAGACGATCGACTGGTAATCGATCGGCGGGTAGTGGACGTTCTGCCAGGTCGGCTCCTTCATCGTGAGCCAGTGGCGGAAGGCCTTCAATCGCCACTCGAGCATCCACTCGGGCTCCTGTTTCTTGACGGAGATCAGACGGATGATCTCCTCGCTCAGGCCGGGAGGCGCGCTCTCGGACTCGATGTCGGTGACGAACCCGGCCTTGTACTCACGTCTGGTGAGCTCCAGCAGGGAAGCGGGATCGCTCGTGCTCATGCCGTCAGCATAGTTAAACTGTACTAGAAAGTCAATATTCTATTCATGTCTAAACTACTGAGATATAGGCGCTTATTTAGTTGATGCCCGGCAAGGAGAAACCGCGGGCCGCCGGCGCTCCAGCGGCCCTTGAGAGCTCCTACTGACGATTTCCTTCGGGAACGGGGGTCTTCTCCGGCCTTTTCGTTTTCTCCGGTTGCCTCTTCTCGCGCTCTCGCGCTCTCGGTGTCGGCCGCTCCGCCGGTCGCCCGCGCTCCGGTGCTGAGGCAGCGGGGCGCTCGTGCGAAGCGGCGGGCGCCGGACGCTGTGCTGACGGTGGAGTCACGGCGCGCTCGCGTGAAGCGGCGGGCGCCGGACGCTGTGTTGGCGGTGGAGCCACCGCGCGCTCGCGTGAAGCGGCGGGGGCCCGGCCTTGGGTCGGCGCCGGCGAAGCGACAGAGCGCTCGCGAGAACGCTCGGGTTGCGAGACCTCTCTCGGCCGGGGGGTCGCGGCGGGGCGCTCGACCGCTCGAGGCTCGGAACGCTCCGGAGGCGCCGCGGTGGGAGCGGGCGCCGCCGGACGCTCCCGCCGCTCTTCTTGCGGTCGGGCGGTGGGCTCCTCCCTCTGTCGGACGTCGGGAGCCGGACGCTCTGCCGGTCTGGGAGACGGCGCCTGACCTGCGGCAGGCGGCGCCGGAGCCGCCTCGCGGGTCTGCTGTGCCGGCGCGGCGCGCGGCACGGCTCGCGGCGCGACGACCGGCGCCGACGCGACCGGACGGTCCGCCGTCGCCATCTCACGCCCGCGCACGGGGGCTACCGGGATGGCTCGCGGCGCGGCCTTCGGAGCCTCGGCCGCCCGGCCCCGCGGGGCGAGAGTGACCCGGCCGGACTCCGTCGCCACCGGGCGCACCGCCGTGGCGGCCCGGGGACGGCTGCGCTCGCGGACGGCGATCTGCGCCGCCGCGGCCGCCTCGACGGGCGCGCCCCGATTCTCGCGGATCACCGGAAGCTTCTCCTGGAAGCGGGGAGGCCCCGGAGGCGGAGCGACGCGGGCCACCACGGGGCGGGCGACGACGGCAGCCGGCGGACGAGGAGCCGCGGCGGCGCCCGGGCGCGGCGCGACCCGCAACGACTCGCGTGTCGGAACCACGGGAGGGACTCCCCGGACCACGGGCGCGGCCGCGGCCTCGCGCAGGACGGCCTGGTCGCGAACGTAGTTGTTCGTCACGATCCCGCCCGAAATGAACGTATTCTGGTTCACGACCGTGACGTACGTGCGATTGACGTAGGTCACGTGGGTCACCGGGGCGCTCGGAGCATAACGGCGGCCCCACCACGGAACGAAGGGGTCGCGCGGCGCGAGCGGGAACCAGCCCACGAAGCCGCCGCCTCCCACGACGACCGTCGTCGACCACCCGGGCCCCGCGCCAACGAACGCGACGAGGGCCGGAGAGTAGGCCACGAAGCGGACCCGAGGCGCCACGGGGACCCAGAACCAGCGCGAGGACCAGGTGACCCAGCGCCCGTAGTGGTAGGGCGCCCATCCCCACGGCTCCGCCGAGACCCAGGTCCAGCCCCACGGGTCCTGCCAGACCCAGTGTCCGATCCGATACGGCGCCCAGCCGACCGCGACGGTCGTGGGCGTCCAGCAGTGACCGTACTCCGGAATGTCTTCCCAGCGGCCCGCAGCGTCCAGGTCGTCGACGCCGACGACGTCGGAGCTGACGTATTCGTAGGATCGCGCGTGGGTGATCCGGTCCTCCCGCAGGGCGACCCAGCGGTCCCATGCGTCCGCCCTGGAGAGGGGCGCGATGTCGTACTGCGGAGAGTCGATCCCGTCGATGTGCATCGCGTCGCCGGCGGAAAGCGAAACCGATCCGCCTCCCGCGGCCACGTCGGCCAGTCCGCTCCGGACCGAGACGCGCGTGTTGCCGCCCGGATCGACGTCGACGCGGTAGTTGCCGGGCCGCTCGAAGGTGACCGCCGCGTTGGGGGTGTCCACCTCGAAGACGTCGTTCTCGTCCAGGCGCCGGATCCGGAATGAGGCCACGCCGGCTTTCACCGCGAACTGCTTGGTGTCGTCGTTCAGGTTGAGGACCGCCAGGTCCGTGCGGGAGCCGATGCGGACGAAATCGCCGCCGTGCACCTGGAGCTCGACGCGGCTGCGGGATCCCGTGTAGAGGCGGTCGCCGTAGGTTACGGGGACGTTCCGGTCGGCCGCCTGCCACTCGTCCGGATCGTCGCCGCGGGACAGCGACACCGACCCGCCGATGTCCGAGATGCGCGCCACGGTCTGCCGGATCTCGGGTTCCCCGTACTCGTTGAGCGCCGTCTCTTCGCCGGTCGCGGTGCCATAGGCGTCGCGCTCCTGCGCGAGCGCCGATCCCGGCGACAGGCACACGGCGAGCAGCGCTCCCGGAAGGATGGACCGAATCGACTTGGAGGCGAATTTCATGCGCGTTCCTCCCATGATCCCTGGAAGTTGCAAGGTCCGTTCCCGGTTCGTCCAGGACAAATTCTGGATCGAAACGAGCCCGGGCGGGCAGAGATATTCCGACAATCCCTGTTTGAATGACGATTCGGGAGGTTCTCCCGTTTACGCCTGTCCGTTTCGGAGGAATCTCCGTCCCCTTCGGGGGGCGCTCGAGGGGCGGCCTTAGACTCTGCGCGCATGGCCGAGCCGACCCGGGTCGCCGCGCCGCCACCCCGGCCCCTGATGATCTTCGACGGCGACTGCGGCTTCTGCCGGCGGTGGATCGCGCGCTGGAGGACGGAGACCGGCGATGCCGTGGACTACGCGCCGTCTCAGGAGGTCGCGGCCAGGTTTCCGGAGGTGCCGCCCGAGGCGTTCGTCCGCTCGGTCCAGCTCGTGCTGCCGACGGGCGAAGTCTTCGAAGGCGCCGAGGCCGTCTTCCGCGCCCTGGCCCAGGCCCCGGGACGGCGCTGGCCGCTCGAGGCCTACCGGCGCCTGCCGGGCTTCGCGGCCGCTTCGGAGGCGGCCTACCGCCTCGTCGCCCGGCACCGCGGCGGGGCGTCCGCCGCGACGCGCGTCCTGTGGGGCGGCCGCGTCGAGAAGCCGGAATACCGGATCGCAAGCGACCTCTTTCTGCGCCTGATCGGGCTCTGCTACCTCGCCGCGTTCGTCTCGCTCTGGGTCCAGATCGCCGGGCTGATCGGCTCCCGCGGCATCCTGCCGGTCGGAGAATTCCTCGGCGCGGTGCGCGCGCAGGCGGGCGGAGCGCGCTTCGACCTGCTGCCCACCCTCTGCTGGCTCGGCACGGGCGACGGATTCCTGAACCTGCTCTGCGGCGCCGGGGCGGCGGCGGCGCTTCTGGCCATGGCGGGCCTGCTTCCCGCCTGGAGCCTCGCTGCCTGCTGGGTGCTCTATCTCTCTCTCTCGATTGCCGGGCAGGTCTTCCTGGAGTTTCAGTGGGACTCGCTCCTGCTCGAGACGGGACTGCTGGCGATCTTTCTCGCGCCCCGCGGCCTGCGACTTTCCCGCGCGGCGGCGCCTCCTTCGCCGGCGGTGCTGTTTCTCCTGCGCTGGCTTCTCTGGCGCCTCGTGTTCGGCTCCGGCTACGTCAAGCTCGCAAGCGGCGACCCCGCCTGGCGGAGCCTCACGGCCCTGCGGTACCACTACCAGACGCAGCCGTTGCCGCCGTGGACCGCCTGGTACATGCAGCAGCTTCCGCCGTCCTTCCAGACCGTTTCCTGCGCCGTGATGTTCGCAATCGAGCTCGGCGTTCCCTTCCTGATCTTCGCGCCGCGGCGGCTCCGGCACTTCGCGTTCGCCGCGCTCGTCTTTCTGCAGGCCGTGATCGCCGCCGCGGGCAACTACGCCTTCTTCAACCTTCTCGCGATCTCGCTTGCCGTGCTCCTGCTCGACGATGGAGACTTCCCGCAGCGGTGGCGACGGGCCGGGGCGGGCGCCGCGCCGGCCGGGCGGCGCCGGTGGCCCCGGCCGGTGGTCGCGCTTCTGGGCGCCGTCGTGCTCGCCGTCAGCGGCGCGCAGGTGACCGCCATGCTCGTCCGGCCCCGTTCTTTTCCGGCGCCGATCGTCCGGCTCGCTCGCGCGATCGCTCCCTTTCGAAGCGTCAACACCTATGGCCTCTTCGCCGTGATGACGACCACGCGCCCGGAGATCGTGATCGAGGGAAGCGACAACCTGCACGACTGGCGCCCCTACGCCTTTCGCTGGAAGCCCGGGGACGTCTCCCGCCGGCCTCGGTTCGTCGCGCCCCACCAGCCGCGCCTGGACTGGCAGATGTGGTTCGCCGCGTTGGGCTCGGCCGAGGAAAACCCGTGGCTGGTGCGCTTCGTCGGTCGCCTGCTCGAGGGCTCGCCCGCGGTCTTGAAGCTTCTCGCGGAGAATCCCTTTCCCGACCATCCGCCGCGCTACGTCCGCGCCCGGCTCTACGACTACCGCTTCACGTCGTTTGCCGAGCGGCGCGCGACGGGAGCCTGGTGGCGCCGCCAGGAGACGGGTCTCTACCTGCCCGTCGTGACGCGCGAGATGCTCTCCGGCTCGCCGTAGCTCCGGATCGACCGGACGTTCCCGCTCGAGCGCGCGGCCGACGCCCATCGCGCCCCGGAAGGAAGGCGCGCGACTGGCGGTGTCGGGCCGGCGGGCTCGTGCGGGTCGCCTGAACGAGAGTGGGAACGGCCTTTCGAGAACCGGTGGCTGGCTAGCTAGACGCCGAACCGCTCCGCCTCCCACTCGAGCCCGAGCTCGGAAGGGGGCGCCATGTAGCCGACGAGCGCCGAGGCGGCGACGACGGCCGGGGAGGCGAGATAGCCTTCGCCCCCGACGCCCATCCGGTTCTGCCAGTTGCGGTTGAACGAGGTGATCGCGCGCTGACCGTTCGTCAGGGCGTCGGGGCCCTGGCCGAAGCAGGGGCCGCACCAGGATTTCCGGATCTGGCCGCCGACGGAGCGGAAGACTTCCGCGATCGACTCTCCATCCAGGCGAGGATCGGGGTTCTCGATCTGTCTCTTCACGCCGCCCGATCCCGGGAAGATCGCGAAATCCCGCGCGACTCTCCTGAAGCCGCTCTCCCGCGCGGCGCGCAGGACGAGGGCCGCCTGCAGCAGGTCGTCGTAGCTGCCGTTGGTGCAGGAGCCGATCAGCGCCTTGTCGAAGGTCAGCCGCTCGCGCGCGACCTCCTCGGCCGGAAAGGCGTTTCCGGGTGAGAAGGGCTTGGCGATCATCGGCGCGATGTCGGAGAGGGCGAGGTTTTCGTCGATCGCGTAGACCGCGTCGGGCCCGGGCGCGACGCGCGGATAGGGAAGCGGAGCGATTCCCTTGGAGCGATACCACGCCTCCGTGATCTCGTCCTGGGCGAAGACCCCGTTGGTTGCCTCGGCCTCGGCCATCATGTTGGCGATCGTGTTGCGGTAGGCGATCGGAAGCTGCCGCTCCGCGTCCACGAACTCGACCGACATGCCCTGCGACTGCGCCGATCCCCACCGGCGCAGCAGCTCGAGCACGATGTCCTTGCCGCTGACCCAGGGCTGCAGCCGCCCGCGGAAGACGACGCGGCGCTGCCGGGGGAGCGTGAAGTAGACGTAGCCGGTCGCCCAGCCGAAGCCGAGGGTCGTGGACCCGACACCGTACCCGACGGCGCCGTACGCGCCGTAGGCGCGGCTGTGCGAGTCCGCGCCGGGGATGAACTGGCCGGGCAGCACCAGCCCCTGCTCGGGAAAGTAGAAGTGGAAGATCCCGTCGCCCGGCGTCGCGTAATGAGGCTTCGCGAGCCCGTGCAGCCGCGCAAACTCCCGCCCGATCGCGGTCTGCTTCTCGTCGGTCGCTTTTCCCGTGAAGACGAAGTGGTCGTTGGCGATCGCGGCCTGGCGCGGGAAGATCGTTCCCCCGCCCGTGATCTGGTTGAACGTGTGAATCGCGAAGGGCGCCGTCCCGTCGGAGGCGGGCAGAAGATCCGCGAAGACGCGCAGCGTCGCCCCGGGCGCGACCCGCGCGTCCTTGTCCACGCGGTGCGCCCAGACGATCTGCTCGGTCGTCGTCAGGCCCCGGGCGGTCTCGGGGTCCGGCCAGCGGATCTGGGGGCGCGTGAGCGCCGATTCGCGAAACTCCCGCCGGCCGAGCGCGAAGATGCCGCCGCTCCTTCGGATCTCGTCCTCCTTGGGGGTCAGCGGGACGGGCTCGTAGCTCTTCCCCCGCGTCTCGTTGGTCAGCCTGCGCGTGCCGGGATCGAAGGAAAAGACGTCGCCCTCCCCGGCGTCGGCCACCGCCTCGGGACTCTGGACGACGTGCAGGCCGAGGTTGAAGGCGTTGCGGCGGAAGATGTCACCCATGTTGTTTCCGCACACGACGACCATCTCGAGCCCGGCTTCCTCCGCCACGCCCTTCAATCCCGCCGGGCTCATCTCGCGCGAGGAGCCGATGGCGAACCGGTCGCCCGCGATGAGAAACGTCTGCCCGGCGTGAACTCGCCGGCGAAAGTCCGGCACGAGATGGCGGAAGGAGCCGGCCTTCCAGCGCTCATCGAGCGTCTCGAGGCTCTCGGAGACGCAGTCGGCCGCCGGCGTGATCTGGTCCGTGTCGATGGCGTCGAGCTTCTTTCCCGGCGCCTTCGGGTCCCAGAGGATGAGGGCGGCGCCCCGAATCGTCGCGGAGGGCCCCCCGGCCGAGAGGTCGCCGGGCTTCGGGCCGGACAGGCTCTCCGGCGTCACACCGGGCTTGAAGCGCGCAGGCTCGATCTGGTGCATCGTTCCTTTTCCCACAACGGTTTCCGGCGTCCGGTCGTTCCCTCGGCCGAAAGGCGGGACATGGTAACGGAAGAGGGGTCGGGGGGCGAAAAAGAAGGGAAAAGAGGCGAGGCTCTTCAGGGAGCGGGCGAGAGCTTGACGCGCCGCGCGCGCTCCTCGTGCGAGACCGTCTCGGCCTCGCGGTAGAGGCGTGCGGCTTCCCGGAAGGCGCTGCGGGCGGCGTCGTACTGGCCCTGACGGTAGAGGTCCTCGCCCTCCCGCTCACGGCTGCTCGCCTCCCGGAACGGCTCGGGAGCGATTACAGGGCTGTCGATCCGTTGCGCGGCGATCCGCGCCATGGCGGCCTGGAAACGCAGGTCTTCGGCTCCCTTGCGCGCGCCGTCCGCCTCGTGTCGCCGGCTGCGGGACGAGGCGCGCGCCGAAGCGGCGGCGACGCTCGCGGGCGCCGCCGCAGCCGGGGCGGCGCTCGACGGCGCCGAGGCCGGAGCGATGCCGGACGGCGGCGCGGGGACCTCCTGTTCCTGGGACAGCGGCGGCAAAGGCTGCTGGACGCGGGTCTCGGGCGGCTTCTCCGCGGACACCTCGCTTGCGGGCGGCTCCGAAGGCGCCGCGGCGAGGCGGCGCGCCCTCTCGGTGTCGATCAAGAGCGCCAGGCCGAACACCGCGCCCGCCAGGACCAGAAGCGCCCCGGTGCCGCTGGCGCGAACGGGACGGCTCAAACGCGCCGCCTCGAGCAGCACCGGGTCCGGCAGCGGAGTTCCCGGCGCCGGCTCGCTTCCGGCGGGCGGATCCGAGGCGGCGAATCCGGCCTCGGGTCTTTCCGCGGAATCTCCCAGCGCCTGGGCGACCTCGGCGGGAGTCAGGTCGAAGGGCTCCGCCTCGCGCGGCGGCGCCTCCAGGACTCGCGTCACGATGATGTCCTGCTCCTGCTCCGGCTCGGGCGCGAGGCGGGGGTCCGTCTCGACCGGATTTGTCGAGTCCGCGTCGGCCGGAGGAATCCCGGTGCTCTCGGGGTTGAGCAGCTTGTACAGATAGAAGGCCAGGCCGGCCGGATAGAGCAGCTTCGGCGCGGCCATCATCGTCTCCTGGAGCCGGCGGCGCATCTCCGAGATCGTCGGGTAGCGCTCCTCGGGCGGCGAGAGCGCGATCTTCAGGAAGGCGCCGATCTCCTGGGAGAAGGGATCGCCCGAGCGCAATTCCGGCAGCGGCGCGCCGAGAGCGGGTCGGCGCCCGGTCAGAAGCTCGAGCAGCATGATCCCGAGCGAATAGACGTCCGAGTTCGCGACGGCGCGGCTTCGATCGCGCGCTTCCGGCGCGACATACGGAGCCACTTCGCGCGATACCCGCGGCGTGCGCAGCGCCGGCAGGACCGCCGGAGCGAGGCCGAACCCCGCGATGCGCACTTCGGCGTCGTTCGAGATCGAGACGAACCCTGGCCACAAGACGCCGTGCGGCGTCAGATCGCGGGGGAGAAAGCGCGTGGCCGCCTCCATCGCGTCGATCATCCGCTCGCCGAGCAGCAGCGCGTACTCCGTGGTGACCGGGGCCTTGGCGGCGCGCGCCATCGCGAGCACGCGGTCGAGCGTCCAGCCCGCCGTCTCGTACCAGGCCATGAATGGAATTCCGCCGAGGACTCCGAACTGGGGACGGCGGACGATGCCGTCGTGAGCGAG
Source organism: Acidobacteriota bacterium (assembly GCA_050257975.1). Classification (GTDB taxonomy): domain Bacteria; phylum Acidobacteriota; class Thermoanaerobaculia; order UBA5066; family Gp7-AA6; genus DATBFU01. The sequence continues at coordinate 20,089 of JBLMXY010000187.1, forward strand.
GTCCGGCAGTCGCGCCTCGAGCTTCGCGACGGCCGAGAGCACGGCCCTGGGCGAGAGCTCCCCGGACTGGAGAATCCGCACCCGGACGAACCGCTTCTCATCCGCGGAGTGGATGGCGCGGTAGACGCTCCCCAGAGGGTCGTCGCCGAGCTGCGCAACCAGCAGGTAGTCGCCGAAGGGGCGCGGAAGTGTCGCTTGTTCCTTCATCGAGTGAAAAAAAATGGCGGAGCGCCCCCGGGGCACACCGGACACGGGGACCCGTCTCGATGCTTATTCATTGAGTCGGTTAGAGTTGGACCCCTGCCAGATTTTGTGTGCGCAATTGTCCCTCTCCGAGTCAGCCCAGGAAATAGCAATGCCCGAGCCAAGGGCGGGCTACTGGAGAGGCGCCTTCATGATTTGGACGCTGCGGAGCCTGGCTCCGGCCTGAAGCTTGCCGTCGTCTCCCAGGCGTTCGAGCTGGCTGTTGGCGATGTAGAAGAAATCGCTTCCCGCGATGGCGCCCGTGGTCGGCGCGTCGAAGAGAGGGTTTCGGCTTTCGATGACGCGCGCGCTCTCGACGCGCTCGCCCGAGGGATCGAGCCGCAACTGGACGACTCGCTCCATTCCGGGCCCGTTCTGGATGGCGACGAGGCTCGTCCCGTAAACGTAGAGACCGTCGATCGAGTGGAGCGTGAGATCGGGAGGGTGCGCCAGAGGGCGCCTCTTCTTCGTCGCCATCTCCACGACCGAGAGGCCTTTCGAAGAGTCGGCGACATAGAGCCGCTTGCCGGCGGCATCGAGAGCGATGCCGTTGGGATACCGAAAGGTTGCGGCCGGCAGAAACTCGCGAAGCTCGGCGGCGCCGCGCTCGAGAAGCCAGAGCGATCCGGCCTCGCTGTCGGTCAGCAGGACGTCGCCGCCTTCCGTCACGACGAGATCGTTGAAGAGATGCGCCTGTGGATGGCCGGGAAGGACGTGCTTCTCGCGAAGCCGCCCCGTCTCGAGATCGAAGCCGAAGAGCCCCGAAGAGCCCTTCGAGGCCCCTTCGCGCCCGTCGGCGGCGGAATTGGCCCATAGGATCCGCCGCCGGGCGTCCACCTTCAGGCCGAGGACTGTCCAGAGGCCGTCCTGTCCGCTCACGGCGAAGTCGCGCGCCTTTCCGTCGGAGCCGACGCGCACGATCTTCTTCTTGTGGAGGCTGCCGACATAGAAGCTCCGGCCGGCCGGGTCCCAGGCAATGCCTTCCGGGATCAATTCCGGATCGGCGATGCGGAAGGCGGCGACACTGGTGCGCGCCGGCGGCCGCCCCGAGAGGCGGCGCTCGAGCGCGCGGAAGGCCTCGAATCTCCGGATTGGCGCAAACCGCGGCTCCTTTTCGAGCTCGAACTCGTAGCCGAGAGCGACGGCCTTCTCGAGCCATCGGATCGCGGCGTCCGAGTGGCCTGAAGCCGCTTCCGAGGCGGCAAGCTCGTACATGAGTCCGCCGTTGTCGGGTGAGATCGCGAGCATCTTCTCGATGCGCCCGGCCCTCGCGGAAGGCTCTTCGCCCCATCCGCCGATCGGGGCGGAAAGAAGCAAGAGGGCGAGAAAACCCGCGCAGAACGGTCCTCTGCGAGGCATTTCGCCTGCGTCGCTGCGACGGCGCCCGAGCGTTTCCAGGGCTTCTCCTCCCCGTCTCCCGTATCATGAAGTCGAGCTTTCATGGCCGTCAACTCCTCGGGGACCGGCGAAGAAACGCCGCTCGTTCGAAGCGCGCGAGAGATCATTCGCGTCGCGTTGAGCACGGTCTACCGCGTTCCGCCCGTCGACGCTTCGCGGCTGGAAGGGGAGCTGCTCGTGTGGTTCGACCGCCTGCGTCGGCGCCCCGGGGCGCCCACGACCGTTGCGGCCCTGCGCATGCAGCTGGTTTCGATGGCCTGCCGCGTCGCGCACATCTACTGGACGGGACAGGGGGAGACTCCGCCTTCGGATCAGAGAGTCGAGCGCACTTTGACACTCGGTCCGGAGGTCGTGGCGACGGAGCTCGAGGCCCGCCTCGCAAAGAAGCGGTCCGAAGGGAAGACCGAATCGTAGGATGGGAGGGCGGGGAAAGCCCGCCCCGATCGGGAGGCCAATGGAAACGTCGTCGGCCGGCTCGCGCGAGAGGCTTCTCTACGAGGGCAAGTTCCTTTCCTTGAAGCAGCGGGGCTCCTGGGAGTACGTCGACCGGCGGGCGGGAGCCGCCGGCGTCATGGTGGTGGCGGTGACTCCGGAGGGCGCGCTCCTGCTGGTCGAGGAGGACCGGCCGCCCGTCGGCCGGCGAGTCGTGTCTCTTCCGGCCGGGCTGGCCGGCGACGAGGACGCCGCAGAAGAGCCGTCGCAGGCCGCCGCCCGGGAACTGCGCGAGGAGACCGGCTACGAGGCGGAGGCGCTCGACTTTCTCGGCGGCGGACCGAGCTCGCCGGGCCTTTCCGCGGAGACGGTCTCCTTCTATCTCGCGCGCGGCGTCCGGAGGGTCGGCGAGCCGGGACCGCAGGAGCAGATCCGGCTTCACGCCGTGCCGCCGGGCCAGATTCGCTCGTGGGCGCGGGAGCGCGAGCGCGAAGGGATCTCGATCCATCCGCTGCTCTGGGCCGGCCTCTACCTGGCGCGGCTGTAGCCGGAGTCTCGATCGTGCCTTCCCGTTCCGGCGGCCGGAGCTCGAACCTTCTCTTCGTGACCGGGACGCCGGCGAACGTACGCGGCGGCAGCGGCACCTACGTCGGCATCTCCGTGCTCCGGCAGGCGCTTCAGGACGCCGGGCATCGCGTCGAGCTGGTCGCCCCGGACGGCGACTCGGCCGGGACGCTTTCGCGGTTCTTCTTCAATCTGCGGGCGCGGCGAGCCGCCCAGCGGAGCCGATACGACGCGATCGTCGGCTTCGATCTGGATGGCCTCTTCGTGTCGGCGCCGGGAACGCGGCGGGTCGCCTCGATCAAGGGGGTGATCGCCGACGAGCTCCGCTTCGAGCGCGGAGCGACGCGCCTGTCGCTCTTCCTGGCCTCGCTGCTCGAGAGGCGAAACGTCGTGCGCGCCGACCGGGTCCTCGCGACGAGCGAATATGCGGCGGGCCGGATCGCCGCCGAGTACGGTGCCGCGAGGGAGAAGATCCGCGTCGTCCCCGAGCCGATCGACCTCGCTCGCTGGGAGAAGGCGCTGGAGGCCGCCGCCCGGATCGCCCCGGACGAGCCCGTGGTTCTCTGCGTCGCGCACCTCTACCCGCGCAAGCAGGTCCAGAGCCTCCTTCGCGCGCTGACGTTCGTGAAGACACCGGCGAAGCTGCGCGTCGTGGGGACGGGACCCGAGCTTCCGGCCCTCGAGCGCCTCGCCGGCGAGCTCGGCCTTCGGGACCGCGCCGCGTTTCTCGGGCACGTGCCTTTCGAGCGGCTGGCCGAGGAGTACCGCGGCGCCGACGTCTTCTGCCTGCCGAGTCTCCAGGAAGGCTTCGGGATCGTGTTTCTCGAGGCGATGGCCGCGGGCCTTCCGGTGGTTGCCTGCCGCGCGGCCGCGGTGCCGGAAGTCGTTGCGGACGGGGAATGCGGCATCCTCGTCCCGCCCGGAGACGTGCGTGCGCTTGCCTCCGCGCTCGATCGTCTCCTCGGCGACGGAGCCCTGCGGCGACGTCTCGGCGCGGCGGGGCGCCGCCGCGCCGCGCGCTACGACGCCCCGGTCGTCGCCGGCCGGTTTCTCGAAGCGATCGGTCTCTGAGCCGTCAGTTCTTCGAAGGGGCCTCGCCCTTCATCATCGGGCAGTCCATCATCCCGGCCATTCCCGGGCAGCAGGGTCCCATTCCCATCATCATGCCGTGGTGCCCCATCATTCCGGGCCCCATTCCCGGCATCCCGCCCATGTGCTCCCGCATGGACTCGTGAAGGGAGACGAGCTTCTCGATCGCCGCCTCGAGCGCCGCGGTCTTCTTGTCCCCCCGAGCCTTCTTGGCCGCGTCCAGATCGGCGCGTACTTCCTTGAACGTGGCGTCCATCTTGTCCATCTGCGCCTTGTGCGCGTCCATCGCCTTCTGCCGGGCCTCGGCCATCTGCTTGCAATGCTTCATGCACTCGTCCGCCATCGACCCCTGACTCGGCGGCGGCGCCTTCTCCTGAGCGACCGCCGCCGAGGCGGCGAGAAAGGCGGCGAGAGCCAGAGCGATCCCCGTTTTCATGAAAACCTCCTTGTTGCGGGCCGGCGCGCTGGAGCGCCCGGCCCGCCGACGACCCTAGCAGCCCGGCCAGGCGGGCGCCCTGATGCAATCGAACCAGGCCGGCCGGGCCGTCAAATCCTGAGCTGGAACCAGGTCCGCTCGCCCGAGCGCCCGGCAGGCGACGGAGGCGTACGATATCGGCACGATCCGACGCCAGGGTCCGCAGCGAAGTGAAGAACCGAAATGGTCTACGCCAAGGTCATAAGCCGCGCGAGCGGCTGCGTCTTCTTCCTGGCTGTTCAGGGAGTTCTACTCCTGGCAACGGTGCTTGGAGTGGTCTACAAGTAGTGCTGGCGCCGAACACGCGCTTGCAGCGGACTCGGCGCCCGCGCTTTCGCTCGGGCCGCTCGCTTCGCTCGCTCGGCTCGCCACTGATGCGCAGACCGTTAGGCGTCACATCAAGAGTCTGGCAACACCAAGATGCGGGGGCTCATGCTTAGATCATTCTTCATCAAGGCGTCGCTGACAGGGTTGCTGTTGGCCTCAGGCGGTACGCAAGCCGTCGCGTCGGAGGCGTCGGCTGCGTCGAATATCGGGTTTGTGCTGTACACCAAGAGTCACGCGCCTGGAACACTGAACGCAAGATGGATATACGCAGGCAAGTACAGCGGGCCGGGGATCGCGACCGGAGGGCCGAAGGAGGGCTTTGCGGGCCACTACCACGTTCGCTACTTCTACGACAGCGGAGAGTTTTCGGATGAGTATGACCTGGTCATCGAAAAGGCCGGGGATGTCTACAAAGTGTCGTGGATCACCGATGGCAAGGTCACTGCTGTTGGCGTTGGCATGGAGACCGAGAATGGCTTAGCCGTCGGTTGGCGCAGAGTCGCTGACTAGCTTGGTCGAAGCGTTCGGCTTGCTAACATGCTGGAGTTCTACTTACCGCCTGGCATGCGCTTCCAGCGGACGCGCAACCCTGGTCTCCGCGATTGGCGCGGCAAGGCGATATGTCGACAGTCAGCCGGTCGTTGACCCGGTGGCGCTTCCCAATCTCATTCCCAACTGGTTGCACACCATTGACGATGCGATTTCCTGTGTCGAGGAACACCACCTCGACACCAGTCCGCCAATCGCCTCGCCGCCACTGCCGGCTGACGACGCAGCCCTCCGACCGTCGGCGAACTTGAGCGCGATCAGGACATGGCTCTCACCGCAACATCAGGCCGCGCCGACGTCTCCATCGAGCACGGCGTGGCCACGGAGTGAGCACCAATCGCCGCGTTCTTCGGCGTTCCGCTCGCCGGATTTCTGGCGCTCGCATCCGCGCTTGCTCGGCGCATTCCGCCGTCGGCACTCCTGGCGATTCGCGGGGCTCATAGGAGTCCTGGTCATCGCGACGGCCGTATTCTGGTCGTGGTCGCTCTGGAAGGCGGGAGGGTGATGGGGAGCAGTTCCGGCCGGAGTCGTTCGTCGGGGCTCGTATGACGCCCCCGCCCCGCATGCCGGGCCCGTCCGACCGCATCGCCCACGTGCTCGACTTCTACGACCGGCTCTCGCCCTTCTACCACCTGCTCTATGGCGACTGGGACGAGACCATCCGACGCCACGCCGCCGAACTTCAGGGCGTCATCCGGGAGTTCTGGGGCGACCGCGTCAAGACAATCCTCGACGCGACCTGCGGCATCGGGACGCAGGCGCTGGGCCTCGCCGGTCTCGGCTACGACGTCACCGCGTCCGACATCTCGGCCGCGCCGCTCGAGCGCGCGAAGGAGGAGGCGGCGCGGCGCCATCTCGACATCCGCTTCCGCCTCGCGGACCTGCGGAGCCTCGCCGCGGCCCATGGAAGAACGTTCGACCTGGTGATCGCCTGCGACAACGCGATTCCCCATCTGCTTTCCGACGACGAGATCCGGACGGCCTTTCGCGAGATGTACCGGTGTGCGGCGGTCGGCGGCGGCTGCGTGATCTCGGTTCGGGACTACGATCCGGCGGAGCGCGGTGTCAAAGTCGTTCCCTACGGCGTGCGCACCGACGGCGGCCGGCGCTTCATCGTCTTTCAGGTCTGGGAGTATCACGGCGCGATCTACGACCTGTCGATGTACTTCGTCGAGGATGGCGGCGGTCTCGAGTGCACCACTCATGTCATGAGATCCAAGTACTACGCGATTCCTGTTGTCCGTCTGCTCGAGCTGATGACAGAGGCAGGCTTTACCGGAGTCCGGCGGATCGATCAGCGCTTCTTTCAACCCCTGATCGTCGGGCTCAAACATGGCGAGGCCTGACGTGCGGGTACGTCGGACCCGCTCATCGCCTTCGGCTTTTTGGGTCGCCGCCGAAGCGCCGCCCGTGAGGCGGTGGCAGGGTGGCCGTCTCCGTCCGAGAGAAGCGCGGCGCTCCGGCCTGGCAGGGTCGACCGAAACGGCAACGGTCTCGAAGCATGGGAAGACATGAAGGCCTATCTGGCGACGACGGGCGCCGTCTTCGGCGTGATCACGCTGGCGCATCTCTGGCGGACGACTGGCGAAGGCCCCTGGTTCCTCCTGCTGACCGCGGCCGCTGCGGCGTTCGGCGTCTGGGCCTGGCGCCTGCTTCGGCGGTCACCTGGGTCGTGAGACGCCCCCGGCTCCGCCCTCCCGGCCGCTTCCGTCTAGGACCCGGACAGCTTTTCGTACAGCGTCAGCAGCGCCTGCGTTCCGTCGTCGCCCTGCCCCTGCGCTTCGAGCGCGGAGAGAAGCTGATGGACGAGGGCGGAGCCGGGAAGCGGCACGCCGTTCTCGCGCGCCGTGCGGAGCACGATCGCGAGGTCCTTCTGCTGGTGCTTGATCGCGAAGGCGGGCTTGAAGTCGCGGTCGATCATCTTCCTGCCCAGGACCTCGAGCGCCCAGGAGTTGGCCGCGCCGCCGGTCAGCGCCTCGTGCAGAGCCGGCAGCGGCAGTCCGACCTTCTGCGCGAAGGCCAGCGCCTCCGAGACCGCGATGAGATTTCCGGCCACGATGATCTGGTTGGCCGCCTTGCCGAGCTGGCCCGCCCCCGGCGGCCCCAGGTGCGTGACCCGCTTGCCCATCGCCTGGAGGACGGGCCTCGCGCGCCCGAGCGCCGCGGCGTCCCCGCCGACGAAGAAGGTCAGCGTCCCCTCGATCGCGCCCTTCTGGCCGCCGGAGACGGGCGCGTCGAGAACGGAAATCCCCAGCTCGGAGAGCCGCGCGGCGAGCGCGCGCGCGGACTCGGCGGCGATCGTCGAGCAGTCGATGACGACCGCGCCGGGCGAAGCCCCCTCGGCGACACCTCCGGGTCCGACGAGAACGGCCTCGACCTCCGGAGCGTCGGGCAGGCACGTGACGACCACGTCCGACTCGGTCCCGACGTCGGCGAACCGCTCGAAGGCTCGCACGTGAGAGTTCGCGGCCGAGAGCTCCGCGGCGAGCGCTCTGGCCTTCTCCGCCGTCCGTGTGGCGAGGGCGAGGGGGAATCCCGCCTTCGCGAGGTTGCGCGCCATCGGCGCGCCCATCGTGCCCAGGCCGACGAAACCGACTCGAAGCGGCATCGTCCTCAGCGGATCCCCGTCGACAGATACAGCTCGTAGAGCAGCCGGCGGTAGGAATAGACGTAGGAGGCGCCGTCGGGCGTGATCCTCACCGGTCCGACCATCTCGACGCCCGCGGGATCGGGCGGCCGGAGCTCCTTCCACAGGGTGCGCGCGCCGGTCTCGAGGTTCACCAGATCGACACGGGCCGGCGGCGCGCTCGGGCGGCCGACGTAGAGAGACCGTCCGTCGGGCGTCCAACGGATCGGGACCTCGTAGGGCTGCAGGCCTGGGACCGGGCGAGGCTCGCCCGGTTCGGTCGGATAAATGGCGACCCGCTGGTCCGGCCCGACGGCGGCCACGAACTTGCCGTCGGGCGAGATCGAGTGAGAAGTCAGGTTGACGCCCTCCGGGGTGATCGCGCGCGGCTTGCCGCCGGAGAGGTCTTGCACGTAGAGCCGCAACCCGTGCCCTGGCTCGCTGCCGCAGATAAGGATTCGACGGCCATCCGGAAAGAAGATCGCCACCTGGGTGCTGACGCCCGTCTCCGGAAGAAGCCGCGGCTCTCCGGCTCCGGTCGGAAGCATCGCGAGCTTTCCGTCCGGCTGTCGCGTCAGCACCCACTGTCCGTCGGGCGAGAGCGCGAAGGATCGTCCGTCCCCGAGACGGACGGCGGGAGAGCCGTCCACCTTGCGGAGGTAGATGGCCGTGGGCTGGAGGTACTGCTCGTCGAAGAGGACGGCCTTGCCGTCCCGGGAGATGTCCTCGGGGAAGGAATAGTTGAGCCAGGTCAGGTTTCGCTCATCCTTCTCTCCGGCTGCGCCCGCCAGGATCTCGCGCTGCGGCGTGTATCGGGAGAGAAGCAGGCGTCCATCTCGCGCGGCGTCCTGGATCCCGATCCCTCCGGGCGCGGCCCAGGAGACACGGGTCTTGCCCGAGAGCGACGTCGCGGCGAGCCAATCCGCGGTGGACAAGACCTCGTCCCCCCGCGGAGACCAGGCGAGCCCCGAAAACGCTCGCGGGCCCGTCAGCCGGACGCGCCCGCTCGAGTCGACGACCTTGACGAAGCCCTCGTTGTCGCCCCGCACGGGGTGATCGATGAACGCGACCAGCTTGCCGTCGGGGGAGACCCTCACGTTGCTGACCCAGCCGGCGGTGTCGTAGATCACCTTTCCAATCGGGTACTCGAGGCGATAGCGGTTCGCGACGTGCCGGGAGACCGCCAGAGCCGAGCCATCGGGAGACCAGTCGGCGTCCTCGATGTCCTCGAGAATCGGCCGCGGCGTGCCTCCTCCCAGGGGGACGCGGGCGAGCGTCCCGGTGGTCTCGTACCCGCTCACGTAGCGGCGGCCGAGGGAGATCGCCATCTCCCCGGTCGAGGAGATCGAGAGGACGTCCGCCGGCGGCAGCCCCAGCGAGCGGGACTCCGTGCTGTCGGGCCGCGTCGAGAAGAGCTCGAGCGGCTTTCCCTCCCAGGCAGCCGCGTACACGATCGTCTGGCCGTCCGGAGCGAATCGCGAGGTGAGGATCGTCCCGCGTTGATAGGTCAGTCGCTGGAAGCGGACCGGAGAGTCGGCCGTCGAGCGCCCGAGCGACGCCCGGGCCAGGTACCCGAGGGCGAGCCCCGCAACGAGCGCCGCCGCGGCCGGCAGGAGCCACCGCGCCTTCCGGACCTTCACGGGCTCGACCCCGGCGGCCGCTTCGACGCTCGAAGTCTCCGAGAGATGGTCGCGCACCGAACCGAGATCTCGCGCCAGGTCCTTGGTCGAGGCGTAGCGATCCTCCGGGTCCTTGGCGAGGCACCGCTCGACGATCCAGCGCAGGGGCGCCGGCGCCCTCGGGTTCGACGCGGCGATCGATTGGGGCTCTTCGCGCATGATCGCGACGAGCGTCTCGGCGCCCGTCTTCCTCTGAAAGGCCCGCTCGCCCGTCGCCATCTCGTAGAGGATCGAGCCGAGGGAGAACTGGTCGGAGCGGAAGTCGAGGGGCCGGCCGGCGGCCTGCTCGGGGGACATGTAGCCGGCGGTGCCGAGAACGGTCCCCGGTTCCGTCGGCGAGCCCGCGGCCGTCGGTACGACAGACATCTCTTGCGAGACCTGCTCGGTCAACTTCGCGAGGCCGAAGTCGAGGATCTTGACGTAGCCGTCCGAGGAAATCATCACGTTCTCGGGCTTCAGGTCCCGGTGGACGATCCCGGCCGCATGCGCCTTGGATAGCCCCTCGGCCACCTGGGCGGCGAGATCGAGGAGCTTTCGCATGGGTATCGGCCCGGCGGCGATGAGCTCCCGCAGAGTGCGTCCCTCGACCAGCTCCATCGCGATGTACGTCGTTTCGCCGGCGGAGCCGATGTCGTGGATCGTGAGGATGTTCGGGTGATTCAAGGCGGACGCGGAGCGCGCCTCCTGCTCGAAGCGGCGGCGCCGCTCGGGATCCGCGGCCCGCTCGGAGGGCAGGACCTTGATCGCGACGTCCCGGCCGAGCCTCGCGTCGCGGGCCCGATAGACCTCGCCCATCCCCCCCGCGCCGAGCGGCGCGAGGATCTCGTAGGCTCCGAGCCGGGTTCCGGGCGAGAGCGACATGAGCGCCGCGGCGCATTCTATGCCGCGCCCGCTCCGCTGATATCGTCTGCCGCCGCGGGAGGAGAGGAATGAACTCGAAGCGATACCTGGGCGGGATCCTTGCCCTGATTTTCGCGGCGATCGCCGCGCTCGGCGCCGCCGACAGACCGGCCGGCGAGAAGGACGAGAAGAAGGACGAGAAGAAGGACGAGAAGAAGTGGGACGTCGAGAACCCGCCGTACCCGATGCCGGTCGAGGCCAGGATCGACACGGACGAGGGAACCTGGATGAGCCTCGACGTCTCGCCGGACGGACGTGAGATCGTTTTCGACCTGCTGGGCGACCTCTACGTCGTTCCGATCACCGGAGGAGAGGCGAGGGCGCTGACCTCCGGCGTCGCGTGGGACATGCAGCCGCGCTTCTCTCCGGACGGAAAGCGCATCGCCTTCACGTCGGACCGGGCGGGCGGCGACAACATCTGGGTGATGAACCGCGACGGCTCGAGCCCGGCGCAGGTCACCAGGGAAAGCTTCCGTCTCACCAACAGCCCCGCCTGGACGCCCGACGGCGATTTCCTCGCCGCCCGCAAGCACTTCACGGGCACGCGGTCTCTGGGCTCCGGCGAGATCTGGCTCTACCACCGGTCGGGAGGCGAGGGCCTGCAGCTGACCAAGCGCTCGACCGAGCAGAAGGACGTGGGAGAGCCCGCCTTCTCGCCCGACGGGCGCTACCTCTACTACAGCCAGGACGTCACCCCTGGCCGCATCTTCCAGTACAACAAGGATCCGAACGGCGAGATCTACGCGATCGAGCGTTTGGACCGCGTGACGGGCCGGACCGACCGGTTCGTTTCCGCGCCGGGCGGCTCGATCCGGCCGACCCCCTCGCCCGACGGCAAGTGGCTCGCCTTCGTGCGGCGGCAGCGCGGCAAGACCGTCCTCTTCGTCAAGGACATGACCTCCGGGCACGAGCGGCCGCTCTTCGACGGCCTCGACCGCGACATGCAGGAGACCTGGGCGATCCACGGCGTCTATCCCTCGATGGCCTGGACGCCCGACAGCCGGTCGGTCGTGCTCTGGGCCGGCGGGAAGATCCGGCGGGTGGATGCCGCGGGCGGCCCGGCGCAGGTCATCCCGTTCCACGTGACGGGCGAGCGCAAGATGGCGCGCGCGCTTCGGTTCCCCGTGGAGGTCGCTCCGGCGCGGTTCCCGGTGCGGATGCTGCGCTGGGTGGAGGTCTCCCCACGGGGCGACCAGGTCGCCTACGAGGCGCTCGGGCGCATCTGGGTGCGCGACCTGCCGCAGGGAACCCCGCGCCGCCTCACGGCGCAGACCGACCACTTCGAGCTCTACCCCTCCTGGTCGCGCGACGGCAAGTGGATCGTCTTCACGACCTGGAACGACGAGAAGGCGGGGTCCGTGCGCGTGGCGCCGGCCCGGGGCGGAGCGGAGAAAGTGCTGACTTCCGAGCCCGGCCATTACCGCGAGCCGGTCTTCTCGCCCGACGGGTCGAAGGTCGTCTACCGCAAGGACGCCGGGGGCTTCCTCGTGACGCCCGACTGGTCGTTCGATCCAGGCCTCTACTGGGTGCCCGCCGCGGGCGGCAAGTCCTCGCTGGTGACACGCGACGGGGTTCTCCCGCAGTTTGGCGCCGGAAGCGACCGCGTTTACTTCATGCGCTACGACGGGGGCGACGACAAGGAGGAGGCCAAGCGCGTCTTCGCGAGCGTCGCCCTGGACGGCGCCGAGCCGCGGGATCACCTGGGCAGCGCCGACGCCACCGAGTTCCGGATCTCGCCGGACGAGAAGTGGATCGCCTTCCGAGAGCGCTTCAACGCCTACATCGCCCCGTTCGTCCGCACGGGTGCCAGGGTCGAGATCGGCCCCAAGGCGAAGTCGATTCCCGTGGCGCGGGTCTCCAGGGACGCCGGCGAATACCTGCACTGGTCGGGCGACAGCCGCAGCCTCCACTGGTCGCTCGGGCCCGAGCTCTTCACGCGGAGCCTCACGGACTCCTTCGCCTTCCTCGCCGGCGCGCCGGAGAAGCCGCCCGAGCCCGAGGGAAAGGGAGTCGACATCGGATTCGAGGCCGCGGCGGACGTCCCGAAGGGAACGATCGCCCTGGTCGGCGGTCGCGTCGTCACGATGAAGGGCGACGAGACGATCGAGAACGGCACGGTCGTGGTGGAAGGCAACCGCATCACCGCCGTGGGCCCGGCGGGGCAGGTCGCGGTGCCGGCGGGTGCGCGGGTGGTGGACGTCAAGGGCAAGACCGTCCTGCCGGGCTTCGTCGACGTTCACTGGCACGGCGCGATGGGCAACGACGGCATCATTCCGCAGCAGAACTGGGATACCGACGCGGCGCTCGCCTTTGGGGTCACGACGATCCACGACCCTTCGCACGATACGGAGGAGATCTTCGCGGCGAGCGAGATGGCGCGGACCGGGATTCTGCGCGCGCCGCGGATCTACTCGACCGGCACGGTTCTCTACGGCGCCGCGGGCGACTTCAAGGCGGAGATCGACGGCCTCGACGACGCGCGCATGCACCTTCGCCGGATGAAGGCCGTCGGCGCGATCAGCGTCAAGAGCTACAACCAGCCTCGTCGCGAGCAGCGCCAGCAGGTCCTGGCGGCGGCGCGCGAGCTGCAGATGATGGTCGTCCCGGAGGGCGGCTCGCTCTTCGAGCACAACATGACGATGGTCGTGGACGGGCACACGGGTGTCGAGCACTCGATTCCCGTGGCGCGCATCTACAAGGACGTGCTCCAGCTCTGGGGGGCGGGCGGCGGCGTCGGCTATACGCCGACCCTGATCGTCGGATACGGCGGTCTCTTCGGAGAAGACTACTGGTACCAGCACACCAACGTCTGGGAGGACGCGCGGCTCTCGAAGTTCGTGCCGCCCTTCGTGCTCGACCCGCGCTCACGGCGCCGGCTCATGGCTCCGGAGGACGACTTCAACCACGTGCAGAACGCGAAAATCGCAAAGCGCCTCCACGACGCCGGCGTCTCGGTGCAGGTCGGCGCGCACGGCCAGCGCGAGGGCCTGGGAGCCCACTGGGAGATGTGGATGCTCGTGCAGGGCGGAATGAGCCCGCGCGAGGCCCTGCGCTGCGCGACCGCAAACGGCGCGGCCTACCTCGGCATGGACAAGGACCTGGGCTCGCTCGAGCCCGGCAAGCTCGCCGACATCGCGGTCATCGACGGGGATCCCCTCTCCGACATCCGGAAGAGCGAGAACGTGCTTTACACGATGGTCAACGGCCGCCTCTACGACGCCGCGACACTCGAGGAAGCGGGAAGCTCCGTGAGACGGCCGAAGTACTGGTGGGAGAGGTAGCCGCTCGCCGAACGGCGAGGGCGGCGCCTCAGGCCGCGGCCGCCTCCCGGACGGCCTCGATCAGCCGTTCGACCTCGTCCCCCGTCGTGTAGATCGCGCAGCCGGCGCGCACGACGCCGTCCCGCGCGTGGCCGAGCCGCTCGATCGCCGTCGCCGCGTAGAAGTCGCCGTTCGAGGCGAAGACGGCGCGGCGGGCGAGGGCCCTGGCCACGTCGTCGGACGACTTTCCCGCGACGACGAACGACAGCGTCGGCGTGCGCGGCGCTTCGGGCGGGGGGCCGTACAGCGTGAGGCCCCGGATCGCGCGCAGGCCCTTCCAGAGCCGCTCGGAGAGCCTCCGCCCTCTCGAGTCGAGCGCCGCGAAGGCCCGCTCGAGGGCCTGACGCCGGCCGGCGCCGGCCGTGTGTCCGAGCGAGGCGAGAAAGTCGACCGCGGCGGCGGTCCCGACGATCCCCTCGTGGTCCTGCGTCCCCGTCTCGAGGTTCTCCGGCGGCTCCGACGGCGCGGGAACGAGTCTCGGAGCATCCAGCGACTCGAGCAGGCGCCGGCGTCCCCAGAGGATGCCGACGTGCGGCCCGTAGAACTTGTAGGCGGAGCAGGCGAGAAAGTCGCAGTCGAGCCGCGCGACGTCCGGCAGGACGTGAGGCGCGGAGTGGACCGCGTCCACGAACACGAGGGCGCCCGCCGCCCGGGCCATCCCGGCGGCCGCCGGCACGTCGTTGACGGTGCCGAGCGCGTTGGACGCGCCGCCGATTGCGAGAAGCCTCGTGCGGGGGCCGATCGCGCGCGCCAGGTCTTCCATGTCGAGCTGCCCGGTCTCGACGCGCAGCTTCGCCATGCGAACGGAGACGCCGCGCTCGCGTTCGAGCTCCCGCCACGGGTCGATGTTGGCGTGGTGGTCGAGCTCGGTGACGACGACCTCGTCTCCCGGGCCCCATTGCCGTCCGAGCGCGCGCGCCAGATGGAAGGTCAGGGTGGTCATGTTGGCGCCGAAGACGATCTCGGAAGGCGAGCCGTTGACGAAGTCCGCGAGGGCCTGCCGCGCGTCGCCGATCGCCGCGTCGGTCTCCGCGCTGGTCGGGTAGAGCCAGTGCGTGTTCGCGTTGTGGTGGAGGAGGTAGTCGCGCATCGCCTCGACCACCTCGAGGGGCACCTGCGTGCCGCCCGGCCCGTCGAAATACGCAACCGGAACGCCGTCCTGCCGGCGCTCCAGAGCGGGGAACCGGGATCGGATCGCTTCGACGGACGCGGCTTCGCCCGTGAGAACCTCGCGCGCCATGGTCGGTCAGGATACCGCAGGCGGCGCGGCCCGGGCCTCTCAGTCGGGGCGGACGACGACGCGAGGAGTCTCGGAGCGCGGGGGGACCGGGCGGGGAGCGGTCCGGCCGGGTGCCGCCGACACGGTGATGGTGGCGTCGCTCGAGCTCGATCCCGCGCGGTTGGAGGCCGTGAGGACGACGCGGTACGTTCCGGGCGACGCGAAGGTCTTGCGCGGATTCCTCGCGGAGGACGTCGTGCCGTCGCCGAAGTTCCAGGCCCAGGCGATGGGGCCTCCCGAGGAACGGTCGTGGAACCGAACCGGAACGCCGACGGTGAGCGGAGCGGCGAGGTATTCGAAATGCGACGCGGGCGCGACGGGCGCCTCCGCGTTCAAGTGCCCCCACCAGGTGCCCCAGCCCGACGCGCCGCCGGCTCCGGCCGCGGCGAACTCCTGCAGCGTCCAGAAGCCCGTGTCGCCGACGGGATCGGCGACCGTGGCGCTGTAGTCGCCCCAGCGGTTGCGTTGGTCGCCGGGGCTCAGGCGCAGGTACGTCGCCTCGCCGTCCTTGAGCGGCGACTCCGGGCGAAGGGTCCCTTCCGTGTCCGCCGCGGAGCGGTAGGCGTAGACGCTTCCGGCGAACCGGTCCGCGGCGAATCGCGCGCAGCCGATCACGACGTCGTTGTCGCGGTCGACCGCGATGCTCGGAAAGGCGTAGAAGAACTTTCCCGAAGGATCGTCGATGCGGCCGCGCTGCGCGACGGTGCCGTCGGCCGCCACCTGCCACCACTGCACGGCGCTCCGTGTGGGGGCGTCGGCGGGGAGGAAGATCGTGTGCGCGGCCCAGAGAAAGCCGTTGCGGAACACGACGGAGCTTCCGATGTCCGCGAAATTCGTCGCGATTCCCGTCGTCGATCCCGACTGCGGGCCGAGATTGCCGGGGCCGGCGGGGAAGTCGAGCCACCGGTCGGGCGTGCCGAGAAAGGCGACGGGCTCGAGAGACTCCGAGCCGGGCGGGCCGGTGATCCGGAAGAGACGCAGGAGGCCTCCCTCGGGGTCGTTTCCGTTCCAGTCTTCGAGCAGGTACATCCCCTCCTCGCCCGGCTCCGCGGCGACGGAGGGGACCTGCGTGCTCCCGAACTCGCTCGCGGTGAGCAGCGTCGGCGTGACGAGCGTTCCGCTCTCGAGCGCGGCTCGGTCGAAGACGTAGATCCGCGAGCCCAGGAAGGAGCCGAACAGCCGGTTGTAGAGGTTGAGCTGGACGACGAAGCGGCCCCGGCTGTAGCCGACGGTCGGGAAGTCGCCCGAGTACCCCTCGCTGACGGTGCCCACGGGAACGGTGTAGATGTCCCAGACGCCGGCCGCGTCCTCCGTCTTGGAGACGCCGAGGAGAAACTCGGGAGTGGTCGCCCCCGCAGGCGTCGTCCTCCCGGACAGGATCGCGGCGAACCAGCGTCCGCTCGCGGCCGAATAGAGGGTCCGCGGATCCGACAGGAACGCGTTGGCGCTCGCTTCCTTTCCCCAGAAGGACTCGATCGAGACCGTCTTCAAGGCATTGCCGGCCCGATCCTGCACGCGAAACTGGGAATTGAGCATCGTGACGACCTGCGAGATCCCGACGGCGCCGTTGGTGTCGGGCGGAAAGGTCACGCCGTCGTCGACAAGAGCGGAAAAGGAGATGTCCAGTGCGGGCGACGCAGGGGTCGCCAGAGCGCCCTCGGCCCGCGGTTCCTCGGGGCGCCCGATCGGCTGCCGGGCGGGAAATTCCATCAGGACCGTCGCGCCCGGAGGCAACGGGAGCCCGTGAGGAGCTCGCGGCTCGGGGCCGCGCTCGACATCCCGCGGCTTCTGCGGCGAGCAGACGCCGTCGGGAACGTCTGGCAGAGCACGAACGTCCACCCACGTCGGCGAGAGGGTCGGCCCCGGGACGCCGCGTACCGGGGCGTTGGGATCCGCGGGTCCGGGCAGACTGGAGGCGCTCAGCGAAAGGAGAATCGCCGCGGCGAGACCGGGAACCCATCGCGCCAGTCGCATGGCCTGTCCGGATGCTGGGCGCCAATCTACACCCGGGCCGGGGCGAGCGGACGAGGGCGGCCCGCCGGCGAGGGGGCCTCAGCGACGCGAGAGGCGAGCGAAGAGACCGGCCGCCAGAGCCGCCGGACCGTGAGCCGCCTCGGCGGCGGCCGCGGGCGTCTTCGCCTTCAGCGGCTCGAGCTCGGCCATCGCCGCGGCGGTGGCCGCCTCGTTGACCAGCCCGATCATGTCTTCGAGCCGCTTGAGCACGCCCATCACCTCGGCCGGTCCGTCCGTGGCGCGGCAGGTGAAGGACACCTGGCCGGCCGCCGGCTCCAGCCGGAATCGGGCGAGGTTGGGGCGCTCCTTGGTCAGCTTCGCGTAGCTCTCGGCCCAGCGGCGGTCGACTCGCCCGATCAGGCCGACGGCGTAGCGCTCGAAGAGCGGCCCTGCCTTCTCCCAGTCCATGCCTGCCTGATCCAGGGTCACGTCGTAGACGATCGGTTTCTCCACTTGTGAGCGGCTCCCCTGCGGAACTTGCGAAGCAAGGGAAAGACCAGAATGCTAACTCCTTGAGACGTTTCGCCTTGCGCGCGAGCGTTGCGGCGGGCGCCCAAAAATTGTCTCTCCGGAGCTCTCCCGCTTTCCCATTTTGCGCCGGGGGCCTCTCGGGCTTTGAGCACCGAGGGAGAGACCGGAGCGGGACGCCCGCGTCACCAGATCGCGCAGCTCTCCTTTCGCACCATCGGGTCGCCCGCCATGCAGGAGAAGGCTCTTGCGAACTCCGGCATGTTGGAGGGCGCGCCGATCGCGCGGAAGCGGTCGAGCGGGTGTTCGTTGGTCTGGGTGATCAGGCGCGCGAACTCGGGGCGGTCGTTGGTCGCCCAGACCCGTGCGAAGGCGATGAAGAAGCGCTCGTCGGAAGCGAGACCGCCGATCTTATCGGGCCGGGGCTTGCCTTCGAGGCTTTTCTGGAAGGCGTTGTACGCGATCTTCAACCCCCCGAGGTCCGCGATCGACTCGCCCAGAACGAGCTTGCCGTTGACGTGCAGGTCGCCTTCCACGACGTAGCCGGAAAACTGCTTCTCGACGCACGCCGCGCGCGCCTCGTAGCTCTTCAGGTCTTCCGGCGTCCACCAGTTCTTCAAGTTCCCATCCGCGTCGAACTTGCGCCCTTCGTCGTCGAAGCCGTGCGTCATTTCGTGGCCGATGACCGCCCCGATGGCGCCGTAGTTGACCGCGTCGTCGGCTTCGCCGTCGAAGAAGGGCGGCTGCAGGATTCCGGCCGGAAAGACGATCTCGTTGCGCAGGGGATTGTAGTAGGCGTTGACGGTCGGAGGCGTGATCTCCCAGTCGGTGCGGTCGACCGGCTTGCCGATCTTGCCGAGGTCCCGGTGCAGCTCGAAGTCCGCGCCGTTCATGACGTTCAAGGCGTGTGCCGCGCGGTCGACCTTCAAGGCCGAGTAGTCGCGCCAGCGGTCCGGATAACCGATCTTGGTGTCGAAGGTCGCGAGCTTGTGGAGCGCGGCCTCACGCGTCGCCTCGCTCATCCAGGAGAGAGTCTTGAGGTCGTCGGAGAGCGCCGCGATCATGTTGCGGATCATCTCGGCGGCGCGCTTCTTGGACTCGGGGGGAAAGTGTTCCTTGACCCAGACTTTCCCGAGCGCCATGCCGAGGGCGCTGTCCGTCGCCAGGACGCAGCGTTTCCAGCGCGGCAGGTTCTGCGGCGTGCCCTCGAGCGTCCGGCCATAGAAGTCGAAGTGCTCGTCGACGAATTTCGAGGAGAGAGACGGCGCGGCGGAGGAGAGCAGGCTCCACCGCAAGTACGTCTTCCAGTCCGGCAGGGGAGCCTGCTTCAGCAGGGCGCTGACGGCCTCGAAGTACCGCGGCTGGGCGACGTTGACGGCCGCCGGGACCGGCACGCCGCCGAGATCCCGGAAGTACGAGGTCCACGAGAAGTTCGGCGTCAGCGTCGCGAGCCGGGCGGCGTCCATCCTGTTGTAGGTCTTCTCGGTGTCCCGCCGCTCGACGCGATCCATCGAGGCCCGGGCCAGCCGCGTCTCCAGGTCGAGGACGGTCTTCGCCCGGGCGGCGGCCTTCGCCTTCGTGTCGCCGGCGAGCTCGAACATTCGCGTGACGTGGGCGACGTATTTCGAGCGGATCTGCCGCGCCTCGTCGTCGGTCTTCAAGTAGTAGTCGCGGTCGGGAAGGCCGAGACCGCCCTGGACCGCCGCGGCGATGACCTCGGTCGATTCCTTGCGGTCCTGCTCGGAGCCGAAGCCGAAGACGGCGTTGGCCCCGCGCGTCTGCAGGCGCGCGATCTCGGCCTGCAATTCGGGGAGACTCGAGATCCGCTCGATGCGGTCGAACTCGGGTTTCAGCGGCTCGACACCCTGCGCTTCGATCGCCTTCTCGTCCATGCAGGCCGCGTAGAAGTCGCCGAGTTTGCGCTCCTCCGAGCCGGCCGGCGTGGAAGGGCTCTTTTCGGCGAGGGCTTCGAGGATCTGTCGCAGCGACGCGATGTTCCTCTGCTCCAGGTCGGCGAAGGAGCCCCAGGACGGGTAGTCCGCGGGGATCGGGTTCTTCTCGAGCCAGCCCCCGACGGCATACTGGTAGAAGTTCTCGCAGGGCCTGGCCGCGGGATTCATGTCCGCCGGATCGATTCCGTGGATTTCCCCGGCGAGGCCGGCGGACGCGAAAAGGGCGAGCAGGGTCGAGAGAGCCGCGCCGCGGATCTTCACGCTTCCTCCTTGCAGGTTTCTCGCTCTTTCTACGTCGGACAGGCGCGGATGTTCTCGGCGTCTTCCGCCCCGCAGGGGAGCCGTTTCGTCACGCGCCCGGCGCGAGTCGTCCGCCGATCTCCCCGACGGGGCGGAGCAAGGCCGCCTCTAGCTCGCCGAGGAGGCTTCTTCGAAGTGCCCGAGGATTTCCGACCAGCCCGAGAGTGGGATCCCCGCGTCGGTGATCTCCTGGAAGAGGACCTCTCCGTCGCGGCAGAGGAAATGGGGGGCCATGCGCGGCAGGGGAACCGGCAGGGCGTCCTCCGAGGATCGGCGCCAGACCATCGTCGCGACGCGGCGCTGCCCGCAACCGGGGCAGGGCTCTTCCAGAACGAAGGGCGCCGCGCCGATCGGAACGTCGGCTCGCGCCGCCCGCCGTGCCCGCCATTGCGCGATCCGATGAATTTCGCCCATGGCCTTCGACCTCATCCTCCGCGGGGGATCGGACAAAAGACGTCCGACCGGGTCGGCCGGACGCCTCGCGTGGTAGATTGCCCGGCCACCGCATGCCGCTCTCCTACGCGCTGCTGCTCGGGGCCGTGCAGGGCTTGACCGAGTTCATCCCCATCTCCTCGACGGCGCACCTGTATCTGGTCCAGGCGATGCTCGGCGTGCGCAACGACGAGGTGGCCCTTTCCTTCGACGTGGTCCTGCATCTGGGCACCGTGCTCGCCCTGGTTCTCGCCACGGGAAGGGAGCTTGGCAGCATGGCCTCGGAGCTCGCGCTCTGGGCGGGCCGGCGGCCGGCGCGCGACCCCGCGGCGCGCGCTCTGATTCTGCCGATCGTCATCGGCACGATCCCCGGCGTCGCGGCCGGCCTGTTTCTGCTGAAGCGGTTCGAGAGCCTGCGCAGCCTCGCGCTCATCGGCATCTCGATGCTCGCCGCCTGCGTCTACTTCCTTCTGGCCGAGGCGCTGGGGCAGCGCCGGGCGGGGCGCGAGCGAGACCTCGCCCGCCTGGACGCCGCCGACGGGCTCTGGATCGGCGTCGCGCAGGCGGCCGCGGGCCTCATGGCCGGCTTCTCTCGCTCGGGCTTCACGATCTCGACCGGGCGGGTGCGCGGCCTCTCGCGCGAGGAGGCGGCGCGCTTTTCCTTTCTCCTGGCGTTGCCGATCATTCTCGGCGCGGGCGCCAAGGCCCTGCTCGACCTGCGCAAGCACGCCGAGCCGCCGATCGGATGGGAGGCCCTGGCCGTCGGGTTTCTGGCGTCGGCCGCGGTGGGTTACGTCGCGGTGCGCTTCCTGCTGCGGTACCTGAAGACACACACCCTGCGGCCGTTCGCCGTGTACCTGGCGCTTCTCGGCGGAGGGTTGCTCTTCGGGAGCCTCGCCAGAGGGCTGCCGCTGCTCGGCCGCTGAGCCGGCCCCTCCGTCACCAACCTTTCCAGAAGGGCCCGTCGCCGAAGTCCCAGAGCAGGTAGGCGACGATGCGGTACTTTTCCTCGCTTCGGGTCAGCGGCAGGCGGACACCGACCGATCCCACGAGGTGCCCGAGGCGCGAGAGCGCCTTCGACATCTCGAGAATCGCGGACCATTCGTCCGACTGGTCGTGAAGATTGCGAGAGCCGACGAACTCGACGGCGGGCACCCACGCGACGCGAGGAGGACCCAGAGCCTGCGAGAGCGCCGCCTGGAAGAAGAGCTCCGTGGGGCGCCGGTCGGCGTCGGTCGAGAGCTCGGCGCCGGCGCGCGCCTGCAGGAAGGTGCGTCCCCACCCCTTGCCGTAAGCGACGAAGGGAGAAAACGCCGTCGCGCCCTCCCCGAGCCCCCGTTCGCGGCTGCCGGTCGGCAGCGTCAGTCCCAGGCCCGCCGACAGGATCTGCGCATGCGGGAGGTCGAAGAAGAGGACCTGCTTGCCTTCGATTTCGAGATCCCCGATGCCGGCGTGCTCGGGTTGCTCGACGGTGTCGAAGACGAATGGGAGCGTGATCTCGTACTGAAATCGCGGCCCGAGACGGTTCTCGTAGGAGACCTCCATGCTCGAGCCGCCGGCGCCTGGGAAGTGCTCGGACTCGGGCTTGAGAACGACCTCCTGCTCCGGGTAGGCCTTGCCGGTCTCGATCGGCCGGCGAAAATTGAGGTCGCCAGGCGGGTAAACCGAGGCGTCCGCGCAGAAGGAGCGCAGGTAGAGGACGAGCTCGCGGATCTCTTGCGGATCGAGCGCTTCGCCGAACGCGGGCATCGTCGAGGAAAGGCCCCGTGCTTTTCCGCCGTGAGCCACGATCGTCTCCCAGTGCTCGGCCGGCTCCGCAGTGGTGGCGAGGCAATCGGTGAAGTCGGGGATCGCAACCTCTCCCTTCCAGTCGGTTCCCCTTCCGTCGGCGCCATGGCACAGGGCGCAGGCCTGCGCGTAGAGCGGCGCGGGCGCCATCCGCGGGCGCTCCGGAGACGGCCCGGCCCGCGCCACCGGACCCGGCAGAGCGAGCGCGAGCAGGA
>JBLMXY010000188.1:0-5864 GCA_050257975.1 Acidobacteriota bacterium
CGGTCGGCGCGCGCGAGGTCGACCTCATCGAGGCTCGCCGCCCGGCTCGTCAACTCGTCGAGGATTTCCTCCTGGATCGCTCCTCGCCGCTTGGCCTCGGCGTAGGGAATCGTGTGGAACATCACCATCGAATACCGGGGGATGAACCGGCCGGGGTGTCTCTCCTCGAGACGGAAGGAAAGATCCTTCTTCAACTGAAACTTCGGCTCCCGGACGGTCGACCGCATCTCCACGTAGTTTTCCAGGGCCATGTCGGCGATCGCGTCGGTATTGGGCCGGCGACGCTTTTCGAATTCCGCGAAGACCTCGTTCCACGGCCGATCCGGATCCCGGAGGTTCGGATCGAAGACGCTGCAGTCTTCGAACGCCGCGTTCATGCCCTGCCCGTGAAAGGGAACGATCGCGTGCGCCGCATCGCCCAGGACGAGCGCATGATCCTCGAACGACCAGGGCTCGCAGCGGATCGTCTCCAGATGGCCGGTGGGATTTCCGAAGAAGTCCTCGCCGAGGCGGGGCATGAGCGGAATCGCGTCGGGGAACCGGCGTTCGAACAGCGCGTAAACGGCCTCCGGAGTCGTCAGGGCCTGGAAGCTTTCTTCTCCCCGATTCGGCAGAAACAGGGTCGCGGTGAAACTGCCGTCGGTGTTGGGGAGCGCGATCAGCATGTATTCGCCTCTCGGCCAGATGTGCAGGGCGTTCTTCTCCATCCGAAATCGGCCGCCGCCTCCCGCTGCAGCGGGGATCGTGAGCTCCTTGTACCCGTGGCCGAGCGGCTCCTCGTCGAGCCGTCCGCCTGTCCGTTCCAGGATCGCGGCGCGGACCGCCGAGGCGCTTCCATCCGTCCCGATGAGGACCTCGTAGGGTGTGGTTTGCGGCTCGAGATCCTGCCCGGCCAGGAAGCGCGCCTTACGGTCCGCGAAATCGACGCCGCGGACCGTACATCCGAACCGGATCGAGACTCTGCCGGCCGATTCGGCGGCATTCAAGAGGAGCGTGTTCAAGCCCGCGCGCGAAACCGCGTAGATGACTTCATGCGGCTTGTTGCCGTAGGGAATCAGCCGGAGTCGTCCTTGCTCGTCGTGAAGCATCCTCCCTGCCATCGGAATGAGCGCGGGCCGGAGGCTCTCCATCACGCCGACCTCTTCGAGCGCCGCGATGCCGCGATTGGCGAGCGCCAGGTTGATGGAGCGCCCGGCGGACGCAGGCGCCGCCGTCTTCCGGGGATCGGGGCGGCGCTCGAGGAGCGTCACGCGGTACCCGCGCCTGGCCAGAAAGATCGCCAGCAGCGAGCCGGCGAGACCGGCGCCGACGAGCGTGATTTCGGCGGTGTCGCGGGGCGCTCTCACAGCGGCAGCACTTCTCGATGTCCAGCGAGGAGCCCCTGACCCCAACCCTCTCCCCTCGCGGGGAGAGGGGGATCTGTCGGGTGAGCGCGGCCTGAAGTGATTCCCCTCTCCCCCCGACGGGGGGAGAGGGTCAGCGTGAGGGGGGAGCTGACCGTACCCCGCGTGGACGCGATTCTCACAAGGCGCCCCGGAGGATTTCGACGAAGCGGTGGACCTCCTCGTACCGGTTGTAGAGGGGGACGGGTGCCACCCGAATCACGTCCGGCTCGCGCCAGTCGCAGGTGACGCCGGATGCTTCGAGCTTTTCCAGGACGGTTCTTCCCGAGCCGCTCGACCTCACGCGAAGCGAGAGCTGGCAGCCCCGCCGGCGCGGATCTCGAGGTGTGAGGATCTCGACCGAATCGCCGATCTCGCGCTCGAGCAGCCATTCGAGGTAGCCCGTGAGGCGGAGCGATTTCTCCCGCAGCGGCTTCATTCCCCCCGCTTCCATGAAAACGGCGAGAGAAGCTCGAATGGCCGCGAGCGAAAGAATCGGAGGGTTCGAGAGCTGCCATCCCTCCGCGCCGGGGATCGGCCGAAAACCGGGCTCCATCCGGAAGCGCGATTCCTTGTCGTGGCCCCACCAGCCGGCCAGACGCGGCAGATCCTGTCGCATGCCGTGCCGCTCGTGGACGAAGCAGCCGCCCACCGAGCCCGGGCCCGAGTTCAGGTACTTGTACGTGCACCAGACGGCGAAGTCCACGTTCCACTCGTGGAGCCGCAGGACGAGGTTACCGACCGCGTGTGCCATGTCGAAGCCGACGACGCACCCCTTCGCGTGCGCGAGTCGCGTGATCGCCTCGATCTCGAATGCCTGGCCCGTGTAGTACTGGACTCCCGGAAGCAGGACCAGGGCGATCGACTCGCCCTCGCGTTCGAGGACCCGGGCGACGTCCGCGGTATCGATGGAGTGCTCTCCCTTGCGGGGCGAGAGCCGCGCGAGTGCTTCGGCCGGGTCGAAGCCGCGGAAGATCGCCTGAGTCTCGACCGCATAGCCGTCCGAGGGGAACGCATGATCCTCGAGAAGAATCCGATGCCGCGCGCAGGTGGGCCGGTAGAAGCTCGCCATCATCAGGTGAAGGTTGACGGTGAGCGAGTTCATCGTCACGACCTCGGTCGGGGAGGCGCCCACGAGCCGGCCCGTCGGTTCCGCGAGGAGCTCGTGATAGGGCATCCACGAGTTCTCCCCCGAGAAATGCGCCTTGACGGCCAGCCGCTTCCACTTCTCGAGCTCCTCGTCGACGTACTTCGAAGTTCTCTTCGGGAGAAGCCCCAGCGAGTTGCCGGCGAAATAGATTTCTTCTTCGCCGTTCTCGCCCCCTCTCCCTTCCCCTCTTCCCTCGGCGGGGGGAGAGGGTTGGGGTGAGGGGGCCGCTCTCCTGGGAATGTGGAACTCGTCCCGGAACCGCCGGAGCGGATCGCCTCGATCCAGGGCGACCGCGAAGTCGCGTCCGGGGCGAAAAGTCTCGTTCGGCTCGTTCACTCGAATCGTGCCGCGGGAAGGTCGAGCCACTCGAGCGCCGTGCCGTGCAGGAGCCGCGCCCGCGTCTTCTCCGGAAATCCGCACGAATCGATCAGCTCTCCCGGGCGAGGTTCGCCGAGCGGGAAGGGATAGTCGCTGCCGAAGGCGATCCGGTCGGGGCCCATCAGGTCCACGAGGTAGCGCAGCATCAGCGGATCGTGCACGAGCGAGTCGAGGTAGATGCGCCGCAGATATTCCCGCGGGGAAACGTCGTTGGAAACGGCGCACAGATCGGGCCGCGCTTCGAAGCCGCGGACGATTCGCCCGATCGTCGCCGGAAAGGCGCCGCCGCCGTGCGCGAAGGCGATCCGCAGGGCCGGCAGCCTCTCGAGCACCGAGCCGAAGATGAGCGAGCAGATCGCGAGGGAAGTTTCCGCGGGCATCCCGACGAGCCAGGGGAGCCAGTAGCGCGTCATTCGATCTCTGCCGGCCATCTCCCACGGGTGGACAAAAACGGCGGCGTTGAGCGCCGTCGCCGCCTCGAACACCGGAAAGAGCTCCGGGCTGTCGAGGTTCGCTCCGTTGACGTTCGAGCCGATCTCGACGCCCGAGAGCCCGAGGTCCCGCACGCAGCGCTCGAGCTCCCGGATCGCGAGGTCGGGACTCTGCATCGGGATCGTTCCGAGGCCGGCGAAACGCGCGGGGTGCGCGGCGACGACCCCGGCGATGTGGTCGTTCAGATGCCTCGCGAGGTCGAGCGCCGGACCCGGGTCCGCCCAGTAACTGAACATGACCGGCACCGTCGAGAGGACCTGCGCGCCGACGCCCGCCGCTTCGCAATCGGAGAGCCGCGCCTCGACGTTCCAGCTGTTGCTTTCAATCTCGCGGAACAGAGAACCGTTGACGATCATTCGCGCGCGGCCGGGCGCGTGATGCTCGAGGCGGACGAACCTTTCGCCTCCCGGCAGCTTCCGGAAGTCGGGCAGCCTCTCGGGAAGGATGTGGGTATGGACGTCGATCTTCAGCAAGTCAGCGGACCGGCGCGGGCATCACCGTCCCGCACCTCTTGCAGGTGCGGTTCTTCTCGTCGCCGAAGAACCGGTCGAAGATGGGCGGAAAATCCCTTTCGACGTCATGGAGAGTGAAGAACTCTTCGTACAGCAAGGAAGTGCAGTTGTCGCAATACCACTGAAGCCCGTCCTTTTCGTGCGGGAGTCGCTTGCGTTCGATGACGAGACCCACGGAATTCGGCATCCGCTGGGGCGAATGGGGGGTGCGCGGCGGAAGGAGAAAGATCTCGCCGGCGCGAATCGGAACGTCCACGACTTTCCCGCCCTGGATCGTCTTCAAGACCATTTCGCCTTCGAGCTGATAGAAGAACTCGGGCCCCTCGTCGACGTGGTAGTCCTTGCGGTTGTTCGGTCCGCCGACGACCATGACGATGAAATCGTCTTCCTCGAAGACCTTCTTGTTGCAGACCGGCGGCTTGAGATCGCCGCGGTGCTCGTCGATCCACCGCTCGAAATTCAGCGCCTTCGATTCCATGGCGTGCCTCGCGGGTAGTATATGCGGCGTGAATCCGTCCCCGAGGAACGCGGCCATCGTTTCCTCGCGCGCGCCGCGGCCCCTCGGTCCCTATCCGCACGCTCGCCGGCTCGGGAATCTGCTCTTCCTTTCCGGGATCGGCCCGCGGCATCGGGAGACCGAGCAGATTCCCGAAGGCATCGAGGCTCAGACGCGCGCGTGCATCGAGAACGTCAAGGCGATTCTCGAGGACGCCGGGAGCTCGCTCGAGAAGGTGGTCGACGTGACGGTCTTTCTGACGAACATCGACCGCGACTTCGCGGCGTTCAATAACGTTTACGGGCAGTACTTCGAGGCGATCCGGCCGACGAGAACGACCGTGGGCGTCGTCGCGCTCCCGGTTCCGATCTCGATCGAGCTCAAGATCATCGCGGAGACTGGAACTTGAACCCCATTCGGCTTCTCACCTCGGGAGGAAGCACGGGAAGCGCCGACCGGGGAATGAAGAAACTCGAAAGAGCCGAGAGGTCTGCGAAGACCTTGTGACGCTCGGCCGCCCGGTCGAGATACTCGTGACCCGACGTCCCGCCGGTGCCGATCCGGGTGCCGATCATCCGCATCGCCATCTGGGCGTGGCGCTGGCGCCAGCTCGTGAAATTCCTTTCCATGTCCGTGAGGAGCGAGAGCAGCCGGAAGGGCAGGTGCAGGATCGGCTCGTCCCGATAGAGATTAATGAGAAGCGCCGCCTGGAGCGCGCGCCGGGAGAAGTGGCGTCCCGGCGCTTCGACCTGTACGGGCTCGCCGCCCGCCGATTCGAACAAGTCCGCGAACCGGCGCGCCGTCGCCTCGACTCCCGCGAGCTGCGTTGTCTTCTCGTCTTCCGTCAGGGTGGGGTTGCTCCGAATCGTGGCGCGGTCGGCCGCGAGCATGGCGCCGACCGCCCGTCGATACTCCCGCCAGAAGTCGAAGTCGCCGAAGTTCAAGAAGGGCGTTCGCTCGAGCCAGGCCTCGATCAGGTCGAAGAGCGACGGCTCCTTCTCCGAGGCCTCGATGCGCGCGGCGTCTTCTTCGCGGAAGCGGGACGTGTAGGGAGCGTCGTTAACCTGAAGGCGGTCCTGCCGCCGCATTCCGAGTTTGTTCTCGATCAGGCGGAACTGAACGCTCTGAACGCCCGAGGCCGGGATCAGGTCGTTGCGGAAGTCGAGAAAGTCGAGGGGGGTCATTGTTTCCAGAACGTCGACCTGCTGGATCAGGACACGCTGGATCTCGACGATGCGCCCGCATCGCAGGACGGCGCGCCCGACTTCCTCCTCCGGGACGGGGGAACCCTGAAAGGTCGCGAGCACCGCGTCGAGCTCCCACAGGATCTGCTTGAACCACAGCTCGTAGGCCTGATGGACGATGAGGAAGAGCATCTCGTCGTGGGCGGGCCGGCCATGCCGGGCGCTTTCCAGCTGCTGGCAGCCGAGCAGCCGATCGAGCTGGATGTAGTC
>JBLMXY010000189.1:0-3186 GCA_050257975.1 Acidobacteriota bacterium
CCGATCTCTTCGTCACGCATTGGATCGCCGAGGCCAACGCGCTCTACCTCAACAAGCTCCACTCGGCCCCGTCGGGCAAGCTCGACTTCGAGGACGCGGCGGAACGGTTCGGCCTGGGCGAGATTTCGACCGACGACATCGCCTGGGGCACGGCGTTTCTGGACGTCGACGGCGACGGCCTGCAGGATCTGGTCGTTGCCGACGGCTCCACGTTCGAGGTCCCCGCCGACCGGCGGCGCCTCGTCCCGATGCCGATGCGCCTCTTCCGCAATCGGGGACCGAAGGGATTCGTGGACGTCGCTCCCTCCTCGGGGCCCGCCTTCTCGGCGCCGCGGGTGCACCGCGGCCTGGCGATCGCCGACGTGGACGGCGACCTTCGCGAGGAGGTCGCCGTCGTCGTGCACGGCGGGAACCTGGTCCTGCTCAAGGCGGAGGGAGGCGCGGCCAGCCACCGCGTCGGGTTCCGCTGCGAGGGCACCCGGTCCAATCGCTCCGCCTACGGAACCCGGCTCGTCGTCGAGGCGGGCGGACGGCAGCAGATCAGGGAGATCGGCGCTGGCTCCTCGTACCTTTCCCAGAACGCTCCGGAAGCGATCTTCGGCCTCGGCGCGCGGGAGCGCGTCGAGCGCCTGACCGTCCGCTGGCCCTCGGGCTCGACACAGGTCTTCACGGACCTTCCCGCCGACCGGGAGTACCGGCTGGTCGAGGGAGACGGGCAGGCGCACCCGCTCGAGGACCGCCGCGCCCGCACCCTCGCCTTCTGGGACGCCTACGCCCGAGCGCGCGCGGACGCCGCCGGCGGGCGCACCGCCGAGGCCATCGCCGAATACCGCAAGGCGCTGTCCATCAACCCGCGCCACGAGGACAGCCTCTACGTCCTCGGCAACCTCTACTTCGAGGCGGGGAATCGTCCGGAGGCGAAGGGCGCCTTCGAGTCCCTGCTCGCCGTCCAGCCCCGCAGCGCCCGCGGGCACGGCGCCCTCGGAGATCTGCTGGCCGATCCGGCGTCGGGCGCCCTGTCGGACCTGCGCGAGGCCCGGAAGCACTACGAGCGGGCCGGCTCGCTCAACACCGAGGAGACCGGGTGGCTCGTCCGGCTTGCCGAGGTGTCGCTGCGCGAGAACGAGCAACCTCTCGCGGAGCAACGATTCCGCAAGGTTCTCGTCACGAATCCGCGCTCGTTTCCGGCGCTCTACCTTCTCGGATATCTCGCCTGGCGCCGCGGCGACGGCGCGCAAGCCCGGCGGCTCTTCGACTCCGCCTTCGAGGCGCTCGGGCCTCAGGCGGCGCCCGCCCCGGGAGAGGGCGACGTGCGCAAGGCGCAGAGGCCGCTGCCGCGCCGAGGAGCCCTTTCCGCGCACTGGGCGTACCTGGCGCGCGGCGAGGTCCGCCTGGAGGAGGCCTACCGCGAGCTCGATCAAGAGCTTTCCGCCGGGCGCCGCTCCGCGGCGAAGGCCCGCTCCTCGTGATCGGTCGCGACCCCGTCCCGTTTGCCCGAACACCGGGCCGCGGATGACCCCGGGGCGCCCGACGCGAGCGTTCCCGCCCCGGGCCCGCCAGGCGGCCCTGGCCCTCGCCCTCGCGGCCTCGGCGGCGTGCGCCCGGCGCGGTCACGAGGGTCTCTTCCGCGACGTCACGGAGACGTCCGGAATCGACTTTCGATGGCGGTCGGACCTTGTCGAGGCCAAGCTCGTCGCGACGATGGGAGGAGGCGTCGCGCTCGCCGATTACGACAACGACGGCATCCTCGATGTCTTCCTGCCCAACTCCGTCCTTCGGTATCGCGCCGCCTCCAACGAGGGCAACTGCGGCAAGCTCTATCGCGGCCGCGGCGACGGCACCTTCCAGGACGTCACGGCCGCCTCCGGCATCCGCCAGTGCGGTTGGGGCCACGGAGCGTGGTGGGCCGACCTCGACAACGACGGCTGGCTCGACCTGCTCGTGACGAATCTGGGCTCTCAGGAACTGTGGCACGGAAGCGGCGACGGCACGTTCACACGCGCGGCGGCGGACCGCGCCCCCCGGGACGATCGCTTCTCGATCGCGGCCGCTTTCCTCGATGCCAATCGCGACGGACTGCTCGATGTCTTCATCGGCAACTACGTCGCCACCTCGGTCCAGGAGGAGTCGCGGCTGGCGCTGACACGGCAGAGGCTGCCCGACGAGTACGCGCCGCCGGGCGCCTCCTTCCATCCGCAGCGCCCCGACGGAACCTATGTCGACGCCTCCGCCTCCTCCGGCACCGGCGTCGAGCGCGGACGGGCCCTCGGCGCCGTCGCTTTCGACTACGACGGCGACGGAATCACGGATCTCTACGTCGCCGACGACCAGGCGCCCAACTATCTCTACCGGGGTCGCGGCGACGGCACCTTCGAGGACGTCTCGGCCGAGACCGGTACCGACGCGCCCGCCGACGGGCCGACGGCCTTCGGCAGGCGCTTTCGCTCGGGCATGGGCCTCGCCGTCGCCGACTACGACGGCGACGGCCGTCCCGACCTCTTCATCACCAATTTCGCCAACGAGCCCAACACGCTCTACCGCAACATCGAGGGAACGCTCTTCGAGGAGACCGACGGGAAGGCGCAGCTCGCCCGGCCGTCGATGCCGTATTCCGCCTGGGGCTGCAACTTCCTCGACTACGACAACGATGGCTGGCCCGACCTCTTCGTCTCGAACGGCCAGATCCTGCCGCGGTGGCTCTACTGGCTCCTGCGCGCCTGCTCTCGGCGGGCCGAAAACTACAACCTGGGCGAGAAGACTTACCGTCAGCCGCAGCACCTCTTCCACAACCGGGGCGACGGGACCTTCGAGAGTGTGCCGCCCGGGACGATGGGCGACCTCGGAGCGGTCCGTCTCGCGGGACGCGGCACGGCCGCCGGCGACCTCGACGGGGACGGGCGCCTGGACCTCCTGCTCGCTCCGATCTCCGATTCGGTGCTCGTCTTCCGCAACCGGACGACGGGCGGCGGCCACTGGATCGAGATCCTGCCGGTGGGAAACCGCGAGGGCCGCACTCCGCTCCACGCGAAGGTCCGCGTCACGGCCGGCGGACGCCAGCAGGCGCAGGAGTTCACGATCCAGCCGTCTTATGCTTCGGGCTCCTACGTCCCGGTTCACTTCGGCCTCGGCCCGTCCGAGCGAATCGACGCTCTGGAGGTCGTCTGGCCGGAAGGAACGCTCCAGAGC
>JBLMXY010000190.1:0-27867 GCA_050257975.1 Acidobacteriota bacterium
AAAATCTCTGTCGCGGACACGCCGTACCCGCGCTCGTCAAGAGCGTCGCTTGAACAACCCCTTTTGGCGCAATCTCCTGGACGTGCTTCGGCCGGGTGTCCGTGAATAATCCGGGCTAGAAGCTCAGAATCGACCGGATCGTGCGATCGATCGCGAGGAAGGCCTGGCGCGAATAGGGGTCGACCACGACGCGCACCTCCGCCGGCGGCGTGACGTCCTCGGCGAGCGATTGGGCGAACCGGTCGGCCTGCTTCTCGAAGAATTCCTCGCCGAGCTCCCGGTCGGAGCGGCCCCTCGAGCCGGGCAGCTCGCGCAGCCTCGCGAGGTCCGCGGGCTCCAGCCGGAGCCGGAAACCGCCGGCCAGCCGATAGAGCGGCTCCCGGCTCTCCGACAGCTCCGGACGGGGCGCCCTGCCGGGACGCGGGCCCGGGGGGGCCGCGGCGTTCTCCGCCGGGCGGGAACGCTCCGCGCCCGGCGCGGGGGACGTGGCGGAACCGGGCTCGGTTTCTCCGGCCAGTGGCGACGGCTCGTCTTCTTCGCTCATCGGCCCTGGAGCAGGTTCTTCGAAATGACCATGCGCTGGATCTCGCTCGTCCCCTCGTAGATCGTCGTCACCCGCGCGTCCCGGTAGTAGCGCTCGACCGCATACTCTCGCGAGTAACCGTAACCGCCGAAGATCTGGACCGCCTGCGCCGCAATCGCGTTGGCGGCTTCCGTGGCGTACAGCTTGGCCATCGAGGTCTCCCGGGAGTGCCGCAGGTCGGGCCTCTCCGAATGGAGGGCCGCGCGGTACGTCAGCCACTTCGCGGCTTCGATCTTCATCTTCATGTCGGCGATCTGAAAGGCGATCGCCTCGTGCTCCGCGAGCTTCCGGCCGAACGTCTCGCGCGTCTTCGCGTACTCGACCGACGCCTCGTAGCAGGCGCGGGCGATCCCGATTCCCTGCGCGGCGATCCCGATTCGCGAGTGATCGAGCGTCGTCATCGCGATCGTGAAGCCCTGCCCCTCTTCGCCCAGCCGCCGCGAGACCGGCAGCCGGACGGCTTCGAGATAGATCGCCGCGGTCCTCGAGGCGCGCAGCCCCATCTTGTCCTCGGGGGGGCCCACGCGCAGACCCCGGTCCTCCGCCGAGACGAGGAATGCCGTGATCCCTCGGGTGCCGAGCGACGGCTCGGTCATCGCCATCACCACGTACCACTTCGCCTCGCCCGCGTTGGTGATCCAGGCCTTCGCCCCATCGATCACGTAGTGATCTCCGTCCCGCACGGCCCGGGTCTTCTGGTTCGCGGCGTCCGAGCCGGACTGCGGCTCGGTGAGCGCATAGGCTCCGAGCGCCCGCCCCGAGGCGAGCTCCGTCAGGATCGTCTTCTTCTGCTCTTCCGAGCCGAACTTCCAGATCGGATAGCAGGCGACCGAGTTGTTGACGGAGACGATCACGCCCACCGAGGCGCAGACGCGCGCGAGCTCCTCGATCGCCAGGATGTACGAGAGGGCGTCGGCTCCGGCGCCCCCGTACTGCTCCGGGATCATCATCCCGAGAATCCCCATGCCCGCGAGCTTGCGGAGGATCTCGCGGGGGAACTCCTCCTTCTTCTCGCGCTCGGCGACTCCGGGCGCGATCTCGGTCTCGGCGAAGTCGCGGACCGCGTCGCGGATGCGAAGCTGGTCCTCGGTCAGCTCGAAGTTCATGGCGTGGGCGCTCCCGCGGCCGGGCCACCGCCTCCGCGGCCGCGGCGGCGCCGGCGAAACCGGCGCCGTGAACCGGCCGGCCGCGCCTGGCCGGTGGCCGGCGCGGCCGCGGGCGCCGGAGCGGGACGAGACGGTGCCGGAACGGCCGGACGCCCCGGCGCACCCCCGGGAGCGCCCTGCCGCGGGGCCCCCTGCCGCGGGGCGCCCGGCCGGCCCTGCGGCGGCTTCTCGGCCGGACGTCCGGCGCCCCGGCCTGCGCCCCGCCGGCGGCGCCGGCGCGAGGGACGGGGCTCGGGCGTTTCCGACCACCCCTCCTCGAGGTGGCGGAACGTCACGATGACCTCCGGTCGGTTGGCGCGCTCGCGCAGAAATCCGACGAGCTTCCCGCGCAACGGCCCGTTCGGGTCCGCAGAGAGCGCAGGGATCCGCTCCGCGTCGAAAAGCGTCATCCGCGTCCAACCGACGATCTTTCGCCGGCCGTCGGAGGCCTGGAGCGTCATCACGAAGAGATCCCTCTCGTGATCGAGCGCATGGTGGCGATAGGGAAAATCCGGAAACGCCTCGAGACAGAGCGCCTTGAGCAGCTCCAGGTGCTTCTCTCCTCCCTCGAGGGTCTGCTCCATCGAGACCACGCGGTCTCGGAACATCCGGGTCTGGGCCATGAGTGGTCTTCCGTCCTCAGTTCTCAGTTCTCAGTTCCGGAGCTGACAACCGACAACTGACAACTGATCACTCCCATTATCCAATCGCCAATCCGGCGTCCCTGAAGACGTCCCGGGCGATTATGAGCCGGTGGATCTCGCTGGTGCCCTCGTAGATCTCCGTGATGCGCGCGTCGCGAAAGTTGCGCTCGACCGGATACTCCTTGGTGTAGCCGTAGCCGCCGTGAATCTGCAGGGCCTTGGTCGTCACGCGCTGCGCCATCTCGGCGGCGAAGAGCTTGGCGGTCGCGGCCTCGGGGCCGTACCGTCCGTTTGCCTCCTTGGCGGCGTCCTTCGCGGCCGCCGCGCGGCGCGTCAACAGCCGCGCCGCGTCGAGCTCCGTCGCCATGTCGGCCAGAAAGAAGCGGATCACCTGAAACTCGGAAATCGGCTTCCCGAAGGCCTTGCGCGCCTTGGAATAAGAGAGCGCCGCCTCGAACGCCTCGGTCGCGATCCCGACGGCCTGGGCGGCGATCCCGATGCGGCCGCCGTCGAGCGTCGCCATCGCGATCTTGAAGCCTTCTCCCTCGCGGCCGAGCAGGTTCTCCATCGGGACCCTCACGTCGGTCAGAAAGATCTCGACGGTCCCCGAGGCGTTTACGCCGAGCTTGACCTGGTGGCGCGAGCGGTCGAAGCCCGGCGCGTCGGCGTCCACGAGGAAGGCCGAGATTCCGCGGGCCTTCTTTTCCGGGTCGGTCATCGCGAAGAGCAGGCAGACGTCCGCCTTCTCCCCGCAGGTGATGAAGACCTTCTGCCCGGTGATCCGGTAGTGGTCCCCTTCCCGGATCGCCCGCGTCTGCTGGTTGGCGGCGTCGGAGCCCGCGTTGGGCTCGGTCAGCGCGAAGCAGCCGAGCTTCTCGCCGCGCGCAAGCGGCGTCAGGAACCGCCGTTTCTGGTCCTCGTTTCCGAATCGCTCGATCGGGTCGCAGACGAGGGAGTTGTTCACGGAAAGGATCACGCCCAGGTTGGCGCAGGCCCGCGAGATCTCCTCGATCACGATCGAATAGCAGATCGTGTCCATCTCGGACCCGCCGTACCGGCCCGGAACGCAGACGCCGGCGAGCCCGAGCTGCCCGGCCTCGGCGAAGAGCTCGCGCGGAAAACTGCCGCTCTGGTCGATCGCGGCCGCCTGGGGCCGGACCCTCTCCTCGGCGAACTGCCGAACGGACGATCGAAGGAGGGACTGCTCCTCCGTGAGATCCAGATCCATGGGGAGCGCAGTATAGCCGGGGCGCGGCTCAGCGACCGGAAACGGCCGACGAGAGGCTGCCGGCAAAGGATCGAAGCTTCCCCGCGTAGCTCTCCCAGGAGGCCTCCCGGGCAGCGGCGGCGAGGCCGGGCTCGTAGGCTGAGCGCCCGCGATCGAGCACGGTCCGAACGGCGCGGACCAGCCCTGCGGCGTCGCCTGGGTCGAACAGCTCGCCGGTGAGGCCGGGCACGACCGTCTCGGCGAGCGCGCCGACCCGCGACGCCGCGATCGGGCATCGCAGGGCCAGCGCTCGCGCGGCGATGGCGCTGCCGGCGATCTTGCGGTAGGGCAGCACCAGAACGTCGCAGGCCGTCAGCCATTCGTCGATCTGCTCGGGCCGCTGGTACTCCGGCAGGCGCAGGATGTCGCTCCGCACGGGGCTCGATCGCCACTGCCGCTCGACCCGCTCCGCATCCGGAAAGCTCTCCCCCACGATCGCGATGACCGCCCCGGTTTCCCGCACGATCCCGGGGGCCGCCGAGAGCAGGAGGTCCACCCCCTTGTAGAGCCGGATCAGGCCCACGAAGAGGACGAGAGGGCGGTCGACGCCGAGCCTCCGCCGCACGGCCTCCCGGTCGATCGGCGGCGCCTCGTGGGCCGCGAGCGGCGCGACCGCGACGGGCTTTCCCGGCACGAGCCGCTCGAGGCTTCTCCTCGCCCAGTCGGAATGGACGAAGAACCCGTCGGCCGCGAGGAAGGCCCCGAGCGAAGAGAACCGGTGAAGCCAGCCGCCTTCGTGATCCTCGACGTTGTGGACGATCAGAACCCGCGCGAGCCCCGGGCGCAACCGTCCGACGCGCCGCAGGACCGCGCGCACGGGAAGGCCCCAGAACGCCGTCCACCACGGGACGATCAGCGCCTCGGGCTGCGCGCGAGCGATCGCGTCGGCGGCTCGGCGCCAGGTGGAGGGCGATCGCCAGTCGAGAATCGGGACCGCGGGCGAGGCCGCGCGCGGCTCGAACTCGGCAAACCTCCTCGGATCGAGCCAGCGGGGGTATTTCCGGGAGTAGGTGAAGTAGGAAACCGCGCCTGTCCGCGCAAGCTCCCGGGCGAGCCTCTCGGTCAGCTGGGCGATGCCGCCGCGATCCGGCGGCGCGGGACCGAGGATCGCGAGCCGCTGCCGGACGCTCATCGCGAAGGTCTCGGCGGGGCCGGCGCCGAAAGCGCGCTCACGACCGGGCGGCGAGCCACAACCCCTTCAAGTACTCCCCTTCCGGGCAGTCGAGCGAGACCGGGTGGTCGGGACCGGCGCCCTGTCGGGCCGCGATCGCAAACGAACGCCCCGCCTCGAGCGAGGCCGAGAAGACGATCTTCTGGAAGAGGTCCGCCGAAACCAACCCGGAGCAGGAGCAGGTCAGGATCCACCCTCCGGGCGCCACCAGCCTCATCGCGAGCCGATTGATGTCCTTGTAGCCCCGCGCGGCGCGCTCCAGGTCCCCCCGCTTCTTCGCGAAGGCCGGCGGATCGCAGACGACGATGTCCCAGAGCTCCCCCGCCGAAACCCGGCGCCGCAGGTCGGCGAACACGTCCTCCTCGGCGAAGTCCTCGTCCCGCGAAGGCAGATCGTTCGCCCGACGGTGCTCGCGGGCGAGGCCGAGGGCGTCGCCGGAGGAGTCCACGTCGAGGGCCCGGCGGGCTCCCCCCGCCAGAGCGGCGACCGAGAATCCCCCCGAGTAGGAGAAGAGGTTCAGGACGGACTTTCCCCGCGCGAGGACTCGCAGCCGGGCCCGGTTCTCGCGCTGGTCGAGGTAGAAACCCGTCTTCTGGCCCGCGGACACGTCGGCGAAGAATCGCAGGCCGTGCTCGAGAAACGGCGCCAGTCCTCCCTGATCTTCCCCTCGGCCCTTCTCTTCCTCGCCGCGGGGAGCGCGGCGAGGCGATGGGGTCCCCCGCGCGCGGTCTCGCCTCTCGCCGCTCTCCCGCACGACGAGCCGCCGGCTGCCGAGGACTTCCCGGGCCGCCCGCTCGAGCTCCGGGCGCCGCTTCTCGGTTCCCTCGGTCAGGAGCTCGAGGACCGCCGTTTCGCCGTAGACGTCGAGCAGGACGCCCGGGCAGAGGTCCCCCTCGGAGTTGACGGCGCGATAGCCCGTCGTGTCGGAAGCGACGACTGCCTCGCGGAGCCTTCGCGCCGCGTCGAACCGCTCGAGAAAGAGGGCGCCGTCAACCGGACGTCCGTCGAAGGTCCAGAGCCGAGCCAGGATCTGCGAGCCCGGCGAGTAGACGCCGCAAGCGAGCAGTCCGCCGTCGGCGGAGAAAACCTCCGCCAGCCCGTCGGAACCGTCTCCGTCGCGCGAGGCGACCGCCCCCGAGAAGAGCCAGGGATGCCGCCGAAGGACCGACTCCTCGCGGTCGGGCTTGAGTCTCAAGCGGATCAAAGGCCTTCGAGGACGTAGATGTCGCCGGACTTGCGGGCCACCGAGAAGTAAATCCGCTTGCCGTCCCGCGACCAGCTCGGGTAGTCCAGGATGTAGCTGCCTTCGGAGTAACCCGGGAGAAACGCGATCTTGCCGGTCGAAACCGACACGAGAGCCAGGCGCTTGTGGTCCCGCAGGAAAAGGATCTCGTCGGGGTTGGTCGGCGACCAGGCGGGATGGGAGTCCTCGAAATCCCGGGTCAAGGGCCTGGCCTCGCCGCCCGCCGCCGGCACGACCCAGATCTCGCGCACCGTGCCGCGCTGGAGCTGGAACGCGATCTGCCTGCCGTCCGGCGACCAGGTCGGATAGTCGACCTCGCTCCGAACCGAGGTCAGGGGCCGCGCCTTCCGGCTCTCGGTGCTGTAGACCGAGATTTCCCCGGGTCCCTGGACGGATCCGACGGCGATGAGCCTGCCATCCGGGGACCACTCGGGCGTGCCGGACGGGACACCCGTGTCCTGCGCGTTCACGCTTCCGCTGGGAAGAAGCCGCAGCGTCGGCCCCTCCTTGCCCGCCCCGACGTAGGCAATCCACCGGCCATCGGGCGACCAACTCGCCGACGGCTCGTTGCTCTGGCCGGGGGTCAGCTGCGAAAGGTATCGGCCCTGGAGATCCACGGACCAGACGGCGAACTCTCCGCTGCGTGTCGAGTGCACGAGAAGCGTCTTGCCGTCCGGGGAGAGCCGGGGGAAGTCGGGACTGCCCGCTCCGGACGTGACCGCCCGCATCCGTCCGGTGGAAACGTCGAGCTCCCAGATGTTGGGCTCGTTGCGGTCGGCGGCGAAGGCGAGCATCCTTCCGTGCCGGCTGGCGGAGACGCTCGTGTCCTGCCCCTGCCCGATCGTCACCCGCGACGCCCCGCCCGGCCCGGATCCCTCGAGCGGGATCCGCCATACGTTCAGGATTCCGTTGCGCTCGCCCGAAAAGAACACCGACTTGCCGTCGGCGGACCATGCCGGCCTCGTGACGTACGCAAAACCGTCGCTCAAGACCCTGGGCACCCCGCCCGACGCCGCCACGACCTTCAGCACGAAACGGCCGGGCAGGAGACCCGAGCCGTAGGCGATCCACTTGCCGTCGGGCGACCAGGCGGGCTGGTAGTCGATGTCCTCGCCTTTCGTCAGGCGCGTGGGCGTTCCGCCGCCGGCTGGAATCGTCCAAAGATTGAGGCGTCGCTCGCGGTTCGACATGAACACGATCCGCTGGCCGTCCGGCGACCAGCTCGGGTAGTAGCCGTCCTCCACGAGCTTGACCGCCGTTCCCCCCAGAGCCGGCGCCAGGAAGATGTCTCCGAACTTGGCGTTCAAGTACGGCTCCAGGGCGGAAACGTTGAGAGCGATGCCGAGACGCCCGCCGTGGTCGCGCGCCGAGACGAACGCGAGCTTCGATCCGTCCGGCGACCAGGCGGGCTCGCCCTCGTCGGCGTCGGCCGCCGCGATGCGGATCGCTTCGCCGCCGGAGAGCGGCTGGACGACGACATCGAGGTTGCCCCGTTCGTCGGTCGTGTAGGCGAGAAACTTGCCGTCCGGCGAGAACGAGGGCTCGTCCTCGAGACCCGGCGCGAACGTCACGCGGCGCAGGACCGGCGTCGCGGGCGCGGTCCCGCCTCCCCGCAGCCGCAGGGCGACGTCCGCGAGGCCGACCGCGAGCAGGGCTGCCAGCGCGGCCGCCCAGCCGAGCCGCCGCCTCGCCTTCGGCTTCCCGATCGCCGGAGACTCGCCCGAGGTCTCCGAGATCCGGTCGAGCACCTGCTTGAGATCCCGAGCGAGGTCTCGCGTGGAAGCGTAGCGGTCGCCCGGCTCTTTGGCGAGGCAGCGCTCGACGATCCACCGAAGGGGCGTCGGGGCCGTCGCATTGGCGACCGCGATCGGCTCCGGCTCTTCGCGGATGATGGCCGACAGCGTCTCGACCGCGGTCTTCCTCTGAAAGGCGCGCTTGCCCGTCGCCATCTCGTAGAGGATCGCGCCGAGCGCGAACTGGTCGGACCGGAAGTCCACGGGCTGCCCGCTCGCCTGCTCGGGCGACATGTAGCCGACCGTGCCGAGGACCACGCCCGGTCGCGTGCCGGGGCCCGCCATGGTCGCGAGCTGCGAGCCTCCTTCCGCCGACGGAACGGCGAGCTTGGCCAGCCCGAAGTCCAGGATCTTGACGAAGCCGTCCTTGTTGACCATGACGTTCTCGGGCTTCAGATCCCGGTGCACGATCCCGGACTCGTGGGCCTTGGCGAGGCCGTCGGCGATCTGGGCGGCAATCGGCAGGAGCCTGCGCGTGGGCAGGGGCCCGGAGGCGAGCAGCTCGCGAAGCGTCCGCCCGTCCACGTACTCCATCGCGATGAAGAGCCCGCTGCCCGAGTCGCCGATGTCGTAGACCGTCAGGATGTTGGGGTGATTGAGCGCGGAGGCCGCGCGGGCCTCCTGCTCGAACCGCCCGCGGCTCTCGCCGTCTCCGGCGGCGTCGGCGGGCAGGACCTTGACGGCAACCTCGCGGCCGAGCCGGACGTCCCTGGCCCGGTAGACCTCGCCCATGCCCCCCGCGCCCAGCGCGTCGGTGAGCTCGTAGGAGCCGAGCCGAGTTCCCGAGGGGAGCGTCATCGAGGCGCCCAAAATACACGCAAGTCCCGCCGGCCGATAGCCTTCCGACGGACCTCAACGCAGGCGGGCGTTGCTCCGTACAAGAAGCAACACGCACGCAAGCGATCTCCTCCTCGAGCCCCCTCCGGGGGCTTTTTTTATGCGGCCGGCCGAGACAGGGCATCGCGCCGTCGCCCGCCGGCCGGCCGGCCGCGCAAGAGGAGTTTCAAGACAGCTCGGCGAGGTGAGAGGTGGGCACGGCAAGCGCCTCGCGCATGTTCCTCAGGGCTGATTGGGCGACCAGTCGTACTCCAGAAACTCGGGTTCCTGCGTCGCGGCGGCGAGCCAGGCCGACGAGGCGGGGTCGGAGACGTACCGTGCCACGAACTTCAAGAGGGTCCCGCCGTCCCTCTCGAACTCCTTTCGGTTCCACTTGAAGATCATCGAGAGCGCGATGCGTCCTCGGGCGCGGTCGATGATGTTGCGGCTCGGGTCGTTGACGAACTGCCGGCCCTGGCGGTCGAGCGATTCGGCGAGCCCCTCGGCGCGGTAAGCCGCCGGCGCGAGCGGCGGGCACGAGCGGGACGCGCACACGATCGCGAAGTGGATGCGCGCGTCCTTCATCGCGCGCAGCCGATTCTCGACGTCGTCGAGTGTCCGCATCTCTCCGCCCACCCGGTGCCTGGCCCGGTCGAAGGCGCCGGGAACTTCGGTGATCTTCTTGCCCGGGTTCTCGAGCAGCGTCTGGATCGCCCACGCGTTGTAGGCGTTGATCCAGAAGGCCTTGCGCTCGCCCTCCGTCATCGCGGACGGCCGCGCGTCGCCAAGGTTTGCGAGGTAGGCCGCCAGGCGCTTGCGGTCCTGGCCCGTCGTGCCCCGGTAGTCGAACCCGCCGCTTCGGGCGCGCTGCGCCAGCACCGCGTCGAAGGGCGCCGGATCGGGCAGGCCCGCGGCGGACAGGCCGGCCGCGGCGAGCGACAGCAGGAGAGCGGCTGCGGCTGCCAGCCTCAAGACTCGAGCGCCGAGAGGACTCCGTAGGCGATCGCGCCGATCGCGGCCGCCATCGGAATCGTGAGGATCCAGGCGTAGACGATGCGGCCGGCGACTCCCCATCGAACGGCCGAGAAGCGCTGGGTGGATCCCACGCCCACGACGGCGCCCGTGATCGTGTGGGTCGTGGAGACCGGGATCCCCCAGACCGAGGCGAGGATCACGGCGGTCGCCCCTCCGCTCTCCGCGCAGAAGCCGGAGAAAGGCTTCAGCTTCGTGATCCGGGTCCCCATCGTGCGGACGATCCGCCAGCCGCCGGTGAAGGTGCCGAGCGCGATCGCGGCGTGGGCGGAGAGAACGATCCAGATGGGCACCTTCTTCAGGTCGGGAAGGTGCATCCAGTGCAGCGGCGAGCGCGGATCCTCGAAGAGTTTCGCGTTGGCGACGAGCAGGCCCGCGATGATCCCCATCGTCTTCTGCGCGTCGTTGGTGCCGTGGGAGAGCGAGAAGAAGGCGGCGGAGCCGAGTTGCGCGCGCCGGAACCACCGGTCGACCGCGCCATACGGGAAGTTCCGGAAGATCCACGAAACGACGACCATCAGAATCCAGCCGAAGGCCAGCCCGATCAGCGGCGAGAGCACGATGAAGGAAAGCGTCTTGGTCCAGGCCGCGCCCGGAACGATGGCCCGCACCCCGACTCGCGCGATCGCCGCGCCGGCGTAGCCCCCGATCAGGGCGTGGGAGGACGAGGAGGGGATCCCGAAGTACCAGGTGATCAGGTTCCAGGCGATCGCCCCGATCAACCCCCCGAGCACGACGTCCGAGTTCACGATCCGCACGTCGATCAGGCCGCTGCCCATGGTCTTCGCCACGGCGGTCCCGAAAACGAAGGCCGCGACGAAGTTGAAGAAGGCCGCCCAGAAGACGGCCACGAGCGGGGTCAACACGCGCGTCGAGACGACCGTGGCGATCGAGTTCGCCGAGTCGTGCATGCCGTTGATGAAATCGAAGACCAGCGCAACGGCGATGATGAAGAGGACGTAGGGCATCGCGGTCGACTTTGCCGTCCTCAGGAATGCTTCAGGACGACGCTCTCCAGGACATGAGCCACGCCGGCGCACTGGTCGATGCAGCGCTCCATGTTGTCGTAGATGTCCTTCCACTTGATGACCTCGATCGGCGCGATCTGCTCCCGAAAGAGGGAGGCCACGGCCTCGTGGTAGGCGACGTCCCCCTCGTTCTCGAGCTGCTTGATCCGGATGCAGTGCTCGACCACGCCCTTCTGCTTGCGCAGCTCGGACACGGCCTTGACCAGCTCCTGGGTCGCCCGCACGATGATCTGCGAGAGGGGGCGGGAGAGAAGGGTGGGCTCCGAGACGTTGAAGAGCTGAATGCGGCGCACGGTGCCATCGATCAGGTCGATGACGTCGTCCAGCCGCACGGCGAGCTGATGGATGTCCTCCCGGTCGATCGGCGTAATGAACGTCTGGTCGATGTCACGCAGGATCTCGTGCGAGATTTCGTCGCACGCGTGCTCGAGCCGTTTGATCTGATCCGCGGCGGCGGCAACCGAGATCTCCTTCTGGAAGAAGCGGTTGAGGATCAGGGCGCTCTCGTGGATCCGGTGCGCCATGTTCGTGAAGCGTTCGAAGTACTTGTTGTCGCGCGGAAGAAAGTTGAGCATCGGGGGCTCCCGTAGACGGCGCGTATGCTACCTCACGGCCCGGGAGGCGAGCGCTCGCTCCGCCGGCGGCGCCGGGACGGATCACTCAGGGCGCGGGCAGAAACACGCGGAACGTGCTGCCCCTTCCCGCCTCGCTCTCGACCTCGATGCGCCCTCCGTGCAGCTGGACGAGGTGTTTGACGATCGCGAGACCCAGGCCCGTGCCCGGCCGGGTCTTGGCGCGGGACCGGTCGATCTGGTAGAAGCGCTGGAAGATTTTTTCCTGCTCCGCCCGGGGAATCCCGGGGCCCTCGTCGGCAATCGCGAAGAAGGTCTCGCGCCCCGCGCGGCCCGCATCGAGCCGCACGGCGCCGCCCTCGCGGCAGAACTTGATCGCGTTGTCGAGCAGGTTGCGGACGATCTGGCCGAGTCGCCGGCGGTCGCCCTCCGCGACGATCTCCTCGGCGGTGTGGATCGAGACCCGAATCGATCGGGCCGACGCGGCCGGCGCGAGCTCTCGCGCCACCTCGCGCAGAAGCGCGGGCAGGGAGAGCTCCTCCTTGCGCAGCTCCACGGCGCCACTTTCGATCTGCGCCAGGTCCATCAGGTCGTCGATCAGCTCTCGCATCCGGTCCGACTGCCGCCGGATCAGCTCGAGCAGCTGGGCCGTGTCCGCCTCGTCGGTGCCCCCCTCGGAAAGCGTCTCCGCCGCCGCCGCGATCGATGCGATCGGCGTGCGCAGCTCGTGCGAGACGTCGGCCACGAAGGTGCGGCGCATCGACTCGGTGCGCTCGAGGCGCGTGACGTCGCGCAGCGCCCCGACCGCGGCCGCCCGCGAGCCGCCGGGAATGGCCGCGACGATCACCTGCCAGACGATCTCGTCCCCGAGCCGGACGGTCTTCTCCGCGGTTTCCCCGGTCTTGACCGTCGTCTCGAAGAGCTCGTAGAGAGCGCGGCTTCGCAGCAGGTCGTAGAGCGCGCGCCCGGCCGGGGCCGGAACGCCGATCATTCGGGCGAAGCGGGCGTTGGACTCCAGGACGTGGAGCCGCGAGTCCACGACGACCAGTCCGTCCGGGAGCTGCTCGAACACCAACGCCGTCAGACGCCTCTCGGCCTCGGCGCGCTGCGCGGCGCGCTCGAGGGAGTCCTTCATGCGGCGAAGCGAAGCGCCGAGGAGCTGGACCTCCTCCGCCCCGGAGCTCGGCAGGTCCCGTCCCGGCTCGCCGGCGGCGATCGCCGAGGAGGCCTCGGTCAGCTCCGCGATGGGGT
Organism: Acidobacteriota bacterium; assembly: GCA_050257975.1. Classification (GTDB taxonomy): domain Bacteria; phylum Acidobacteriota; class Thermoanaerobaculia; order UBA5066; family Gp7-AA6; genus DATBFU01. The sequence continues at coordinate 12,546 of JBLMXY010000190.1, forward strand.
CCGAGAGCCTCTTCGAGAGCGCGCGACCAACCAGAAAGAGCGCGAGACAGGCGAGCACGATGGCCGCGCGCGCCGACCAGAGGTACGGGCGCTCGATCTCGCGCACCTGGGCGGCGGCGACCGAGACCCGCAGCACGTCGCCGCTGGGCCGCCGCCGCGCGAAATAGAGGCGGTCCTCCCCCTCCGTCGCCGAGAAGCGGGTCGCCGCGCCCGATCCGCTCTGGCGGGCCTGGAGGATCTCCGGGCGCGCGCCGTGGTTCTCCATCGCCGGGACGTCCGCCGGAAGGAGGTCCGTGTCATGGGTCACGCGGCCGTCGGGAGCGACGAGCGTGATGCGGCACTCGAGCACCTTCGCCGCGCGCCGCAGGCTCGCGTCGAGCTCCTCGGGCCGCGCGGGGAAGCGGTCCAGCTCCTCGGCGAGGAAATCCCGTTCCCGCTCGAACCGCGCGACGACCCGGTCTTCCACGGCGCGGCGCAGCGTTTCGTCGAAGACGACGATCAGGAGCACGGCGGCGGCGACCGAGAGGACGCCGAAGAGCGTGGTGAACCGGGACCCGAGCCTCATGAGGCGCGCGCGACGCGCCGCGAGAAGCGCGAGGCATCTGGACGAATCGACCCCATCGCCGGCTTTCCTTGCTCGCCGCGCGTCGGGCTAGCGCCCGGCGGCGTCCCGGTAGCGGTAGCCGAGTCCGACGACCGTCTCGATCCGGTCCTCGCCGAGCTTGCGCCGCAGCGCCCGGATGTGGACGTCCACCGTCCGCGTCTCGACATCCGCGTCGTAGTCCCAGAGCCGGGCGAGGATCGCATCGCGCGTGACGACGCGCGACCGGTTGCGAATCAAGAGCCAGAGCAGATCGAACTCCTTCTTGGTCAGGTGGACGCGCTCCCCCCTCAACCTCACCTCGAAGCGCGCGCGGTCCACGTGCAGATCGCCGTCGTCGAAGACCTCCTCCTCGGAGGTCTCGAAGGCCGCGACGCGCCGCAAGTGGGCGTTGACCCGGGCGAGCAGCTCCCGCATCGAAAAAGGCTTGGTGATGTAGTCGTCGGCGCCGATCTCGAAGCCGAGCAGCTTGTCGCGCTCCTCGACCCTCGCCGTCAGCATGATGATCGGCACCTTGCGGGTCTCGTCGGCCCGGCGCAGCTCCCGGCATAGCGCGAGCCCGTCGATGTCCGGCAGGTTCAAGTCCAGGATGACGAGGTCGAACGGCTTCTCCTGCAGCGCCGCGAGGGCCGCGATGCCCGAAACGTAGTGCTCCACCTGGTAGCGCTTTTCCTTCCGAAGATTGAGGCGGATCGTATAAGCGATGTCCGCGTCGTCCTCGATCAGGGCGATGCGCTTCAGGCCCGTGGCCTCGCGGCCGGCGGGAGGAAGCGGAGCCTTGCCCCGCGTGGCTGTGGTCTTCATGCGCGTCCGCACCCGGCTAGCCGAAGCGGCCGGTGATGTAATCCTCCGTGATTTTCTGCCCCGGGTTCGTGAAGATCTTCTCGGTCCGGTCGTACTCCACCAGGCGCCCCAGCATGAAGAAGGCAGTGTACTCGGACACGCGGGCCGCCTGCTGCATGTTGTGCGTGACAATGACGATCGTGTAATTGCGCTTCAGCTCGTAGATCAGCTCTTCGATCTTCTGCGTCGCGATCGGGTCGAGGGCCGAGGCCGGCTCGTCCATCAACAGCACCTCGGGCTCGACGGCCAGCGCGCGGGCGATGCAGAGCCGCTGTTGCTGCCCCCCCGAGAGCCCGAGGGCGGAAGTGTGGAGACGGTCCTTGACTTCACCCCAGAGCGCGGCGTCGCGAAGCGCCTTCTCGACCCGCTCCGGCATCTCCCCGCGCGTGGCGAGGCCGTTGATCTTCAGGCCGTAGGCGACGTTCTCGAAGATCGACTTCGGGAAGGGGTTCGACTTCTGAAACACCATGCCCACGCGGCGTCGAAGGTCGACGACGTCGGTTCCCGGAGCATAAATGTCCTTACCGTCCAGGAGGACATCGCCCTCGACGCGGGTCTCCGGAATGATGTCGTTCATTCGATTGAAGCATCGAAGCAACGTCGACTTCCCGCAGCCCGACGGGCCGATGAAGGCCGTCACCGACGTCGCCGGGATGGAGAGCGAGATGTCGAAGAGCGCCTGGTTCTTTCCGTAGAAGAAATGGAGCTTGCGCGCTTCCATGCGCGTTCGAGGGGTCAGCGCGGATGCCGGCGCCCCGGCCGAAGGCTCCTCGGGCTGAGGCGTCTCGAGCCGCGATACCAGACCTTCGGTGCCGGTCGTCATCACCGCGTCCGTCATGTCCGGTGCATCCTTTCGAGGCGTCGGGTCACGACACGCGCGAAAGCCGAGAAGATGAAGATCATCGCCACCAGAACGAGCGCGCCTGCCCAGGCCTGGCGATGCCAGTCCTCGTACGGCGAGATCGCATAGGTGTACACCTGAACCGTCAGCGAGGAGATCGGCTGGTCGATCCGGGTCGAGAAGAATCGGTTGTTGAACGCCGTGAAGAGTAGCGGTGCCGTTTCTCCCGAGATCCGGGCGAGCGAGACCAGGATCCCCGTCATGATCCCCGGAAGGGCCGCCGGAACCATGACGGAAAACGCGGCCTGAGCCCGGGTCGCACCCAGCGCGAGCGCGCCTTCCCGCAGACTGGTGGGAACGAGGTTCAGGAGCTCCTCGGTCGTCCTCGTGATGATCGGGATCATCAGGAACCCGAGGGCGAGTCCTCCGGCCAGAGCAGAAAAACGCCGCACCGGCATGACCGCCAGGCCGTAGGCGAAGATCCCGATGACGATCGAAGGAACCCCGTTCAAAACGTCCGCGGTGAAGCGCACTACGGAGGCGAAGGGCTTGCCTCCGTACTCGGAAAGATAGACGCCGGCGACCAGTCCCACCGGGATCGCAATCGTCGACGCGATCCCGATCAGGATCAGGGTGCCGACAATCGCGTTGGCCATGCCTCCCCCCGCCTCCCCGACGGGCTTGGGTCCCTTCGTGAAAAAGTCCCAGTTCAGAGACGAGAAACCCTGCTTGATGACGTAGAAGAAGATGAACGCCAGCGGAATCAGCGCGAGCACGACTGCGGCGCCACAGAGCACGACGACCGTGTTCGAGAGCAGGCGCCGCCGCCCTGCCCGGCTCACGCCGCCTCCGCAGTGGCCGCCGACCCGGCTGCCTTCGGTGCCTTCACGGTCACCCTGCGGTTCACGCTCCAGATGAGGAGCCGGGAGAGCGCGTTGATCACGAGGGTGATCACGAACAGGACGAGCCCGATCTCGATCAGAGAGCTGACATGGAGGTCGTCCGCGGCCTCGGTGAACTCGTTGGCGATGACGGCTGCCATCGTGTACTGAGGGGCGAAGAGAGAAAGGGTGACCCGCGGGCTGTTTCCGATGACCATGGTCACGGCCATCGTTTCCCCGATCGCGCGACCCAGACCGAGCATGATGGCGCCGATGACCCCGGTGCGCCCGTATCGGATCGCCGCCTGGATCGCCTCCCAGCGCGTGGCGCCCAGCGCGTACGCGGCCTCGCGCTGGGTCGCCGGCACGGCCTTCAGGACTTCCCGGGCGACGGAGGAAGTAAACGGAACCACCATCACGGCCAGAATGAGCGCTGCCGACAGCATCCCGACGCCGACGGGGGGGCCCGAGAAGAGCGGGGACCTGCGGAGCCAGTCGGGCGTCAACAGCTCCAGCTTCCGAACGAGCGGCACGAGCACGAAAACGCCCCAGAGACCATAGACGATCGACGGGATGGCCGCGAGCAGCTCGGTCAGGAAGACGAGCGGCGTCCTCAGAACCCGCGGCGAGAGCTCGGACAGGAAGATCGCGATACCGAGCGCCACGGGCGTCGAGATCAGCAACGCCAGAAACGAGGAATAGAGAGTTCCCCACAGAAACGGGAGGGCGCCGAAGTCGCCGGCGACGGGGTCCCAGGTCTTCGTCCGCCAGAAGTTGAAGCCGAACTTTTCGATCGAGAGTCCGGAGGTTCGGTAGAGCTCGAACGCGATTCCCGCCACGAGAAGGACCACGAGAGAAGCGAAGAACCCCGTCCCCAGGCGAAACAGCCGGTCGTCGGCGCTCCTGCGGGAGGACGGGGCCTTCTTCATGGGAGCCTCCTCGATCGAGGAGATGCTAAACCTTGATGCGCTTGAGCGCTTCCATCTCGAGCTTCACCACGGGTTCCGGCAGCGGAGCGTAGCCCAGGTCGGCGCAGTACCTCTGCCCGTCGGTCAGGGCCCACTTGAAGAAGTCGACCATGACCTTCGCCTTCTTCTTGTCCTTCGGATTCTCGTAGAAGAGCATCCACGTGAACGAAGAGATCGGGTAGGCGTCCTTGCCCGGCGCGTTCGTGATCGAAACGCGGAAGTCCGGGGGCATCTGCTTGGCCGCCCCGGCCGCGGCCTCGGTCACCGATTCGAGCGAGCCGCGCACGAACTCGCCGTCCATGTTCTGGACCAGGCCGTATCCGATCTTGTTCTGGAGAGCGTAGATCAGCTCGACGTAGCCGACGGCCCCCGGAGTCTGCTTGATCAGCCCGGCCACGCCTTCGTTCCCCTTGCCGCCGATGCCCGCCGGCCAGTTGACCGAGGTCGCGACGCCGACGGTCTTCTTGAACACCGGATCGACCTTGGCCAGGTAGTCGCAGAAGATGTAGTTGGTTCCGGATCCGTCGGAGCGGTGGACGACGGTGATGTCCGTGGCGGGAAAATGAATCCCCGGGTTGAGGCGGGCGATCCCTGCGTCGTTCCACTTCGTGATCTTTCCGAGAAAGATCTCCGAAAGAAGCTTCCCGGTGAACTTCAGCTCGGCGTTGACTCCCGGGACGTTGTAGGCCGGCACGACGGCGCCGAGAACGGTCGGAAAGTGCAGGACCTTGCCCGGGGCCGACTGGAGCTGCTCGTTGGTCATCGGCCCGTCGCTTGCGCCGAAGAAGACCGTCTGATTGGTCAACTGCCGGATCCCGCCGCCGGAACCGATCGATTGGTAATTGATCTGCACTTCGGGGTGCAGCTTGTTGTACTCGGAGAACCACTTCGAGTAGATCGGATAGGGGAACGTGGCTCCCGCGCCGTCGATCGGCTGCGCCAAGCTCGGGAGCGCGAGCATGAGCGCCGCCGCCCCGAGGGTCAGTAACCGGAGAGCTTTCATCGTCTCACCTCGTTTGGAAACATGAAGTTTGCGTGTTAAATCGAAGCGAAATCCGCGTTAATTAGAAGTTGAAGAGCGTGTGGAGGGCCAGGCGCCTCTCCGTCGGCTTGAAATTGGCGTTTCCCACCGGGAAGTTGTCGTACTTCACTTCTTCCCAGTCGGCGAGCAGCGCCGCGGCGATGCCCGACTTGGTCACCGGGAACCAGTACGCGAGGCCCCCGATGTACCGCTTCTTGTGGCCGCTGACGTCCTTGTTCGGCCTCAGGTTGTCGTATCGCAACAGGGCCTCGATCCCGATCGGCGTGCGCGGCGTCACCCAGAACGAGTAGCCCTCGGCCGTCACCACGGGCTTGGACGCCGAGGCGTTCTGATCCTTGGCCTGCAGGTACTCGAAGCCGGCGTTGACGTAGGGATGCTCGAAGGTGAGGTCGCCGAAAATGCGCTCTTTCTTGGCGTGCCGGACGTAGTGGTCGCCGTCGTAGAAACCGGTCAGTCGCAGCCCTTTCAAGATCGGCACCGAGGGCGCGGGACGAAGGGTTCCCCGGACCTGGAAGGCCTTCGTGTCGTTCGCCTCGGGAGCCGTGTAGCCTTCGCCGTTGTAGACGCCCGCGTGGAGCTCGAAGTAGTTGCCGGGCGTCATCACGCGAGTCGAGATTCCGAGGTCCGAGGAGGTCAGGAAGCCCTCGCGGTCGACGAAGACCGGGCCCTGGAAGCGATAGCGGTAGATTCCCTCGAGGTAGTCGATGATCGGCGTCTGCTGCTGCCCGATTCGCGCCCACCATCCCTTCAGGACGTCGTCGAAGTTCACCTGGCCATAGGCGTACTTGAGCCGGTAGCTCAGGCTCCCCGAGACGCCCGGGACGTTGACGTTGGCGCCGCCGACGTTGACGGGGCCCACGCGCACGACGTCGGGCGTGATGCGGAACGAGACCCAGTGCGAGATGCTGCCGGTGACGTTGATGTAGGCGCGTGTCAGGTTGAAGGCGCTCGAGTGGACGTCGTTGCCGTCCGAATCCTTGATCAGGGGATCGGCCTGGTAGGTGTAGTCCGCGAAGATCGTGCCGCCCACGCTGACCTTGGGCGTGTCGTCGGGCGGCGTGTAGCCGGCAGCCGGCGTGACCTGCGCCGTCGCCTCGCGAGGGAAGGCGAGGATCACGGCGGCGGCCGCTCCTGCAGCGAGCAGGGTCCCTAGGCGATGCTTCATGGCTCTCGTTCCTCCTGTTTGGGTCGCGAGTTGTAAAGGGGGATGGTCAACGAGAAGGGAACTTCCTGTAAATTCGATTCGAAGCTGCCGGGAGGACCAGGGAAAGAGGCGCCCCGATCTCTCGGGGCGCAGGGAGAGGCGTGGACCGCGCTCGCGGCAACCTTTCCTGCCCGCGTGAACCTCGCGCGCATCCTGCGTCAATTCTCTGTAAGAGGTGCCGCCGGCCTGGGCTCGCGAAGCCGGCCACGGCGCTCAGCCGCCGAGCGCCGCCTGGATGACCTTCTCGTCGATGCCCGACTTCTTCCAGTCGATGACGTCTTCGGCCGTCAGCTTCTGCTTGAGCCGCTGCCCCTTGACGTAGGCGGCGATCACGTCCGGGCCCACGCCCTCGTGCATCATCGCGAGGATCCGCGCCTTGACCTGGGTCACGGTCACGCGGGAACTGCCGAGCTTCCAGGCGAACAGTGGTCCGGAGGAGTCGCTCGACTCCGCGCGGGCGTCGAGCAGCCCGATCGCCTCCGGGCTGCAGGCGTAGTAGCCGAAGGAGACTCGGTACCACGACTGGGAGGCCTCGAGGCACGCGGGCGACTTGTCCCGCGGGGAGCAGTCGGTGTTCGGCCGAAGGACGATGGGCTTCGAGTCGACGAGCAGGACGTTGCCCCCCTTCGCCCCGGCCTCGTTGCGCTGCCTGCGGTAGGGGTCTTCCCCGGCGCGCTCGCTCTCCTGCTGGTCGAAGGGAGCCGTCGTCTCGAGCAGCCGGCATCCCTCGGGTAGGCTTCGCGCGGCGTCCGGCACCGAGGGATCCGTCGCGTAGACCTTGACCCGCGCGCCTTCCCGCGTCAGGGCCGTGGTGCATCCGGCAGAGAGAAGCGCCGCGAGGAGAGGGAGAAGGGCTCTTTTCATGCTGTTCCTTCGGCCGCGGATTCTACGGGAGGCCGTTTGAAGACCGTGTGAAGGGAAGAGAGATCGGCCCCCTCTCGGAGAGCGTCCGAGGACTGGCCAGGAGCCGCGGTCCGGAGCGCCGAGCAGGAAGCGGAGGCCCCCCTCGCCGGATCGCGGCGGGCGAGGGGGCATCGAGGGCCGAAGCCGCGCGCTACGAGGCCCGGGCCCGGAGCGATCGCATCCAGTCGTGGACCTTCCGCAGGTCTTCCACGATGTCTACTCCGGGTGGCGCAGACATGCGGCGCGTGCCCTTTCCGCCGGCGAAGATCGGCACGGTCATCGGGATCGTGTCGCGGAGCCCCGAGAGATGACGGCGCATTTCCGGCCCGCCGGTCGAGAGGGAGACGCTGATGCCGATGGCCTCGGCGTTGCGGGTGACCCAGGCCTCGGCAATCTGCTCGACCGGGACGTCCGTGCCAAGCACGTGCGGCCGCAGGCCCGCCACGGCCGTCACCAGCGCCACCATCTGGAGTCCGAGGCCGTGGTGCTCTCCCGGCAGCGTCGCCAGGATCACGCTCGGCCCTCGCGCGTGGCGCTCGTACGGGAGGCGGACGGTTCGCAGGACGTCCTCGGCGCACTCCGAATAGAAGTGCTCGTTGTGGATCTCGATCTCTTCGCGGGCCCAGGCCTCTCCGACCTCGTCCGTCAGCGGCGCGATCCGCCTCTCGAGGAACTCGAGGGGGCCCATCGCCGCGGCGTCGGCGAGAAGCTGGGTTGAGAGGTCGCTGCGCCGGTGGTTCTTCACGTGATCGAGCAGCGCCGCGACGGGATTGAAGAGCGCCGCTCCCCCCGGCAAGCCGCGGTCCTCCTCGGCGAGCAGCGTTTCGAGCCCCACCTCGGGAAGCGAGACCACCTGGGCCGGCCGGTGGCCGCGGGAGATCGCCTCGGCGATCCGCCGGAGGCGCCGGACATCCGAGGGGGAGTAGAGCCGATGCCCCGAGGGCTTCCTCCTCGGGACGGGGAATCCGTATCGCTTCTGCCAGACGCGCAGAATGTCGGGCGAGAGGCCCGTCGCGCGAGACACGGCTCCGATCGTCAGGAGCGGAGCGCGTGAGGCGGCCGCCGGTTTGAGCTCGTTCATCTTCCTGTCTCCTCGGACGCGCCGGAGGTCGAATGCATCCATCGCGCCAGAAGTTCGGATGGAAGGCTTGATCATATTATGTCTAAGTAATTAACTAGACAAATAATGGTTCAGCCGCTACTTTACAGACACATTAACTATCATAAAATAAATATATTAAACTGATTGTAGCCGGCCTGGCGACTTCCTAATCTTGTCTAGGTTCTATTGCATTAACTCTAGCTTCGCTTCCGGGTGATACCCTCGCTCTCCTCCCCATGACGGAACCGCGGCCAGTCGGCGAGTCCACTACCCCGGACGACACGTTCCAGGATCGGTCCCTCTACTTCAATCGAGAGATCTCCTGGCTCGCGTTCAATCATCGGGTGCTCGAGGAGGCCCTGGACACGTCGTGGCCCCTGCTCGAGCGTTTGAAGTTCCTCTCGATCTTCCACTCCAACCTGGACGAGTTCTTCATGATCCGCGTGTCGGGGCTCCACGAGCAGCTCGAGGCCGCGGTCACCGAGCGCAGCGCCGACGGGCTCTCCGCGCAGGACCAGCTGCGGGCGATCGGCGAGGTCGTTCGCCGGGATCTCGCCGTGGCCTCGGCCACGTTGAAGGACGACATTCTGCCGCGCCTCGCCGAGGCCGGCATCCGTGTGGTCCGCTGGGCGGACATCGATGCGGAGCGGCGCAAGGAACTGACCGCTTACTTCGAGAGCGTCGTCTTCCCGATCCTGACCCCCCTCGCGTTCGATCCGGCGCATCCCTTCCCGTTCGTCTCGAACCTCTCGCTTTCCCTGGCGATCGAGCTGACCGAAAAGGAAGATGGGCGCGTCTTCTTCGCGCGCGTCAAGGTGCCGCCCTCGCTGCCCCGGTTCGTCCCCCTGCCGGGAAATACGCAACGCGCGTGCGATTTCCTCCTTCTGGAAGACCTGGTCGAGGCGCACCTGTCCCACCTCTTCCCCGGCATGAGGATCCGGGGAGCGTCTTCCTTCCGCGTCACGCGCGACGCGGACATCGAGATCCGCGAGGAGGAAGCCGGCGACCTGCTTCGCTCGGTCGCCGAGAACGTGCGCCGGCGCCGGTTCGGCGCCGCGATCCGCCTGGAGGTGGATGACCGCTGCCCCGAAGCCGTTCGGGAGCTGCTTCGCGCGCAGCTCGAGCTCGACGCCGACGACGTCTACGTCTGCGCCGGCCCCCTGGCGGTGTCGGATTGCCTGGCCGTGCAGCGCCTCGATCGCCCGGACTTGAAGGACGCGCCCTTTCTGCCCGCGGCCGGTTCCCTCTTCGCCCGGCCCGGCGATTCCTTCGAAACCATCCGCCAGCGGGATGTTCTCCTGCATCTGCCCTACGATTCCTTCGATCCGGTCCTGCAGTTCCTGCAGGACGCGGCGACCGATCCGGACGTGCTCGCCATCAAGATGACCCTCTATCGCACCGGATCGGACTCCCCCATCGTCGCCGCCCTCGCCCGCGCCGCCGAGAACGGCAAGCAGGTCGCCGTCCTGGTCGAGCTTCAGGCGCGCTTCGACGAAGAAAAGAACATCCGGTGGGCGCGCTCGCTCGAGCGAGCCGGCGTCCACGTGGCCTACGGGGTCGAGGGGCTCAAGACCCACGCCAAGATCGCTCTGGTCGTTCGGCGAGAAGGCGCCTCGATCAAGCGGTACGTTCACATCGGGACCGGCAACTACAACGGCGTCACGGCGAAGACCTACACCGACCTCGGACTCTTCACGGCCCGGGCCGATTTCGGGCACGACGCCTCGCAGCTGTTCAACTTCCTGACCGGTTTTTCCAAGCGGACCCGCTACAAGCGGCTGACACCCGCCCCCTTTTCGCTGCACGAAAAGATCGTGGCGCTGATCGATGGCGAAGCGGAAAAGGCCCGCGAAGGACGTCCCGCCTCGATCGTCGCCAAGATGAACTCGCTCGTCGACTCGACGGTCATTCGGGCGCTCTATCGCGCCTCGCAGGCCGGCGTTCCCATCCGTCTCGCCATCCGCGGAATCTGCTGTCTGCGTCCCGGAGTCCCGGGGGTCTCCGACAACATCTCCGTGGCAAGCGTCGTGGGGCGCTTCCTCGAGCACAGCCGCGCCTTCTCCTTCGGCGTCGGGGACGAGGAAGAGATCTACATCTCGAGCGCCGACTGGATGCCCCGCAACTTCTTCCGGCGGGTCGAGCTGATGGTTCCGATCCTCGACGAGAAGGCGAAGGAAAAGATCCGCCAGGAAGTCTTCGAGCCGCTCGAGCGCGACAACTCGCGGGCCCGGGACCTCGGCTCCGACGGCACCTACGTCCGCCGCTCGCCCCAGGGCGCAGCACCCTACGACGCCCAGCAGGCGCTGATCGATCGGCTGGCGCGCCGCGGGCTGAGGGCGGTCGGCCAGGAGGCCGATAAGAAATAAGGCCTACGCGGCCTTACGCCTTATTTTATTCGGATTCGGTGGCCCGCCGTCATCCTTCCCGTCGGCGATTCAGGAAAGTCCCAGGCCCGACTCGCAGGCGGCGGCCCCGCCACCGCGTCCGAGAGCCCACCAGGCCGGCCCAGAAGAGCAGGGCGTCGGCCGCGAATGCGAAGTTGCAGGGTGGCGCCGGCAGAGCCCCGGCGAACGCCGCGTGAAGGCCGGATGAAACCGCGAGCCCGCGGGGCCTTACAGCCTGTTCAGCCCGTCCAGCCCCGCGACCTTGTAGGCCTCGGCGAACGTCGGGTAATTGAAGACGGTGTCGCGAAAGTACTCGACGGTTCCCCCGAAGGAGAGCACGGCCTGGCCGATGTGGACGATCTCCGTCGCGCCGTCGCCGATCGCATGGACGCCCAGGACCTCGAGCGTCTTGCGGTGGAAGAGGATCTTGAGCTGTCCGACCTCGGCGCCGACCATCTGGCCCTTGGCGAGCTCGGAGTACTTGGCTCGTCCCACCTCGTAGGGCACTTTTCTCGCCGTCAGCTCCTGCTCGTTGGCGCCCACCATGGAGATCTCCGGGATGGTGTAGATACCGTAGGGGAGAAACTCGGGGAAACTGCGGCAGGCCACGCCGAACATGCCGCAGGTCGCGAGCCTCCCCTGCTCCATCGAGGTCGAGGCGAGCGCGGGGAAGCCGATGACGTCTCCTGCGGCGAAGATGTGGCGGACGGCGGTCCGATAGCCCTTGTCGACGGCGATCCGGCCCCGCTCGTCGGCCTCGAGCCCCGCCGCGGCCAGATTCAGCAGGTCCGCGTTCGTCTGTCGGCCGACGGTGTAAAGGAGGGCGTCGCCGCGGACCTCCTTGCCGCTCTCGAGGCCCGCGACGACTCGCCCCTTCTCGTCGTAGCCCACCGAAACGACTTTCTCGCCCAGGCGAAAGGTCGCCCCGCGCTCGCGCATGAAATAGAGGAGCGCGTCGATCATCTCGCGGTCCGCGAAATCGAGGAGGATCGGACGCTGCTCGACGACCGTGACCTTGATGTTCAGGGCCGTGAGCATCGAGGCGTACTCGAGCCCGATCACACCGGCACCGACCACGATCAGATCCCGGGGCAGCCGCTCGACGCCCGTGAGCTGGTCGGAATCGATGATGCGCGTGCCGTCGAGCGGGATGGTCGGGCTATGCGCCGGCCGGGTGCCGCAGGCGATCAAGATGTTTTCGCCGCGCAACGCCGACTCGCCTTCCGCGGAAACGACCTCGATCGTGTGGGGGTCGGAAAAGCGCGCGGTGCCGTCGAAGGTCGCCACCCCGTTGCGTTTCAGCTGCGCGCGGATGACCTCCATCTCGCGCGCCATCACCGTCTGAACCCGGAAGGACAGGTCCGACACGGAGATCGAATCCTTCAGCGAGTAGTCGCGCCCGTAGAAGGATCGCTGCTGGAAGCCGGACAGATAGAGGATCGCCTCGCGCAGCGTCTTGGAAGGAATCGTTCCGGTGTGCAGGCAGACGCCGCCGATCATCTCCTTGCGGTCGACGAGCGCGACGGACTTGCCGAGCTTGGCGGCGGCGATGGCGCCCTTCTGTCCGGCAGGGCCAGACCCGATGACGACGAGATCGAAAGATTGCGGTTCCAAGCGGTTCGCGGCAAAGTCTACCGGAGACGCCGCGGCGGCAGGCCGCAAACTTCCCGCAAGAACGGCGGCCGGGAAGGCGAGGCAGGGCGGTAAGATTTCCGCCCATGGCGAGCGAGCACCGGCCGAGGCCGCACCCGACGCCTTCCTCCGCCGGCCCGTCCGATAAGGAGCCGGCGCAGCCGGCTCGCCCGCGGCGATCCCGGCCTGGAGGCAAACTGCGCCTGCCCCGCCGGCGGCCGCTGCGCGAAGGAATGATCCTGGCGTTCTCCCGGATCCTCGGCGCGGCGCGGCGGGCCGCCCGCGGGGCCGCCGCCGACCCCGTCGCCGCCGTCCACGAATATCGCAAGTCCCTGCGGCGAGCCCGGGCCCTGATCGCCGTTCTCTCTCCCTCCCTCGGCAAGAAGGCGGCCCGGGGATTCGTCCGCCGCCTGCAGGCCGCGTTTCGCCCCACGAGCGCCCTGCGCGATGCGGACGTCCTGCTGGCCACGCTGCGGGCGGTGCCGGCGGCCGCCGAGGACGATCTGGAGCGGCATGCCATCGAGGTCGCTCTCGAGCTCGAGCAGAGGCGGAGCCTCGCCGAGACCTCCGAGATCCTGGAGCGCGGCGTTCGCTCCCTGGCGCCACTGTCCGGGGCCCTGGAGGTCACGCTCGATCCCGAGTTCTCGACGCGCGATCTCGAGCGCGGCTTCACCCGCAGCCGCCGGCGAGAGCGCCGGGCCCTCGAGCGGGCCCGGGAGACGCAGACCGACGAGGACCTCCACGCGTGGCGCAAGCGGGTCAAGGAGCTCCGCTATCAGGTCGAGCTGCTCGCTTCGACCGGAAGCCGGGAGCTCAAGAAGCGGGAGAAGGCGCTGGGCGAGCTCGCGCAGGAGCTCGGGGACGTGACGGACCTGATCCTGCTCGAGCGCGAGATCGCGCGCCGGGAGCGCAGCGGTGAGATTCCCGCCACCCCCGGGCTTCGCGACCGGATCCAGAAGATCGCCCGCGCGCGGTCGCCGAAGATCCGCGAACGGGGAGAGTCGCTTTTCGAGGACAACCCGAGGCTCTTCGCGCGCCAGGTGATCGCGGAGCGCGGCTAGCCCAACCCCGGCTCTCCCGGCGCCAGATCACTCCGACGAGCAGCTCGAAGAGGATCAGCAGAACGACTGCGGCCTCGAGCAGCACGAGCCGCCGATCCCGCGCGACGAACGAGCTCCAGCGCCTCCTGGATGCTGCGCAGCTTCAGCTCGAGAGACTCGTACCGGTCGCCGAGATCGAATTCGTCGCGCAGCTCGCCATAGATGCGGTCCATCGCGGGGTCCTCCCAGGTGGCGTCCGGCTTGTCCAGCAGGTGGAGCACGGAGAGCACCTCGCTGCGCGTGCCGATCGACTCCCCGATGAAGCGGTGGAGGTACCGGGTTCGCATCGGGACGTCCCCGCGCGCCTGGAGGCGGTCGACCAGGGCGCGGGTGCGCACGAGCAGATCCTCGACGATACGCTCGTAGTACTCCATCGCCGCGCTCTGGGCGATGACCAGCGCCACGACGCCGACCCTCGGGGGCGTCAACCGGTCGACCACGAGAGCGCCGTCCACGATCCCGGGCGTCGCGTCCGGGTCCTCGCGGGTCGTGAAGTCTTCGCGAACCGTTTCGGTGGTCAGGCCCGGCAGCACGCGGCGCAGGCGGGCCAGCTCGGCTTCCCGCTCGGACGGCTCGGCGCCCCGGAAAACCACGGCGCCGAAGGGATAGATGAAGAGGTCGGCGCCGGAATCGAGCTTGCGACGGAGCTCGTGGGGCGTGACCTTCGCCCCGGGAAACGCCCCGGCGATCTCCTTCAACGACAGGTTCTCGACGAAGGCGATCGCCGAAAACGTCTGGCGGATCAGCGTCCGCGCGGTGGACACGCCCGCAAGCTAGCACAGGGCTCTTAGAATGGCCGCGATGACTCCGGGTCTTCCCGACTACCACGTCCACACCTTCCGCTGCGGGCACGCCGGCGGCGCCTCGAGAGACTTCGTCCAACGCGCGCTCGAGCGAGGGCTCGGGGAGATCGCAATCACGGATCACATCCCGTTGTACTTTCTCCCGGAGGAAGCGCGAGATCCGAAGCTCGCCATGCGGGAAGACGATCTCGACGGTTATCTCGAGGAAGTCTCGACTCTCGCGAGCGAGTTTTGCGGCCGGATTCCGGTCCGTCTTGGACTCGAGGCCGACTACGCCGAAGGCCACGAGGAGACGCTGCGCGGGTGGCTCGCGCGCGCCGACTGGGATCTCGTGCTCGGCTCGGTGCACTGGGTCGCCGGCGACTGGATCGACGCGCCCGAATCGGCCGCCCGCCGCTTCGAGCGCGAGGGCGCGGAATCCCTCTATGCCGAGTACTACCGCCTGCTCGCGAAGGCCGCGCGAACGGGCCTCTTCGACGTCCTCACCCACTTCGACCTCCCGAAGAAGCATGGCCACCGGCCCGCGAAGGCGCTCGAGGAGGCCGAGGAGGAAGCGATCGCCGCCGCCCGGGAAGCCGGCTGCGCCGTCGAGATTTCCTCGGCGGGGTTGCGCAAGCCCGTGGGCGAAGCCTATCCGGAGGCGCGCCTCCTTCGGCTGCTCGTCGCCGCCGGAGTCCCCGTCACGTTCTCCTCCGACGCCCACGCGCCGGCGGAGGTCGGTTGGGGTTACGACCGGACCCTGGAGCTCGCGCGCTCCTGCGGAGTCGTCGAGTACGTGACCTTCGAGAAGAGGAGGAAGCTCCGCCGGCCGCTCCCGTCGGGCCTCGAAGGCCTCGGCTAGCGCCGTCCCGCCGCCGGGGCACCCCTCTCGTCGCGGAACTGGCGCCCCAGGCGGGCGAAGACTTCGGCCGAGGGGCGCCGGCGGCGGGCCAGGGTCGCGTAGTCCACTTCGTAGAGGCCGGAGCGGGGCCGCCGGCCGTCGAGCCACTCGAAGTTGTCGAGCAGCGACCCGTGGAAG
>JBLMXY010000191.1:0-4300 GCA_050257975.1 Acidobacteriota bacterium
CGGAGTGCCTTGAGCCGCGCGGCATCCGTCCACTCCCCGAAAGAGAGGGACAAGACCCGCGCGGCATCCATCCCCTCTCCCGGAGGGAGAGGGGATTTGACTTACGGGCCTGCGGGGGCGAATGAGAACGACGTCACCTGAACCGCCACCCCCCCAGAATGACGACGGAATTCAGGCCCAGGTTTGGCTGCACGGTTCCCGCGTTGGAGTAGTGGAGCAGGCGCGCCTCGACCATCCAGGCCCGGTCCGCGCGCAGGGCGCCGCGCACGCCAACGGCCGCATGCAGGATGAAGTTGAAACGCCGGTCGATCTCCTCGACCTTCAAGTCCGTCCAGCCGAAGCCGGCTCCGATCCCCGCGTAAGGCGCGAGTCTCCCGCCCTCCAGGAAGTAGCGGACACCCACCGGCACCAAGCCCGCGGCAAAACCGTCGGGGCGAAAGCACTTCGCGAGATGGCCTTCGACCACCCATTCGAGCCGGGACCCCAGACGAAAAGCCGCCTGGGGCTGCAGCATCAGGAGCTGCACCTCGGTGTGGCCCCGGTTCAGGTGCACCTCGTAGCCGTACCCGGCCAGAAGCGCGAGCTCGGGCTTCCCGCGCTCGGGAAGCGAGAGCGCCGTCTGGCCGCAGGCAGCAGCCGCGGAGAACAACAGGAGGAGGACATGCCCGGGCTCCCGCTTCATCGAAGCCGCGCCTCTAGCGGGAAGACCGCTTCCTCTCTTCCAGCTCCTCGACCGTCCTGGGCCAGTCGCCCCTGAGAAGTTGCGACAGGGCGCGGTCCGCGAGCAGCCGGCCCCCGGTCTGGCACGTGGCGCAATAGTTCGACTCGTTCTCGGCGTAGACGATCCGCTGCACCGGGGAGCCGCAGACCGGACACGGCTCGCCGAAGCGCCCGTGAACGGCCATCCCGTGCCGGAATGCGGTTACCTTCTCGGGAAAGGCCTTTCGGGCCTCCCCGACCAGGTGACCGCTCCACTGCGAGAGCGTTTCGCGCGCCGCACGCCAGAGCCGCTCGCTCTCCTCCTCCGTCAGCCGACCCGTCAGCTTCGCCGGCGAGAGGCGCGCGCGATGCAGGATCTCGTCGGAATAGGCGTTGCCGATCCCGGAGAAGAGGCGCGGATCGGTCAGGGCGCGCTTCAACGTGTGGCTCTCCCGGGCGAGCGCCGCGCGGAAGGCCGGCAGATCGGCCTGCGGGACCTCGAGACCTCCCCGCTCGAAGTCCTCGAGGCCAGACCGGCCCCGCACCAGGTGCAGCGAGGCCCGCCGCTTCGATCCCGCCTCGGTCAGCAGCAGCGTCCCGTTCTCGAAGTCGAACCCCGCGACCGCGGCGCGGCCCCCGACCTTCGCCCCTCTCGCCTTCCAGTGGAGCCGCCCGGCGATCATCAGGTGCAGGACCAGGAAGAGCTCCCCCTCGAGCTCGAGCACGAGCCGCTTGCCGATGCGGCCGAGCCGGACGACCTTTCGGCCCTCCGCCTGCGAGACCGGCGGATCGACCGAGCGCAGCAGGAACGGACTCGCCAGCCGCACGGACTCGAGCCGCCGCCCGACCACGCGAGGCTCGAGAGCCGCAAGATAGGCCAGGATGTCGGGCAGCTCGGGCATCCCCGAGAGCTTAGCCGCAAAGGCGCGGGCGGGGCCGGGCTAGAATCGCCCGCGCGAAACCGGGCCGCGCCCGAAGACATCCAAAGACCGGCATGCCGTCTCTCATCGCCCGATACACCCACTGGCTTCACACGATGTGGCCGGCGGGCACGGTCGAGAAGCTGCCGGAGGCGCGGGAGGACGGGACGACCGCCGTGCCGGGAGTGCGGATCGTCGGCGACCTGACCGGAATCCCGCTTCTGAAGTTCTCCTCCGACACGGGCGCGAAGGCCGTCAACGCGATCCTCGCCGAGCCGGACTTCGCCCGCGCCCGTGGCAAGGACCCGGAGATCGTGGACATCGCGATCGTCGGGGCCGGCGTGTCGGGCATCGCGGCGGCCCTCCAGGCCCGACGGGCGGGAGTCGGCTTCCAGGTCTTCGAGGCCTCCGAGCTCTTCTCGACGGTTGCGAACTTCCCGAAAGCGAAACCCATCTACACCTACCCCACCGGCATGACGCCCGAGGGGGAGCTGCAGTTCCGCGCGGAGGTGCACCCCAAGGAAGAGCTGCTCGAGGGCATGGAGAGAAAAGTGAAGGAGGCGGGCATCTCGGTCACCTTCTCCCGCATCGAGCGGATCGAGCGCAAGGGAGACCTGCTCCTTCTCCATCACGCCGGGCAAGAGGGCAAGCCGGCCGGCGTCGCGAAGGCGCGCCGCGTCATCGTCGCGATCGGCCGCAGCGGCAACCACCGCCGGCTCGGAGTGCCCGGCGAAGAGGACCCCGACCGGGTCTTCAACCGCCTCTACGATCCGAAGGAGTTCGCCGGGCGCGACGCCCTGGTCGTCGGCGGCGGCGACTCCGCGCTCGAGACGGCGATCGCCCTCGCCTCCGCCGGCGCCCGGGTCACCCTCTCCTACCGCGGCAAGGAGTTCGCGCGCGCCAAGCCCGAGAACGTCGAAAGGGTCCGGATGCTCGAGACGAACCCGTCGGCCGATGTCGCGGTCGAGCATCCGACCTCCGAGCGCGTGACGACCTCGACGGGATCGTTCATGAAGGCCGGGGAGAAGCCCCATGGCCCGGGCTCCCTGCGCCTGGCGATGGCGACCAACGTCGCCCGCATCGAGCCCGGCCAGGCAGTCCTCCGGGACGAGGCGGGGCAGGAGCGCCGCCTCGCCAACGACGTCGTCTTCACGATGATCGGCCGCGAGGCGCCGCTCGACTTCTTCCGGCGGTCCGGGATCCCGATCCGCGGCGAGTGGAAGGCGGCGACCTATGCCTCCTTCGCGGCCTTCTTCCTCTTTTGCGTCTTTCTCTACAACTGGAAGTCGAACGGCGCCGTCAACCAGTACTTTCAGAAGCACGGCCTCTTCCCCTACGGCGTGCCGGCGGTTTTCGAGCGCGCCGGGGGCGCCATCGCGGCGGCCTCGAAGAATCCCTCGACGCTCCTCGGCACGCTCTCGATCACGCTTTCCGATCCCGGCTTCTACTACTCGCTCGCCTACTGCCTCTGCGTGCTCGCCTTCGGCGTCCGGCGGATCCGGAGGCGGCGCACGCCTTACGTCACGCGGCAGACCTGGACGCTCGTCGCCCTGCAGTGGATCCCGCTCTTCCTGCTTCCCTACGTCCTGCTGCCGTACCTCGGCCACAACGGCGCCTTCGACTCGGGCGTCGGGAAGACGCTCGCCGACAACCTCTTCCCCGCCGCCGGCTACGGCCAGGGGCGCGAGTACTGGCGCGCCTTCGGCTTCGTCATCGCGTGGCCCCTCTTCGTCTGGAACTTCTTCACCGACAAGCCGCTGGCCTGGTGGCTCGTCATCGGGTTTCTCCAGACTTTCGTGATCATTCCCCTGATCGTCCGGCGATGGGGAAAGGGCGCCTACTGCGGCTGGATCTGCCCCTGCGGCGCCCTGGCCGAGACGATGGGGGACGCCCACCGCCAGAAGATGCCGCACGGCCCTTTCTGGAATCGCGTGAACATGACGGGGCAGGTGGTGCT
Source organism: Acidobacteriota bacterium (assembly GCA_050257975.1). GTDB lineage: Bacteria > Acidobacteriota > Thermoanaerobaculia > UBA5066 > Gp7-AA6 > DATBFU01. Next base: position 3,577 of record JBLMXY010000191.1, read on the forward strand.
CGCGGCGGCGCTCCTGATCCTGCTCGGGCGCGTCGTTTCCTGGATCGCGCCGAACACGGGCCTGGGGCGGGGCGCGGGAAAGCTCTACGGCGGGCTGCTGTCGGGCTGGTCGGTCTTCGGGGTCGAGCTGAACTACTACCACCTCGTGGACGTCTTCCTCGCAGGGATCGTCGGTGTGGGGATGTACTTCTGGTTCTCCGGCCGCGTCTGGTGCCGCTTCGCCTGCCCGCTCGCGGCGCTGATGCACGTCTACGCGCGCTTCACGCGGTTTCGCATCTTCGCCGAGAAGTCCAAGTGCATCTCCTGCAACATCTGCACGTCGGTCTGCCACCAGGGCATCGACATCATGAACTTCGCCAACAAGGGGCTCCCGATGGCAGACCCCCAGTGCGTGCGCTGCTCCGCCTGCGTGCAGTCCTGCCCGACGGGCGTCCTGACGTTCGGCCGCTTCGGCGAGGGAGGCCTACCCGTCTACGATCGCCTGCCCGCCTCGCCGGTGCAGATGCGGGAGGGACGGCCAGCGGGGTCGGCCGCGCCTGGAGCGGGACGGCGGCTCAGCGCGTCTTCTTCTTGAACTCCGCGATCGGCGCGACGGACTTTCGAAGCAGCAGCTCCGAGTGGCCCCGGACGACGTAGTCCATCAGGGCCCCGACCATCTTGTAGCCCATCTGCTCGTAGAGCTTTCGCGCCTCGTAGTTGAAGGACGAGACGCAGATGAAGACGT
>JBLMXY010000192.1:0-20268 GCA_050257975.1 Acidobacteriota bacterium
GAACTGCTCGGCGACTCCGAGCAGAAGATCGCTCGGCCCCGCCAGGTCTACCTGGGCCCCCCCGAACGCTCCTTCATCCCCATGGAGAAGCGCTAGCACGCCGGAAAGACCCGCGCTCGCCGCAGTTCTCTTCGACTGGGACGGAACGCTCGTCGATTCGGCCGAGGCGAGCTACCGCTCGTACGTCCGCCTGTTTGCCTCCTTCGGCATCCGGTTCGACCGGGCGCTGTTCGAGGCGACCTACTCGCCCGACTGGCGCCGGACCTACGAGCAGGTCGGACTCCCGCGCGAGCGCTGGATCGACGCCGACGCCCTTTGGCTCGACCTCTACGACGAGGAGGAGGCGCGGCTGCTGCCTGGCGCGGCGGAGGCGGTCGCGCGGCTGCGGTCGGCGGGCCTGGCGATGGCGGTCGTCACCAGCGGCAGCCGGGCCCGCGTGGCGCGGGAGGTCGCGCGCTTTGGCTTTGGCGATTTCTTCGGAGCCCTCGTCTGCTCGGAAGACGCCGAGCGCAAGAAGCCTCACCCCGAGCCGCTCGAGCTCGGCCTCTCCCGGCTCGGCGTGCGCGCCGAGGCCGCGGCCTGCGTCGGGGACAGCCCGGAAGACGTCGAGATGGCGCGCGCCGCCGGCGTCTTCTCGGTCGGCGTGCCCGGAGGCTTTCCCAACCGCGAGGCGCTCCGATCGGCCCGGCCCGACCTGTGGGCGGCGGGTCTTTCCGAGGCGGTCGACGAGCTTCTCCTCCGCGCCCCTTCCGCGCCGCCCGGGCAGGCTCGCGACAACTAGAGGGCAGAGGCCGAAAAGGCGCGCGGGCCGGGCCTCCGGTCGGCGTCCGCGCCCCGTCCCCGGGGGCGGGATCGAGCCGTCCCATGGAGGGAGCGGATGGACAGGAGAATCGGGGCGCTGCTCGTCGTTCTGGCATGGCTGAGTCGCCCCGAAGGCGACGTCCTCCCGGACGCCGAGGAGGAACCGGAGCCGAACGGCGGGCGGCATCAGGCGCTCGAGCGGCGCCCGGCTTCCCGCCTGGAGGAGCCGCATCCTCTCCCGGAATCGAGCTCCTTTCTCGATCCGACATAATGCCTCCCGCATGACGGGGGGAGAGGTCGCGGCGCTTCTGGCGTCCGCGGCCGGCGCCGGCGTGATGAACGCGATGGCGGGCGGCGGCACGATCCTGACCTTCCCGACTCTGATGCTGCTCGGGGAGCCCGCCATCACGGCCAACGCGACGTCGGCGGTCGCGCTGTGGCCGGGGTCCGCCGCAAGCCTCTACGGCTACCGGCGCGAGGTCCGCGGACACCGCGACTGGCTGATGCGGCTGTTTCTCCCGAGCCTTCTCGGCGGAGCGCTCGGAGCGGTGCTGCTGCTCAAGACACCGCCGCGGACCTTCGAGGGGCTCGCCCCCTTTCTCGTCCTCTTCGCCACGGTCCTCTTCGCCCTGCAGGGGGCGCTGTCGCGCTGGATCGGCTCGCCGCGCACCGCCGGACGCGATTCGGCGCGCTCCGCCGCCGCGTGGATCTTTCAGCTCGGCGTGGCCGTGTACGGCGGCTATTTCGGCGCCGGGATCGGGATTCTGATGCTCACGGTGCTCGGGTTTCTCGGCCTCTCGGACATCCATGCCGCCAACGGCCTGAAGAACTTCTTCGCCATGTGTATCAACGGGGTCGCGGCGGCCTACTTCATCGCTCGGGGCGCCGTGAACTGGCCGGCGGCGCTCGTGCTCATCGCCGGCGCGATTGCCGGAGGCTACGCGGGGGCGCGCTTCGCCCGGTTGATCGGAAGGGAGAAGGCGCGCTCGGCCGTGGTCGTCATCGGTCTGGCCGTGGCCATCCTGCTCTTCGTGCAGCGAGGGCGCGTCTAGGCGGCCGCGCGTCTTCTCTCCCCCGCGGCGGGGGACAGGGGCATCGCTCGCCTCGCTCGCGATATCGTCGCCCGGACGAGAAAGGCGAACTTCTCATGACGACATCCGAGAGTCTGCTCGACACGGTCAACCGCAACTTCGATCGGGCGGCCTCGCACCTGGACTATCCGCGGGGCCTGCTCGACCAGATCAAGACCTGCAACAGCCTCTATCGCTTTCACTTCCCGGTGCGGCGCGATGCCGGGGACTTCGACGTCATCGAGGCCTGGCGCGCGGAGCACAGCCACCACAAGCTGCCGGTCAAGGGAGGGATCCGCTTCGCCCCGAACGTCGACGCCGACGAGGTCTGCGCCCTGGCGGCGCTGATGACCTACAAGTGCGCCCTCGTGGACGTCCCCTTCGGGGGCGCCAAGGGCGCGATCCGCATCGATCCGCGAAAGACGAGCCCCGAGCGGCTCGAGCGGATCACGCGCCGCTACGCCGCCGAGTTGATCCGCAAGAACTTCATCGGGCCGGGCGTGGACGTCCCGGCGCCCGACTACGGCAGCGGGCCGCGCGAGATGGCCTGGATCGCGGACACCTACGCGCAGTTCCACCCGGGTGAGATCGACGCGATCGGGTGCGTGACGGGAAAGCCCGTCACGCAGGGGGGCATTCGCGGAAGAAAGGAAGCGACGGGCCGCGGCGTCTTCTACGGGGTCCGGGAGGCGCTTGCGGACGCGGAGCTCGCGCGCCGGCACGGCCTCTCGCCGGGCCTCGCCGGCAAGCGGGTCGTCGTGCAGGGCCTCGGCAACGTCGGCTACCACGCCGCGAAGTTCCTGCAGAGCGGGGGAGCGGTGCTGGTGGGGCTTGCCGAGTACGAGGGCTCGATCGCGAATCCCGACGGGCTCGACCTGGAGGCCGTCGTGCGGCACCGCCAGGAGTCCGGCCGCATCACGGGGTTTCCCGGCGCGCGGGACCTGCCGCAGAGCGCCGCGGCCCTGGAGCTCGACTGCGACGTCCTCGTGCCGGCCGCGCTCGAGAACGTGATCACCGTCGAGAACGCCGGCCGGATCCGGGCGCGCGGCGTCGCCGAGGGCGCCAACGGTCCCGTCACGGCGGACGCCGACGAGATCCTGCGCTCGCGCGGGATCCTCGTGATTCCCGACATGTACCTGAACGCGGGCGGCGTCACCGTTTCCTACTTCGAGTGGCTGAAAAACCTCTCGCACGTGCGGTTCGGCCGGATGGAGAAACGCTTCGAGGAGATGAGCGCGCGCGGCATGGTGCAGGCGATCGAGAAGGCGACCGGCAAGGGGATGGCCGACACGGAGCGCCAGCTTCTCGTGCGCGGCCCGGACGAGGAGGACCTGGTCAACTCGGGCCTGGAGGAAACGATGGCGACCGCGTTCCATCAGATCCGCGAGGTCGAGCGCCGCAAGCCGAAGGTGCCCGACCTGCGCACGGCTGCCTTCGTCTCGGCGATCGACAAGGTCGCGGTGAGCTACATGGAGCTGGGAATCTTCCCCTAAAAGCATTCCGCGCCCCCCTTTCGGCGTCCCGCTGAGGAGTTTGCATCAGGGCCCGGGCGGCGAAATGCCGTATCAAGGCGGCATGGAGACGCTCGAAAGACCGCACGTCCGCCGGGCCGCCGCGCGCCGGCCCTGGTGGGACTGGTGGATCGACCGGAAGACGCGCTGGGCGCGCGACCCCGTGCCGCAGCTCGAAGAGGGGCTGTTCCGGTCGATCGCGGTGGGCACGGGCCTGCCGCCCATCTACCAGCGATCGACCTTCGCGTTCGGGAGCGTGCGCGAAGGGGCCGAGCGCTTCCTCGGAGTCTCCAAGGGAGGCGAACGCCCCTACGCGCGCATCTACACCCGCCTCGGCAACCCGACGACCGAGTACCTGGAGCGCGCGCTCTTCCAGCTCGAAGCGCACCACGTCATCGAGAAGGCGCTGGCGGCCGACGAGCGGGAACCCACCATCGGAGCGCTCGTCTTCGGATCGGGGATGGGAGGGATCTCGACGCTCGTCCTCTCGCTCGTCGAGAGCGGCGACGCCGTGCTGGCCGGCAACGTCTACGGCTCGACGGACAGCCTGCTGCGCGGCCTCGCGAAATTCGGCGTCGGGGCGGTCTTCTGCGACATGGGCCGCCTGCCGGAAGTCGAGCGGGCCCTCGAGGAGGGCCCTTCGATTGCGGCCGTGCTGCTCGAGTCGCCCGAGAACCCGACGCTTCGCCTGGCGGACATCGAAGCCATCTCGCGCCTGACGGAGGATCGCGGGATCCCGCTCGTCGTGGACAACACGTTCTGCTCTCCGTACCTTCAGCAGCCCTTCCGGCTGGGCGCCGACTTCGTCGTGCATTCGCTGACCAAGTACGTCAACGGGCACTCCGCCTCCGTCGCCGGCGCCGTGCTCGGCCCCTTCCGTTTCATGAAGGATCAGCTCTTCCCCTGGTACAAGGATCTCGGAGCGACGCCGTCGCCGTTCGACTCGTGGTTGAACGCGATGACGCTGCAGAGCCTCGCCGTGCGGCAGAAGGAGCAGTGCGAAAGCGCGTCGCGCATCGCGCGCTTCCTTCGGTCGCATCCGGCCGTCGCCGGCGTCGCCTACCCGGGGTTCGCGGACTTCCCTCAGGCCGCGCTCGCGCGCAAGCAGATGCGAAACGGCGGCGCGCTGGTGAGCTTCGAGCTGAAGGAGGGATTCGCCGCGGGCGAACGCATGATGAACTACTTCGCGCGCAAGGACACCCCGATGGAGCTCGCCGTCAGCCTCGGCGCGGCGGTGAGCTACGTCGAGCACCCGGCGTCCATGACCCACGCCAACGTTCCGGAGGCGGACCGGCTGGCCCGCGGAATCACGCCGGGGTTGATCCGCCTGTCCGTCGGCCTGGAGGGCGCGGACTACCTGATGGCTCATCTGGATCGCGCGCTCCGGCAGGGCGAGCCCGAAGCCCCCGTGTGACCAGGCGTCCCGGGCCCGGGACGAGCGGCAGAACCGGCCTGCGGTGCCTCCGTATCCCCGTGTGCGAGCAACCAGTGCGGCAATTCACGGGGAGATAACGATGAAACGGAATCTGGTATCGGGATTTTCCGCGGCCGTCGTCCTGACCGCTCTGGCGGCCGCCGGTTGCGCCCACGGAAACGGGTCGGAAAAGGCGAGCGTGCGCGTGGTCAGCAACGCGCAGGAAGTCGCGGGCTGCGAAAAGCTCTCCCAGGTGCGCTTGTCCGGGACGTGGACGAGCGGCGCGGGGCGGGAAGAGCTCGAGAGCCTCGTGCGCTCCAAGGGAGGCAACGTCCTGCTGCTGGAGGCAGGCTCGTCCAATTCGGGCGTCGCCTACCGTTGCTCGGGCGGCGCGAGCGCCAGCAACAACTAACGGCTCGCGTCACTCTCCTTCGACCGGAAGGGGAAGCTGCGGGCTTCCAGGGCCCTCGGGCGCGGGAGCCGCGCCCGAGGGCGACAGCCCGTGAAGGGAGACGCCGAGAAGGCGAACCGCGCGGCGGCCAGCCTCCGTCTTTTCGAGAAGCGCCACAGCGCGCGCCGCGATCTCGCCGGCATCCCGGGTCGCGGACGCGCTCGTCTGGCTGCGCGTGATCGTCTGGAAGGTCGCGTAGCGAAGCTTCAGCGTCACCGTTCGGGCGGAGAGCTCCCTGCGGGCGAGGGCCCGCGCGCTGGCGCGCGCCAGGGCGTCCACCTCGCCCCGGATTCGCTCGAGATCGTCGAGATCCTTCGCGTAGGTTTCTTCGCAGCCGATCGACTTGCGCTCCCGGTTCGGCTCGACCAACCGGTCGTCTTCCCCGAAGGCGAGGCGCCGCAGGCCCTCGGCCCAGCTCCCCACCGCGCGCTTCAGAATCTCCGGATCCGCCGTCCGCACGTCCACCAGGCGCTCGATTCCGGCGGCGCGGAGCTTCCGAGCCGTCACGGGGCCGACTCCCCAGAGCGCGTCGACCGGCAGCTTCTGGAGAAAAGGCTCGACGCGCTCGGGCGCGATCACCGTCAGGCCGTCGGGCTTCTTCCAACCGGACGCGATCTTGGCGAGGAACTTGTTCGGGGCGACTCCCGCCGACGCCGTGAGGCGGACCTCTTCGCGGATGCGCTCCTTGATCCGGCGCGCCACCTCGACGCCCAGCGGGAGGCCCCAGGCGTTCTCCGTCACGTCGAGGTACGCTTCGTCGAGCGAGAGGGGCTCGACCAGCGGCGTCACGCTGCGGAAGATCGCGAAGACGCGGCTGGAGACCTCGCCGTACTTGTGAAAGTCGGGCGGGACGACGACGAGCTCCGGGCAGAGCCTCACGGCCCGCGACATCGGGATCGCCGAGCGCACGCCGAACTTGCGGGCCTCGTAGCTCGCCGCGCAGACGACGCCGCGGCTTTCGGGACGGCCCCCGACGGCCACGGGGCGGCCGCGCAGGGCCGGATCGTCCCGCTGCTCGACCGACGCGTAGAAGGCGTCCATGTCCACGTGAAGGATGCGGCGAAGCGGATTCGGGGGCTCCATGAGGCGCTCTCCATCATAGAGGGGCCGCTTCGACTGGCGGAGACCAGCCGCCCTCAGGGACGGCCCGCCGCCGCGGCCCAGTTCGTCACGATCATGAGCCGGCGGTCCGGTTCCGCGGGCCCGGCGGTGCGCAACGCGATGATCTCGCTTCCGTCGCGGGAAACGTCGTATTCGCGGAACCGGTCTTCCCGGCCTTCCGGACCTCCGACATCCAGATCGGAGGAGAAGAGCAGGCGCGGTTGCGAGACGACGAGCTCGGGCGAGGTCCGGATCTCGACGGACAGGAACTTCTCGCCCCTGGCTCCGGCGCGGTAGAGCAGCTCCCGGCCGTCTCGAGACCAGGCGGGCTCGATTCCCCAGTCGCTCGAGATCTTGATCTTCGCGCCGGGGCCCGGATAGGGACGAAGGAAGATCTCGGGATGGCCCGGCTCGTCGGAGACGTAGACGATCCACTTCCCGTCCGGGGAGAACGCCGGCGCCGTCTCGCGGAACGCGGTCTCGAACCAGGGGAGCGAGGAGCGCTGGCCTCCCAGCGAAAGAAGCCAGATGTCCGTCGAGAGCATTCGTCGCGTCGGGCTGCGGTCGGCGACGTAGGTGACGGTGTACGCGATCACCCTGCCGTCCGGAGACCAGGACGTGGGGATCTCGGCGTCGCTGGTTGTCCGGGTCAGAGCCTCGACCTCCCCGCTGCCGTCGGCGTTCTTCACGCAGAGCTCGGGCGCCGCGTCGGCGAAGCGGGAGAACGCGATCCGCTTGCCGTCGGGCGACCAGACGGATACAAAGGAACGGCCCGGCTCCGGCGTGAGTGTCGAGAGGTTCCGGCGCTCGCGGTCGTACACGACGATCGCGCCGCGGAACCCCAGGTGCTGTGTGATCGCCAGGCGCTTTCCGTCGGGTGAAAGGCGGGGATTTGCGTAGTGGGCGGGAGGCAGGGGGAGGGAAACCTCCTTCCCGCGCCGATCGAGCTGGAGAACAGCCGTCGTCGGGATGATGATCGGCCCGTCGAGGAGTGCGAGCGTTCCCACGGGCGAGATGTCGAAGTGGGCGGTGCCCTGCGTGGCGTCCACCGCGATTTGCTCGATCAGGGCGACCGCCGTCCCGGTCACCTGGAGGCGCGCGGGGTCGAAGGGCGCCGAAAAGACCGAGGATCCCCGCAGGAAGACGAGGCGGCCCGCGGCGTAGCGGGCGTAGCTCGAGCCTTCGAGCACGGTTCGCCACTTGCCGGTTCTCGTGTCGAGCGCGGCGATGTTCGACTTCCCGACGTCCTGGAAGTCCCTTCCCAGGCGAAGCGTGAAGAGGATTGCGTGCCCTCCCGGCAGAGCCTGCGGAAAGAGGTGCGCGTGCTCTCCCCGCGAGGCGTCGAGCTTCGTCAGGGGCCTGGGCTCCCCTCCGCGGTCGGAGACGGCGAAGAGCGGACCATTGGTCTGCGCCGTGAACACGATTCTTCCGTCGTCCGCCCAGCTTCCCCCCGCCGTGACGGGAGGCACCAGGCAGATCGGGAGCGCCGATCCTCCGGAGAGCGGGACCTTCTTGAGCTCGTTGGCCGTGAAGAATCCGATCCACTGCCCGTCTGGCGAAAAGAACGGTGCGTATCCCTGCTCCGTTCCCTGGATCGGCTCGGCCTGGACGGCGTCGAGCCGGCGCCGCAGGAGCCGAAGAGCGCCGTCGCGCACGGCCGCGAGGACGATCGTCCGGCCGTCGGGGGAGATCGCGAGAGTGGGATGCGGTATGAAGGGGGACCGATAGCCGGTGAAGGGCCGCTCCCCGGGCGGAAGCGGCAGAACGGCGCGCACGATCGGCACTTGAGCGACCGGCTCCCGCCGCGAGAGCATCCACATCGCCGCGAAAATCGCCGTTGCGACGAGGGCCCCGACAAGAGCCCACAGAAGCCTCGCGCGCGACGAGGACGTTGCCGGAGCCGGCGTGAAGGCTTCGCCCGCGGTCTGCGCTTCCTCGATCTCGATCCGGGCGTCGGCGATGTCGTGGAGGCGGCGCTTCGGGTCCTTCTGGAGGCAGCGCCGCAGCAGCTCGCGGAGGCGAGCGGGGGCCGCCGCGGGCAGAAGAGACCAGTCCGGCTCCGCGGCGAGGATCGCCGAGAGCGTGTCCGAGACGGTCTCTCCGGAGAAGGCTTGCCTTCCCGTCAAGCACTCGTAGAGCACGCTGCCGAAGGAAAAGATGTCGGTGCGCCTGTCGAGGGGCTTGCCGCGCGCCTGCTCGGGGCTCATGTAGGCGGCCGTCCCGAGAATCACGCCGGTGCGTGTTGCGGGCGTCGTCAGGGTCGGGGAAAGAGAGGAGTCCACCGGCGCCCCGGAAGGCTCCACCGCCCGCGCGAGGCCGAGATCGAGGAGCTTCACGGCGCCGTCCGGGCGCAGCTTGATGTTGGAAGGTTTCAGGTCGCGGTGGATGATGCCCGCTCCGTGAGCGGCCTCCAGGCCCGCGGCAACCTGCGCGGCGACCGCGATCGCCTCTTCGACGGCGAGGGGGCCCTCGGCCAGCCGCTCGGCCAGGGTCTGACCGGGGACGAGCTCCATGACGATGAACTGCGAGCCGTCCTGTTCTTCGAGCCCGTAGATGGCGGCGATGCTCGGATGATTGAGGGAGGCGAGCAGGCGCGCCTCGCGCTCGAATCGGGCGAGCCTCTCGGGGTCCCGGCGAAACTCCTCGGGCAGGGCCTTGATGGCGACCTCGCGCTGGAGCTTGCCGTCCCGCGCGCGCCAGACCTCCCCCATGCCGCCGCGCCCGATCGACGCGGCGATCTCGTAGGGGCCGATTCGCTGTCCCGGAACGAGAGGCATCGTCCGTCCGACGATTCTACGGCCGTGCCTCCGCTCCGTCAGTAGGCGAGGAGCAGCCGCGCCGCCCGCTCGACCTGCTCTTCCGAGGGAAGGAAGAACTCCTCGAGCGGCGGAGAGTACGGCACCGGCGTGTCGACCGCGCCCACGACCCGCACCGGCGCGTCGAGGTACTCGAAGGCCTCCTCCTGGATGACCGCGGCGAGACTCTCGCCGATCGAGCCGGTGCGCGTGTCCTCGTGGACGACGAGCACGCGGTGGCAGCGCCGCGAGAGCGCGAGCAGCGCGGGCCTGTCGAGCGGCGAGAGGCTCCGCAGGTCGAGCACCGAGACCTCCCGGCCCTCCCGGCCGAGCTTCTCCGCCACGCGCATCGCGACGTGGACGTAGGCCCCGTAGGAGACGATCGCGAGATCCGAACCCTTGCGGCGCAAGGCGGCCCTGCCGATCAGGATCGGCGCCGGCGCGCGCTCGGGCAGCATCTGCTTGATGCGGGGATCGCGGTACAGAGCGATGTGCTCGTAGTAGAGCACCGGCTCGGGGTCCGCGACGGCCGAGGCGAGAAGCGCCCGCGCGTCGTGGGGTGTGGAGGGGACGACGATCTTGATGCCCGGCGTGCGGTAGAACCAGGCTTCCGTGTTCTGGCTGTGGTAGGGCCCGGCGTGGCGCAGTCCTCCCCAGGGCATGCGCACGACCATGGGAACCGAGCCTCCCCAGCGGTAGCGGACCTTCGCGGCATTGTTAACGAGTTGGTTAAATGCCGTCGCGACGAAGTCGTTGAACTGGATCTCGCCGATCGGGCGCTGGCCCGCGAGCGCCGCGCCGACGCAGACGCCGAGCACGGCGCCCTCCGCGAGCGGGGAGTTCAAGATCCGGTCGCCGAACTCGGCAAGGAGCGGCCGCAGGAGGAGGAACGCGTTGCCGTACTTTCCTCCCACGTCCTCGCCGTAGACGAAGACCCGGGGATCGGCGCGCAGGGCGTCGGCGACGCCCAGGGCGACTCCCTCGAGAAACGTCCGGCCCTTCGCGTCGAAGGGAGGGCCCGGATCGAGCGGGGGAAGGGGAGCCTCCCCAGCCGAGCGCGCCGCGGGCTCGAGCGGCTCGATGTACCGCCTCGGCGGCTCTCCCTGGAAGACGCCCTGGCCGGCCGTCTCCGGCTCGGGCCACGGCGCGGCGATGACGCGGCGGGCCTCCCCTTCGACGAGCTCCTCGGCCTCCCGGCGAAGGCGGTCGAGATCGCCGTTCCCGATCACGCCCTCGGCCTCGAGCCTCGCCGCGTAGGTCGGGATCGGGTCGCGGCGCGACCAGTACTCGTAGAGCTCGCGGTCGGCGTAGCCGCCCTCGGAAAGCGGGGGATAGTCCCAGGAGGGCGGCGGCTCCTTGCCCAGATACAGCATGTCGTCGTGGTGCGCGTGCCCGCACATGCGCATGCAGACCAATTCGATCAGGGTCGGTCCCGCCCCGGCCCGCGCCCTCTCGGCCGCCCAGGCGAAGGCGGACGCGATGTCCTCGGGCTCGGTCCCGTCGAGCGTGATGCCGGGAATCCCGTAGCCGGCCGCCTTCTCGGCGAAGACGCGGGCGGCCGACTGGTCGGCCACGGGTGTCGAGAGCGCCGTCTGGTTGTTCTGGACGCAGAAGACGGCGGGCAGCCGCCGCGCCGCGCAGAGGTTGATCGCCTCGTGCCACTCGCCGAGCGAAGTCCCCCCTTCGCCGATGAAGGAGACCGCGACGCGCCCGGAGCCCTCGCGCGCGAACGCCATCGCCATTCCGGCGGCGGTGAGCGAGGAGATCGCGAGCGGCGCCGCCGGGGGCAGGACTCCCCGGGAGAAGTCTCCGAGGTGCAGGTCCTTTCCCTCCATCGGCGGCCCGGCCTTTCCCATTTGCGCGGAGAGGACCAGGCGCGCCGCCTCGGCCGCGGCTTCCGGCCGCATCGCGAGCGCCGCCCCGACGTCCCGGATCAGCGGCGCGACGACGTCGCCCTTCCAGGTCCCGTCGGGGGCGTGGAGGGCGGCGCCGCGGCGCAGGCGGAGCGCCGCGGCGTAGATCGCCTCCTGGCCGAGCGAGCGGAAGCCTTTTCCCTGGAACCCGACGCCTTTCCAGCGCACTTCGTTGCCCAGGAAGAAGGCCTTGAGGCGATTGTCGACGGCGCGCGTCAGGATCATGCCGCGCAGGATCTCGAGGCGCTCCTCGCGGGTGAGCGACGCGGCGATCGCCTCGCGACGCAGGAAGCCGTCGCAGGCGTCGAGAAGCTCCGCGCGGGCCTGGCGCAGGCGCTCGGAGGCAGGGACGCGCGGCGTCGTCTCGGGAAGGCCGTCGGGGATCGGCGTCTCGAAGGCGCGGCGCAGCCGGTCGGCCAGGGGACCGCGCAGGGCCTCGACCGCCTCGGTGTTTCGCCCCGGGTCGCCGAGGCAGACGGACTGGAACGCCTCGAGGGCTGGCGCCAGGGCGAACGGGAAGCGCTCCGCCACGAACGCCGCGAACCGCGCGGCGAGCGTCGGGCGCGCCGCCGCGGCCGCGCGCGGCTCGACCATGCGTTCCATCAGGAGGATGCTAACCCGGATGGTGGGGTCGGACCTGATTCTCTGATTCCTGGCAGACAAGCGCGCTCCGACGCCTCGCAGCAGTGCAGGGACTGGCGATTCGACTCGGCTGAGACGACCCCCTTCGCGCGACTGCCGGCAACGCCTGAGAGCCAACCCTGGGTGGACGAAAAGCTCCTTGCCCCGCTCGGTCGCCTCGTCGGCACCCTGCCGATCAGCCTCCGAAAATCAGAGAATCAGGTCTGACCCCGATCAGGCCTCCGGCAGTTCGCAGGTGTCGGTCGGCTGGGTCAGCATCCCGTCGCAGAGGATCGTGGACTCCTCGGCGTGGATGCAGCAGGCTTTTCCGTCCTCGGGGAACTTCAGGACGCCGTTGCGCCCGCAGCGCGGGCAGCGCGAGACGATTCCTTCCAAAAGGACGACGGTGCCCTCCCGCAACTGCGTGAAATCTTCGATCGTCATCATCGTCCTCCTTCCCCTTCCGGCGTCAGGACACTTCTTCGAAAGGCCGCCAGCCCTGAAGGACGCGCATGTAGTTGGCGCGCTCGAACGCCTTGGGGTTGGCGGTGCGGGCGTAGCTCATGCTGCCCTGCATCTGCTTCAGGGACGCGTACTCGTGGACCTGGAGCCATCGCTCGACGTCGGCCCGAATCCGGACGAGCGTCTCCGGGCCGCGCCGCAAGAGGACGGAGACCATCTGCACGGCGTGCGCGCCGGCCATGACGGCCTTGATAGCGTCGGCCGCGTTGTGGACGCCGCCGGTCACGGCGAGCGAGCCCGAGAACTGGCTAGACAGGATCGCGAGCCAGCGCAGACGCAGCAGCAGCTCGTTGGGGCTCGAGAGGTAGAGCTTCGGCACGACCTCGAGCTCCTCGATGTCGATGTCGGGCTGGTAAAAACGGTTGAAGAGGACCAGACCGTTGGCGCCCGCGCGCTCGAGCCGTCGGGTGAGATTGGCGAGCGAGGAGTAGAAGGGGGAGAGCTTGACCGCGATGGGAATGCGGACGGCCTCGCGGATGGCGGTCACGACGTCGAGCGCGCGCTGCTCGACGTCCTCTCCGGTCTCGAGCGGATCGGTCGCCATGTCGTAGACGTTGATCTCCAGGGCGTTCGCGCCAGCCTGCTCCATCAGCCGCGCGTACTCGATCCAGCTCGCGGGCGTCGTGCCATTCAACGACGCGATCACGGGGAGGGAAACGGTCGCCTTGATGCGGGTGATCTGCTCGAGGTACTCGTGCGTGCCGAGCGCGAACTCCTCCGGATCGGGCAGGTAGGAGAGCGCCTCGGGATACGACTCCGCCGACGATTGCACGGCGTCGTACATGGCGAGCTCCTCGCCGACGATCTGCTCTTCGAAAAGGGAATGCATGACGATGGCGGAGGCGCCCGCGTCTTCGAGCCGCTTGACCATGTCGAGGTCGTCCACCAGGGGAGAGGATCCCGGCATGAAGGGATGGGGCAGGTGGAGACCCAGGTATTCGGTCGAGAGGTCCATGGTCAGCTCGTCTTCGCCGCTTCGGCGGAAGCCGGCGTTCGGGTCTCAGCGGCCGGAGGCGGGGTGGCCGCGGCGGGCGTCTCGACGTCCATTCTCCATTCCGACAGGTGCTTGTAGAGCCGCAGCCGGCGCCGGGCCTCGCGCCCGGCCAGGGCGGCCAGGTGCCGGTGCCGCCCGGGGTCGGCCGCCTCGATCATCCGGAACCGGCTCTCGTTCTGCATGAATTTCTCGATCGAGACCTTCGGCGACCCGGAGTCGAGCTGCAGCGGCGGCTGTCCCTCGGCGATCCGCCGCGGGTCGAAGCGGTAGAGAGGCCACAGCCCCGAATCGACCAGCAGCTTCTGCTGCTCGCAGCCGAAGGCCATGTCGTAGCCGTGGGCGATGCAGTGGCTGTAGGCGATGAGAAGCGACGGCCCCTGGTACGACTCCGCCTCCTGGAAGGCCTTCACGGTCTGAAAATCCTTCGCTCCGAACGCGATTCCGCCGACGTAGACGTGGCCGTAGCTCATGGCCATCATGCCCAGGTCTTTCTTGGCGATCTCCTTGCCTGCCACGGCGAACTTCGCCGCGGCTCCGAGCGGCGTCGCCTTGGACTGCTGGCCGCCGGTGTTCGAGTAGACCTCCGTGTCGAGCACGAGGACGTTGACGTCGTGGTGGAGCGACAGGACATGATCGAGGCCGCCGTACCCGATGTCGTAGGCCCAGCCGTCTCCGCCGATGATCCAGACGCTCTTGCGGACGAGATCGTCGGCCAGAAGCTCGAGGTCCCGCGCGTCGGAGCCGGGGGCCTTCGCCAGCCGCGCGCGCAACGCCGCGATGCGCTCCCGCTGGGCCCGCAGGCCCGCCTCGCTCGACTGGTCGGCCTCGAGGATCTCGGAGACGAGCGTCTCGCCGATCGCGGGGGCGAGCCGCCCGGCCAGAAGGCGCGCCTGGGCCGTCCGGCTGTCGAGCGCCAGGCGCATGCCGAGGCCGAACTCGGCATTGTCCTCGAAGAGCGAGTTCGACCAGGCCGGCCCGCGCCCCTCGCGGTTGACCGTGTACGGCGTCGTCGGCAGGTTCCCACCGTAGATCGAGGTGCAGCCGGTGGCGTTGGCGATGAGCAACCGGTCTCCGAAGAGCTGCGTCAGGAGCTTGATGTAGGGCGTCTCGCCGCAGCCGGCGCAGGCCCCCGAGTACTCGAAGAGCGGGTCGGCGAACTGGGAGCCCTTGACGTCCATCACGCGGATGCGCGTGCGGTCGGGCTCGGGCAAGTCGAGGAAGAAGGCGTAGTTCTCGCGCTCGGCGTCCCGCAGCGGCCGCTGGGGCGCCATGTCGATGGCCTTGTGCTTCGGGTTGGACTTGTCCTTGGCGGGGCAGAACTGGACGCAGAGCGAGCAGCCCGTGCAGTCCTCCGGCGCGACCTGGATCGTGTAGCGCCACCCTTCGAAGTCCGCCGAGCGGAACCGGTCGGACTTGAAGGTCGCGGGCGCCCCTTCCAGAAACGCCGGCTCGAAGACCTTGGCGCGGATCGCCGCGTGCGGGCACACGAGCGCGCACTTGTTGCATTGAATGCAGATCGCGGCGTCCCACACCGGGATCTCGGTCGCGATGTTGCGCTTCTCCCAGCGGGTCGTTCCCGTGGGCCAGGTGCCGTCCACGGGAAAGGCGGAGACCGGGAGCCGGTCTCCCTGTCCGGCGATCATGACGGCGGTCACGCGCTGGACGAAGTCCGGCGCCTCCGGCGGCACGGCGGGAAGCCGTCCCTCGGCCGACGTGGCCTCGCCGGGAACGCGCACCGGCGCCAGGCCGGCGAGCGTGGCGTCGATCGCCGCGAAGTTTCGCTTCAGGACCTCCGGCCCCCTCTTCGCGTAGGTCTCCTCGACCGCCTTCTTGATCCGCGCGATCGCCGCGGCCTGAGGGAGCGGCTGCATGATCGAGAAGAAGCAGGTCTGCATGATCGTGTTGATCCGCCCCTTCAACCCCGCCTCGCGGGCGATCTTGTAGGCGTCGATGACGTAGAAACGGATCCGCTTCTCGAGGATCTGCTCCTGCGCCTCGCGGGGCAGGTGATCCCACACCTCGTCGGGGCCGTAGGGAGTGTTGAGCAGGAACGCCGAGTCCTCCAGCGCCTGGTCGAGGATGTCGAAGCGCCGGATCAGCTCGAACTGGTGGCAGGCGACGAAGTGCGCCCGGCGGATCAGGTAGGCCGAGCGGATCGGCCGCGGGCCGAATCGCAGGTGCGAGACCGTGACGCTTCCCGACTTCTTCGAGTCGTAGACGAAGTACCCCTGGGCGAAGCCCTCGGACTCCTCGCCCAGGATCTTGATCGAGTTGCGATTGGCGCCGACCGTCCCGTCGGAGCCGAGGCCCCAGAAGACCATCCGGAGCACGTCGGGAGGCTCGATGTCGAGCTCGGCGTCCCAGGGCAGCGAGGTGTGCGTCACGTCGTCGGTGATCCCGACGGTGAAGTGATTGCGCGGATGCTTCCGGGAGAGCTCGTCGAAGACCGCCGCGACCATGGCGGGCGTGAATTCCTTGGAGGAGAGCCCGTAGCGGCCGCCCACGACGCGGGGCATCGCCTGGCCGGCGTTTGCCTCGCAGAGCGCCGTGACCACGTCCTGGTAGAGGGGCTCGCCGACGGAGCCGGGCTCCTTGGTGCGGTCGAGCACCGCGATCGCCTCGACGGTCGGCGGAAGGGCCGCGGCGAAGCGCTCGACGTCGAACGGGCGGAAGAGGCGGACCTTGAGAACGCCGACCTTCTCCCCGCGCGCGAGGAGCCACTCGACCGTCTCGTGCGCGGTCTCGGCGCCGGAGCCCATGAGCACCACGACGCGCGTCGCCCGCGGGTCGCCGAAGTAGTCGAAGAGGCCGTAGCGCCGGCCCGTCGTCTTCGCGAACTTCTCCATCGTCCGGGCGACGGCTTCCGGGCAGGCGAGGTAGAAGGGATTGGCGGCCTCGCGCGCCTGGAAGAAGGCGTCCGGGTTCTGCGCGGTGCCCCGCAGGACGGGGTGGTCGGGCGTGAGCCCGCGCCGGCGGTGCGCCGCGACCTCTTCCGGATCGATCAGCGCCGCGAGCTCTTCGTCGGAAAGCTCCTCGATCTTCGCGACCTCGTGCGAGGTGCGGAAGCCGTCGAAGAAGTGCAGGAACGGGATGCGGGAGGACAGTGACGCCGCGTGCGCGATCGCGGCGAAGTCCTGGGCCTCCTGGACGGAGCCCGAGGCCAGCAGGGCGAATCCCGTCTGCCGGCAAGCCATCACGTCCGAGTGGTCGCCGAAGATCGAAAGCGCATGGGTCGCGACCGTGCGCGCCGCCACGTGCATCGTGAAGGAGGTCAGCTCGCCGGCGATCTTGTACATGTTGGGGATCATCAGGAGCAGGCCCTGGGAAGAGGTAAACGTGGTCGCCAGGGCGCCGGCCTGGAGCGCCCCGTGCGCCGCGCCCGCCGCGCCCCCTTCCGACTGCATCTCGACGACGTGCGGCACCTTGCCCCAGATGTTGCGGCGCCCCTTGGCGGACCACGCGTCGGCGAATTCCCCCATGGGCGAGGAGGGGGTGATCGGATAGATGGCGATGACCTCGCTCGCCCGGTGGGCAACCGAGGCTGCCGCCTCATTGGCGTCGACCGTGACGCGCTCGACCTTCGACACCGCTCCCCGAACCGTAACCAGCCGGGAGGCGGGCGGAGATGATGCCGATGCATCAATTGGGAGGGCCGGGCGGCGGCCCCCGTGTCAGAATCCGCGCTTTCGCGTTAAGGAGGTCAAGACGGACGAGGGCGGGCAGCTGGGCCTCTTCGGGATATCCGAGGCGCCCATCAGGAGGCGCGATCGAGACCTGGCGCAGCGGCTCGAGGGGGAGCACGCCGAGGCGGCGGCGATCGCCGCGCGCCTGCCGAAGGGAGTCTTTTTCGGCACGAGCACCTGGAGCTTCCCGGGCTGGGCCGGAATCGTCTATTCGCGCCGGGGAACGACGGCGGAGCTCGCCCGGAAGGGGCTGTCCGAGTACGCGCGGCATCCGCTGCTCACGACGGTCGGGATCGACCGCGGGTACTACGGTCCGATTCCGGCGCACGACCTGCAGCGGTACGCAGGGCAGCTTCCTCCGGGGTTTCCTTGCTGCGCCAAGGCGCCCGAAGCCGTCACGGCGACGATCCTCCCCGGCGGCCGCGGTCCCAACCCGGACTACCTGCGATCCGGGCGCTTCGTCGAAGAAATGGTGGGACCCTTCCTCGAGGTCTTCCGCGAGCACACGGGGCCCTTCGTCATCCAGTTTCCTCCCGCTCCGCGCGCGGCGACGCCGGATGCGGCGCTCTTTGCCGAGAAGCTCGACCGCTTCCTCGCGGCGCTGCCGAAAGACGCCCGCTACGCGGTCGAGCTGCGGGATCCTGCGCTGCTGACGCCGGCCTACCGGTCCGTTCTTGCCGCGCGCGGCGTCGCGCACGTCTACAACTACTCGACCGCGATGCCGATGCCGGCCGACCAGGCGCAGTCGGTGGCGCTCGAGACGGCTTCCTTCGCGATGATCCGCCTCTTGCTGCGGCCCGGCACGCGCTACGAGGAGAGGCGGGAGGAGTTTCTTCCGTTCGATCGAATCGTCGACGCGAACCCGGAGCTGCGCGCGCAGGTCGTGACGCTGACCCGCGAAGCGCTTTCCCTCGGGCGCGAGACTTTCGTGCTCGTCAACAACAAGGCGGAGGGCTGCTCGCCGCTCACGATTCGCGCGCTCGCCGAGAAGCTGGCGGGGGAGCCGGAACCGCGGTGACGGCCGTTGTCCGCCCCTCGTCGGGGCTCTCGGCGATCGTGCAGGAATCGACCGGCTCGGCGCGCAGCCCGTCTCCGAAGACCTGGGAGGTCTGGACGTGGACGTAGCGGATCGCGCCGTCCAGGCGGCGGCGGCGCGCGCCGTTTCGTCCGCAGCGGGGACAGACCGCCACGCGTCCGTCGGTCGGGACGCGAGCTCCGACGGCGAGCTTCGTAAAATCCTCGAGCACGATCATGGAGTCCTCCGTTTCCTCTTCGAAATCGAAGCAAGAAGAGGGCCATCTTTCGCAGTGAGGATCAACGGAAAATGAAGACGGAAAGGGAGCTTCGCGAGGAGATCCGGCTTATCCGGGAGCGCGTAAAGGGTATGTCGGGGTTCTGGATCGGCGAGGCGTCGGCCGCGATCTACGCCCTGGAGTGGGCTTTGGGAAAGCGGGACCCGTCTCCCTCGGAGGATCTCGGGCGCCCTCGAGGCGGGCGCGAAAGAATCGCCGCGGCGTTGATCAAGCTCGCGGAGAAAACGCCCGCGCCGAAGCTCGAGAAGCAGCGAAAGGCGCGGGCAAAGAGATAGCCGTCCGCCGTCCGCGATCCGCTTCGCGAGAGGCTAGACCGCCGCGGCGGCTTTCCCGAGCGACGCGATCAGGGCGTCGAAGCCCTTCTCCGCGGCGGTCATCGTCGCGGCGGGCCCGGTGCACTTGAAGAAGACGAGCCCCCCGGGGGCCTCGACGATCGCCCCGAGCAGCCGGTAGTTCGGGCGCGACCCCTGCGACTGCATCATGGGGCCGGAAGGCGAGAGATAGGTGCCCGAGATCACCACACGGTGGACGCGAAGGCCGCCGACGGTGCGCTGTGTGACCGCCGCCTTGGGCGACCCCTGGAACTGCTGCGACCAGCGCGCGATGTTCTCCTCGACGCCTCCTCCCTGGCCCCTTCCGAAGTAGTAGACGCCGCACTCGCCGGCTTCCGCTCCCCGGGCCGCCGGGATCGCGTACGTCGCGACCCGCATCGGGCGCGCGGGCTCGGCGGTCCAGCCCGCCGGCGTCGACCACCGAACGCCTCCGGCCGTGCCTTCCGCGGCGAGGGCAACGGCGGCGGCGAGCACCGGCATCGCTCGAACGACGAAGCGAAATGACAGTCGCATGGGGCGCTCCTTTTCCGCAAGCATACCGCCGGGTCAGGAGCCGGGACGCAGCAGCACCTTGCGCACGCCGCGTCGCGAGGCCTCCGCGAGCGCGCGCACGGCTTGCGAGAGGGGATACTCGGCAGACAACAGCGCCGCCACGTCGACACGCCGCCTCCGGAGCAGCTCGATCGCCGGCTCGAAGCGCCCGCAGCGCGAGCCGACGACCGTCACCTCGTTGACGACCAGGGGCGCCGCGTCGAAGCGCGCCGGGGCGTGGTGCGTGGACTTCCAGACGATCGTGCCGTGCGGCCGAACGAGCGAGAGTGCGCGGGGCATGCCCTCGGGCGACCCGGTGGCCTCGACGACGAGGTCGAAGGAGGCGGCGCGGGCGCGGCTCGAGCGGCCGAGCCGCCGCACGCGTGCGCCCGCGTTCTCGAGGACCGCCGCGGCGAGCGTGCCGAGCTTGCCCGGCCCGAGCACCGCGGCCCGCGTCTTTTCGTCGACCTCGACCTGGTCGAGGATCTCGCACGCCGCGGCGAGCGGCTCGACGAAGACCGCCTCCTCGTCGGAGACCTCGGACGGCACCTCCCGCAGGTTCTCCTCCGGAAGCGTCAAGTAATCGGCGTGCGCGCCGGGGTGCCCCCGAATGCCGAGCACCGTGCGTTTCGGGCAGTGCCGGCCGAGCCCCTGCCGGCACCAGGCGCAGCGGCCGCAGGAAAGATTGATTTCGCCGACGACCCGCTTGCCCAGCCAGGGGGAGCCCGGCGGCCCCTCGACCCGTCCGACGAACTCGTGTCCCGGGATCCCGCGGAAGCCGTGGTAGCCGCGGCGAAGCTCGAGATCCGTGTTGCAGACGCCGGAAGCGATGACCCGCACGAGCGCGAAGCCCGGCCTCGGGACCGGCTTTCGCGCCTCGCGCACCCGGGCGCGGCCGCCCTCGAAAACCAGCGCCTTCACGGCGCGATGCTATCCGAGGGGCCGCGCGCGAGTTAGGATCGATTCCGTCACGTTGTCGCAGGAGGACAAATCATGAAGCCCTCGAAGCTCGCCATCCTGGTGACCGCGGGTCTGCTGGCCGCGGCCGCCGCCGGACAGGCTCAAGAGAAGAAGATGGAGGCGCCAAAGCCCGCTCCGGAGGTCCAGAAGCTCGGCTTCTTCGTCGGCGACTGGACCACCGAAGGCGAGATGAAGCCGGGTCCCTGGGGCGCGGGGGGCAAGATGACGGGGATCTCGCATTGCTCCTGGATGCAGG
>JBLMXY010000193.1:0-4506 GCA_050257975.1 Acidobacteriota bacterium
CGGCTCGCCGACGGGAAATTCCGGCATCGGATTGACCGTCGATCTGGAGAAGTGCACCTGTTTCTTCGTGGGCGCCTCCTTCGTCGATACGACGATCACGCCGGGTGACATCAAGGGCATCCGGAGCGCCGGCAGAGCCACCGGGGCGGGGATCTCCGTCAAGGATTTCGCGGACGTGATCTCGGGAAGTAAGTCCTTTCCGGGGCACACGGAGATCTGGGGCGCGCAGCACTTCGAGGAGAGCTGGTACGAAGCGGGCGGCTACGGCTATCTCCTCTTCGCCGACCCGGCGAACGACGGCAACCTGGGCGCGGCGAACGTCACCTATTCGTTCACCGTGGAGATTCCGGAGAGTCAGCCCTGATTTCTGATTTCGCCCGTTCCCCCTGACCCGAGCGCCCGCACCGCCCGATCCGGTCGTCAGCGGGATCTCACCCGATCAGCTCCTCGAAACCGTCGCCCGCGACGGCGGTCTGACGCTCGAAGATCTACGGGGAGGACGACACCGCGGAGAAGTCGCCGTCGCTTGCCGCGGCGCCTCGTACCTCGCCCGTCGACTCTTCGGGATCCTCGTGGGCCGCGTCACGGTGCGTCTCGGGCGCGACGACTCGACGTTCACCCGCCCGCTCGCACGCCTGGAAGCCGGCCTCCCGACCGACGAGGCGCTCCGCTCCCAGATCGCCCGCCTCCTCCGCCTCCTGAAATCAGCAAATCAAGACTGACGCTTCCCTCTCATTTCGCGAGCCGCAACTTCGTCAGCAGCGCCTGGAAACGCGGCTCCGAGCGGAGGGGCTCGAAGGCCTTGTCGAGCCCGAGCCAGCCCAGCCACTGCGAATCCGTCGCGTAGGCCTTCTCCAAAGTGTCCAGAGCCCGCGCGCGATCCCCGAGACCGACGTACACGAGCGCGAGGTTGAACGCCGTCGGAGTGCCGCGCAGCGACTTCTTCTTCAGATTCTCGACCTCCGCCAGCGCGCCGGCGCGATCGCCCGAGGCTCCCAGCGCATACGCGAGCCATGCCGACACGAATGCCGGCGCCGATTCCATCGCCTTGGCCTTCCGGAGTTTCGCGACGGCATCCCGAGGCCGGCCGGCCTGGATGTCGATCCACCCGTCCATCCATGCGGAGAAGAAGAGGGTCGGATCGAGCTCGGCGCCCCTTCGGACCTGCTCCCGGCCGCCCTCGTAATCTCCCCTCAACCCGTAGGCCACGGCCGAGTCGAGAGGGATCTGCGGCGAGAGCGGGTCGAGCGCGGCTGCGCGCCTGCCCTCGGCGATCGCCTCGTCGAACCTTCCCTGGAACGAGAGGCCGATCCCGAACTGGTCGTGCGCAAACGCGTAGCTCGGGTTGAGCGCGAAGGCCCGGCGGAATTCAGACTCGGCGCCTGCCCAGTCGTATTCGTACCAGAGCTTGAAATTCGCGAGCGACGTGTGCCCTTCCGCGGAGTTATCGTCCAGCGCGATCGCCTTCTCCGCGGCGGCCTTGGTCTTGGGCCTCGCCTCCGTGGCGGTGAGCACGCCCTCGTTGTAGCCGGCCCAGAGCAGAGCATCGGAGAGTCCCGAGTAGGCCGGCGCATAGCTCGGATCCTTCTGAGTCGCCTCCTCGAACAGGACGATCGCCTTGCTCAGGTTCTCGTCGCTCGGGCGGTTGAAGAAATAGCGGCCCTTGAGGTACGCGTCGTACGCCTCGGGGTTGACGCTCGCCGGCTTCGCGCGCCGCGACTCCTCCTCCGGGGTCAGCGTGACGTGGATCTCACGCGCGATCGCCGACGCGAGCTCGTCCTGAAGAGCCAGCACATCCTTCGAGCTGCGCTCGAAGCTCTTCGCCCAGAGGTGCCGATCCGAGCGCGCGTCGATGAGCTGGGCGGTGATGCGGACCCTGTCGCCTGACCGGATTACCGAGCCCTCGACGACCGCGTCTACGCCGAGCATCTTCGCGATTTCGGGCGTCGGCGGGCGGTTCTTCCCCTTGAACTGCATCGCCGAGCCGCGAGAGATCACGCGCAGCCTGCTGATGTTCGCGAGCTGCGACGTGAGCTCGTCGGTCATCCCTTCGGCGAAGTAGTCCTGGCTCGGATCGCCCGAGTAGTTGTCGAGCGGCAGCACGGCCAGCGAGCGGATCGCCTGCGGCGTCGCCGCGGTTTCCGGCCCACGAGCCGTCCCGGTTCGCGAGCGCGCGATCCAGACGGCCACGGCGGCGACGATGAGCACCGCCGCGGCGGCCGCGATCCACCATCGGCGTGTCGGGCGGGTCGGTTTCGGCGAAGTCGTCTCGTCCGCCGCAGCACCGGCCAGGGCCGGCCCGGCGGAACCGTGCTTTTCGTCCACGTCGAGGCCGGCGATACGAACGCCTTCGAGAATGCGGTCGAGAAGACCACTCGCGAAGTGCCAGACCGCGATGTCTCTGCGGGCGTGCTTCCCGAACTGGGGGTCGAGCGCGAGGAGGTCCCGGACGGCGGCCGCGCCCTCCGCCCGGCGTCCGAGCTGACCGCAGATCGCCGCGATGACGAGCGGCTGCCAGAACAGGCCTGGCATGTTGACCTGCATCGCGTGCTCCAGGGCGCGCTCGTACTCGGCACGCTCGAAGTGCTCCCAGATCGGGCCGAAGTGGAACCAGCCGGCATGGCTGGGGTTGAGCTCCATGGCACGGCGAACGATCGCGGCACCGCGCTGGAACGCTCCTGTGTGCACGATCATCAGCCCCAGGATCCCCAGCGCGTCGGTGTTGAGCTGATTGAGCGCCATGGCCTGCTCGGCCGCAGGACGGAACGCGGCGAGGTCCTGGCGGAAGAAGTCCGCCTGGGCGAGCGCCAGCAGGCCGAACTGATTCGTCCGATCGAGCTCGACGGCGCGCCGGGCCGCCGCCAGGGCTCGATCCAGAGTGGCCGGGTCCTCCTGGAAGCCGAACGCGTATTCGTCGGTGTGTACCAGAGCCAGACAGGCCCACAGATCCGACTGTCCGGCGTCTCTCTCGACCGCCTGCTCCAGACGGGCCTTCAGGGAGGCGTGCGCCGACGGCGTCAACTGCTGCCGGTAGGCGAAATATTGGAAGAGCCATTCGGACGGGGAGAGCTCCGGATCCGCTTTTTGCTGGATCCCCGCCGTCAGCGAGCGCACGAGGACGCCGTAGCTGTCGGCGACGGTGGCAACGATCCGGGCGGCGACGTCGTCCTGAACCTCGAGAACGCCGGACGCCTGGAGGCCCCTGTCGTACGTCCCCGCCCAGAGCTGCGTTCCCGTGTCGGCCTCGATGAGCCGGGCGCTCACCCGAACGGAGGCGCCCCCTTTCCGGACGCTTCCCTCGAGGACGTAGCGCGCCCCGAGCTCGGCAGCAACCGAGCGGACGTCCCCGGTCTGTCCCTTCAGCCGAGCCGTCGAGGCCCTCGCGACGACCGAGAGGTACCGGAATCGCGAGAGGCTGGTGGTGATCTCCTCGGTCAGCCCATCGGCGAAGGCTTCGAGCTCGGCTTCGCCGGCGGGGCCCTGGAACGGAAGGACGGCGATCCATGGGATCTCTCGGTGAGGGGGCCGCGAGGCGGATTTCGCTACCCGATGTTCCGCTGCGCGGCCGGGCCGGGGGATGGCGTCACCCGAAGAGACCCCGGACGCGATCTCGCCGCGCAGCTCCCTGAGCTCGTTGTACACGTCGCGCGAGGTCTGGTAGCGGTCGCGCGGCTCCTTCTCGAGGCAGCGGCGCAGGATCCGCGTGACACCGGGCGGGAGATCCGCGCGCAGCTCCGCGACGGGGCGCGGCGTGTCGCGCAGAATCGAGGAGATCAGATCCACCGAGCTCGCGCCCTGGAACGGGCGCTCTCCCGTCGCCATCTGATAGAGCACGACGCCGAACGAGAAGACGTCCGAGCGCGCATCGACCCGGGCGCCGCGCGTCTGCTCCGGCGACATGTAGGCGACCGTGCCGAAGACCTGCCCCTGGCCGGTCAGGTCCGCGCGGCTCTGCGTCGGCGTGCTCGTGAGGTTCGGGTTCGAGCTGCCTTCGGCGGCATCGACCCGGGCGAGCCCGAAGTCGAGAACCTTGACGCGGCCCGCGGGCGTCACCATGACGTTGCCGGGTTTCAAGTCGCGGTGCACGATGCCGCGCTCGTGCGCGGCCGACAGCGCTTCCGCGAACGGGACCGCGATGTCGAAGAATCGGGCGAGCGGAAGGCCGCCCGGCGAAATGAGCGTGTCGAGACTCTCGCCCTCCACGAGCTCCATCGCCAGGAACCGCGTGCCGTCCGCCTCCTCGACCGCGAAGATCGTGACGATGCCGGGGTGGTTGAGCGCGGCGAGCGAACGCGCCTCGCGCTCGAAGCGGGCCAGGCGCTCCGGGTCTCGCGCGACGTCCTCGGGCAGGACCTTGATCGCGACGTCGCGTCCGAGCTTCGGATCGTGCGCCCGGTACACCTCGCCCATGCCGCCCGCGCCGAGGGGCGACAGGATCTCGTAGGTGCCGAGACGCGTCCCGGCGGTCAGGGGCATGGTCGAGCGGATTCTAGTCCGAAGGGTCAG
>JBLMXY010000194.1:0-6739 GCA_050257975.1 Acidobacteriota bacterium
TGACCGGGCACATCACGCGGCCGGGCGGCGGCTTCGGCGCCGGAGATCGCGTCTATGCCTACACGAGGGGCGGCGAATATGCGCCCGTGGGCGCCACCACCGACGCCTCGGGCAATTTCAGTATCTCCGATGACGATCTTGTCCCCGGCTACCAGGGCCAGATCGTAACGTTCGGAACGACGGCGAATCCCTTCTGGACGGCGCTCGGCAACACGTATCGGTCCTTCCCCGCGACGGCCGGCGACTGGAAGATTGCGACCCCCGGCGCGAACACGGGGCTCGACATCGCCGCGCTCGCCCCGGCCTCGGTGTCGGGCCAGGTGCTCGAGCAGGGGAACAACAATCCGATCTCCGGCGTCCTCGTCCGAACGACGGACCCGCTGCCGACCTACCGGCTTGGAGCGAGCTACTTCCAGTCCGCGCCGTCGGACGGCTCGGGCAACTTCACGATCTCCGGGATCCAGCCCCAAAGGCGATACGGCCTCTCCGCGCAGCCTGCCCAGACTCCGACCAACTACTTCCTTTCCGGGACGCTCGATTTCTTCGACGTTGCTCCGGGCGCGACGACGGGCAAGGTCGTCCACCTCGAGAAGGGAGGCAAGGTCGGCGGCACGATCACGAAGCAGTCGGACGGGACGCCGGTCGCCAGCGCCATCGTCTATTTCTATTTCGACAACTGTCAACTCTCCTCCCTGGCCATCACATCGGGGACGGGCATGTTCCTGTCGCCGCCGCTCAAGGTCGGCGACTACAAGGAGCTCGTGGTGCCCGGGACCACCTCCGGCCTCGCACAGAAGTGGTTCGGAGGGGCGGACACCTGCGCCGCCGGAACGCTCATCCATGTCACGGCCGGCGCGAACGCCACGGCAGACGTCGCGCTTCCGGCGGCGACTGCAACCGGGCACACGGTCTCCGGGAAGGTGACCGAGAGCGGCAGCGGCAACCCGATCCCGCTCGCCTTCGTCCAGCTCTTCAACGACTTCAATTTTTACTTTGCCGCTGCCGATGCCTGCGGCGAGTACTCCGCGACCGGCGTCGAGGATGGAACCTACGACGCGGTGGTTTCCGGCAGCGGACACAAGGCGGAGACGTTCCCGTCCGCCGTGACGGTCGCCGGCGCAAACGTTTCGAAGAACTTCAGCCTCATGGCGATCAGCGGAGGAATCACCGGGCACGTCACGAGCGGCGGCAAGCCGGTTCAGGGCGCGCAGGTCTGTACGACCGACGGCTCCTGCGACCGGACCGACAGCTCCGGCTTCTACAGGATCTTCCCCCTCGATGCGGGCACCTACAAGCTCATCTGCTACGTCACGGACAACCTGGAGCCCTTGTTCTTCAACAACAAGAACAGCAAGGCAACGGCCGACAACGTCGTCGTCGCGAATGGGGCCATCGTGACGGGCAAGGACTTCGTCCTCACGGCGGTCGCGAGCGACCCGGGCGAGCCGGACGGGACCGGGACGCCGGGGGTTCTCTCCCGGCCCGAGCGAGAGAACGGGCCGATGCTGCTCCGGCCCGGCGCTCCGCAGACCCGCTCTTTCGCGGACACCGAGGACACGGACTGGTTCCGTTTCACCGCGACGAGCGGGAAGATCTATCGCCTGACGATCACGGGAGGCGGCTTCACGCAGTACGGAGTGTACCTGGGCGTCTTCGACGGCGTGACGCATGCGAAAGACGCGACGGCGAGCATCGCGATCCTGGTAGCCCCAGGCTGGCCGGCCATCACTTCCGGCGAGAGATGGATCGGCATCTCCTCGGCCTTCTCGGGCAGCTACACGATTACCCTGACCGAGTCGAACCCCGGGCCGCCTCCGCCGACGGTGACGTCCATCAATCCGACCTCCGGTCCCGCGGGAGGCGGCACCTCCATCACGATCACCGGAACGAACTTCGTGGCCGGCTCGACGGTGAAGATCGGGGGGGTGTCAGCCACCAACGTGGTGTTCGTGGGCGCGACGACGATCACGTGCAAGTCGCCGGCTCTGCCGGCAGGGATCCTGAACGACGTGGTGGTGACCAATCCGGGCCCGGTCACCGGGACGCTGACGAAGGGGTGGTTTGCGGACTTCTCGGACGTCCCGCAGGCTTTCCTCTACCACACCGCGATCGAGAAGATCGTAAGGGCGGGGATCACGACGGGTTGCGGGGGAGGCAAGTATTGCCCGAGCGATCCGATCACGCGTGACGCGATGGCGGTGTTCATTCTCAAGGGCGAGCACGGCGGCACTTACAACCCGCCGGCGGCGACGGGAACGGTCTTCTCCGACGTCTCGACCGGGACCTTCCTGGCCAAGTGGATCGAGCAGTTCGGCCACGAGGGGATCTCGACCGGATGCGGCGGGGGATCGCCTCCGCCCTATTGCCCGACCGCCTCGGTGACTCGGGACGGGATGGCGGTGTTTCTGGAGCGGGGCAAGAACGGGTCTTCGTTCAATCCGCCCGCGGCGACGGGGACCGTGTTCTGCGACGTGTTGACGACGACGTTCCTGTCCAAGTGGATGGAGCAGTTGAAGGCGGACAACATCACGCAGGGGTGCGGATCGGGGCCGTGCGCGAGGCTGGGAGGCGGCGTGACGCCGAACTACTGCCCGGGCGGGACGGTGACCCGCGGCGAGATGGCCCCGTTCATTGTGAGAACGTTTGGGCTTTAGAGAAGCCGTGGAACAGAGGATTCGCGACGGATCTCCCCGGCGACTCCCTCGAGGGGCCACCGTTTTCCTCTTTGCGCTTGTCCTATTCGGGGCGGCGTGGGGCTGGGCGGCGGGTCAGGCGCTCAGCGCGCAGGGTCTGCAGCAGATCCAGTCGTTGCTCGCCGAAAAGGAAGCGCGGACCCCGGCGCAGCGAAAGATCGACTCGAATCTTCTCTTTGCCCTCAGGCAGAGCCGCGGGCAGGACGTCGCGCCGGGAGTGCCGTCGCTCCAGACGGGCGTCTCTCTCGACGCCCGCGGCGCCACCGAAGTGGACATCACCGCCGCCACGAGCGACGCACTGCTCGGGAGGCTCGAGAAGGCCGGGGCCCAAGTGCTCGGCGCATACGCCGGACGGCGGAGCATCCGGGCGCGCGTGCCGCTCGCCGCGCTCGAAGCGATCGCCGGCGATCCTTCCGTCCTCTTCATCCAGCCGAAGCAGGAGTTTCTCCTCTCAGTGGCATGGTGGCCTCCCACCGTTGCTTCCGACCTCAGGCGAGCCACCTCCAGGCAGAGCGTCCCCACGAGATCGCCGGCTGGCTTCGCCGGACGCGCGGCGCGCGCGCGATCGCGTCTCTCCGCAGGGCTTTCGCGAAGGCCGTCCTCGATCACCGCGATCAACATCTCGGAAGGCGACGTGACGCACAGGGCGGACCTCGCGCGCGCGACGTTCGGAGTGTCGGGCGCCGGGGTCAAGGTGGGGGTACTCTCCGACGGCGTCGACTCCCTCGCGACCCTTCAGGCCTCCGGCGATCTTCCGCCCGGAGTCACCGTCCTGCCCGGGCAGGCCGGGTCGGGCGACGAGGGCTCGGCGATGCTCGAGATCGTCCACGACCTCGCCCCAAACGCCCAGCTCTTCTTCGCGACCGGGTTTGGCGGCATCGCTTCCATGGCGCAGAACATCCTCGATCTGCGCGCGGCGGGCTGCGACATCATTGTGGACGACGTCTCCTACTTCAACGAGACCCCTTTTCAGAAGGGGCAGTCCCCGAGCGTCATCTCGACCTCCAACGGGGGGCTCTTGATCGAGGCGGTCAACACGGTCACCGCCGACGGCGCGCTCTATTTCTCGTCTGCCGCCAACTCGGGCAACAAGGACTCCGGCAATTCGGGCACCTGGGAGGGCGACTTCGCGGACAGCGGCGTCTCGGCGGGAGCCCCGTTGACCGGCTCGGGCACGCTTCACGACTTCGATCCGACGGGCGGCGTCTCCGCCTTCGACACCATCAGCGCGAGCGGGGGGACCCGCCCCAACCTCTTCTGGTCCGACCCGCTCGGGGGCTCGGCGAACGACTACGACCTCTTCGAGCTGAACTCGACGGGCACGGCGGTCGTCGCCGCCTCCACCAACGTCCAGAATGGCACACAGGACCCCTACGAGCAGCTCTTCTCGGGGGGGAACGCCGGCGATCGACTCGTCATCGTCAAGCGCACCGGCGCGGTGAATCGTTTCCTCCATCTGGGGACCAATCGCGGCCGCCTCGCGTTCTCGACCGCCGGCGAGACCCACGGCCACAACGCTCCGCCTTCGGCGAACGCCTTCGGTGTCGCGGCAACGCCCGCGGTCGGCCCCTTCCCGTCCCCCTTCAGCTCGAGCAACGTGGTCGAGACGTTCAGCTCCGACGGGCCGCGGCGCGTCTTCTTCAACGCCGACAGCACGGCGATCACGCCCGGCAATTTCTCCTCCACGGGCGGGGCGGTGCTCGCCAAGCCGGACATCACGGCGGCCGACGGCGTCAGCTGCGCCGCCCCCGGCTTCAACCCTTTCTTCGGAACTTCCGCGGCCGCTCCCCACGCCGCCGCGATCGCGGCGCTGGTCCTTTCGGTCGGCCCCGGCCTGACCGCGACCGACGTCGCGGCCTTCCTGACGGAGACGGCAATCGACATCCAGGCGCCGGGCGTAGATCGTGACAGCGGTGTGGGAATCCTGGACGCGTTCCTGGCCGTGGAGGCGGCGACGGGCCTCTTCGTCTCGGCGACGTCGGCGCAGGAGTCCCCCGGCAACGGCAACGGCGTCATCGAGCCGGGGGAATGCGCGTCCCTGACGGTCGAGCTGAGCAACGGCAGCCTGTCGACCGGGGTCACCGGCGTCTCGGCGGTCCTCACGACCTCGACGCCCGGCGTGACGGTCTTCAGCGGCTCGTCGGCATATCCCAATCTCGCCGCGGGGGCGAGCGGCACGAACACGGTCCCCTTCACCTTCGGCATCGTCAACACGGCCGCCTGCCCTCTCACGATCGATTTCACGCTGACCATCACGCTCACGGGAGGCGACAGCCCGCAGGTCCGCCACTTCAGCCTTCGGATCGGCCCTCCTCCCTGGACGGTCACGA
Source organism: Acidobacteriota bacterium (assembly GCA_050257975.1). Taxonomy (GTDB): domain Bacteria; phylum Acidobacteriota; class Thermoanaerobaculia; order UBA5066; family Gp7-AA6; genus DATBFU01. Next base: position 5,024 of record JBLMXY010000194.1, read on the forward strand.
CGACCCTGGACGGCACGACGCCGCCGACGGTGCCGGGCGCGACCTCGCTGACGGGGACGCAGACGGGGCGGATGGCCCGCAACGGCGTAGCGAGCACCTGCGCCGCTCCGAAGGCCTTCCCCGGTGTCTTCGACTCGGCCGGCCGCCAGTTCGACTCCTACACGTTTGCGAACTGCTCGGCCTCGTCGGTCTGCGTCTCGGCCGATCTGGCGCTGAATTCCGGTGCGTCGAACAGCCTGTTCCTGACCGCCTATTCGCCGACGTACAATCCGGCCAGCATCGCCACGAATTACGCGGCCGATGCGGGAGTGAGCGGGAGCAACACCAGGCTCTCGTTTACGGTCCCGGGCAGTGCAACGTTCGTCATCGTCGTCCACGAGACGAGCCCCGGCGGCGGGATCGGCGTGAACTACACGCTGACGGTCGACGGCCTATGCCTGCCCTGCGCAACCTACACGGGCACAGGTGTTTGCGGCGGGCCGACGGCGACGCCGACGCGAACCGCGACGCGGACGCCGACCTCCACGTCGACCCCGACGCCTCCCGTCGGTCCGTCGCCGACACCCACACCGACCGCGACGGCTACGGCGACCTCCACGTCTACCGCGACTCCGACGTTCACGTCGACGTCGACGGCAACCCCGACGCGCACTTCGACGGCGACGTCGACACCAACCTCAACCGCGACCGCGACGCCGACGGCGACGTCCACGTCCACCGCGACGCCGACCGCGACGGCGACTTCGACGCCGACACGGACACCGACGGCGACCGCGACGCCCACGGCGACCCCGACCGCGACGGCGACTCCTACGGCCACGCCGTCGCCGACGCCGACCCCGTCGCCCACGCCGACCAGCACGCCGACGTTCACGGCGACCAGCACGCCCACCCGGACGCCGACCTCGACCAGCACCCCGACGCCCACCGCCACGCCGACGCCGGTTCCGGGCAGCGTGACGGTGACGGGCATCGCGGCGACGTCGGGTCCGGCGGCGGGCGGGACGTCGATCACGATCACGGGGACGAATTTCGCGGCGGGCTTGACGGTCAAGATCGGCGGCGTCTCCGCGACCAGCGTGGTTTTCGTGGGCACGACGACGATCACTTGCAAGACACCGGCTCTCCCGGCAGGGACGTTGAACGACGTGGTCGTCACCAACCCGGGCCCGGTCACCGGGACGTTGGCGAAGGGATGGTTTGCGGACTTCCTGGACGTGCCGCAGCTCTTCCTGTTCCGCAACGCGATCGAAAAGATTCTGCGCGCAGGAATCACGACGGGTTGCGGGGGAGGCAACTACTGCCCCAACGATCCGATCACCCGGGATGCGATGGCGGTTTTCATCCTGAGAGGGGAGCACGGGAGCGCCTTCAACCCTCCGCCGGCGACAGGGACGGTCTTCTCCGACGTGACGACGGGGACCTTCCTGGCCAAGTGGATCGAGCAATTCGGCAACGAGGGGATCTCGACCGGATGCGGGCCGGGATCGCCCCCGCCCTACTGTCCGTCCAGCTCGGTGACACGGGATGGAATGGCGGTCTTTCTCGAGCGAGGAAAGCGCGGGTCTTCGTTCAATCCGCCCGCGGCGACGGGAACCGTGTTCTGCGACGTGTTGACGACGACCTTCCTGTCGAAGTGGATGGAGCAGTTGAAGGTGGACAACATCACGCAGGGGTGCGGATCGGGGCCCTGCGCGAGGCTGGGAGGCGGCGTGA
>JBLMXY010000195.1:0-10073 GCA_050257975.1 Acidobacteriota bacterium
GTTCGTCGCGGCCTACGTCGAGCTGACCCACTACGCCGAACGGCTCGACGCCGACGCGGGCTCCGCCGCCGCGCCGCACGCGCACGGCGAGACGAAAACCGCGCCCGCCCACGAGCACTGACTTCTCCGCCACACGGACCTCTCGGGGGAACGATGGGTCGAACGCATCAGGCAATCGGCGCGCCGGCCGTGATGTCATCGCCTCGTGCCCCCAGGGCGCGAGGAACGCCGATTGGCGGCGCTCCTGGAGAGGAGGAACGAGATGGCTTTTCGAGGCGACATCGAGAAAATCGCGAGGCGCAGCTCCGATTTTCGCAGGGTGGTGGCGACCGGCAAGTACGGTCAGCTGGTCGTCATGAACATTCCGCCGGGCGAGGACATCGGCACCGAGGTTCATCCTTCGACGGACCAGATCTTTTTCGTGGTCGAAGGGGAGGGCAAGGCGGTCCTGGACGGAAAGGCGAGCGAGATCGAAGAGAACGACGTCCTTTTCGTGCCGGCGGGCGCCGAGCACAATCTCATCAACACGGAGAAGCACGAGGAATTGAAGCTCGTGACGATCTACGCGCCGCCCCAGCACGCGGACGGAACGATCCATCGCACCAAGGCCGACGCGTTGGCCGCCGAGGAGGTCGTTTCGCGCTGACCTCCCGGCTCCCTGGCGGATCCCGCAGGCCCTTTCGGCCGGCCGCAGGCGGCTCGCCTCCGGCCGGCCTTGTTTCGAGTATGACGACGAGTTCGCGCGAGGCGCGGCGGGTCGTTGGCGGTGCGTTGGCCGCTCCGCAGGGCGGGGCCGGTGCCTCGGAGCGGGGAGTCGCAGAGTGACCGGCTCCTGGGAGCACGGAGGATGACGGCGGGCATCCGGCCGACGACCGCGCGCCCGGCCTGGAAAGCGCTCGAAGCCCACCATCAGACGGTGCGGCACGAGAGGCTGCGAGAGCTTTTCGCGGCCGATCCGAAGCGCGGCGAGCGCCTGGCGGCCGAGGGCGCGGGCGTTTACCTCGACTATTCGAAGAATCGCGTCACCGACGAGACCCTGAGGCTCCTCCTGCAGCTCGCCGAGGAATCCGGGCTGCGGGCGCGGATCGACGCCATGTTCGGAGGCGAGAAGATCAACGTCACGGAAGGCCGGGCCGTCCTGCATGTCGCCCTGCGCGCGCCGAAAGGAACGTCCATCGTCGTGGACGGAAAGAACGTCGTGCCGGAAGTCCATGCCGTGCTCGACAAGATGGCCGACTTCGCCAATCGGGTTCGGGACGGCTCATGGAAGGGCCATACCGGCAAGCGCATCCGAAACGTCGTCAACATCGGCATCGGCGGCTCCGACCTCGGGCCGGTCATGGCCTACGAGGCGCTGCGCCACTACAGCGACCGGAGTCTGACGTTCCGGTTCGTCTCCAACGTCGACGGCAACGACTTCGCGGAGGCGACGCGCGACCTCGATCCGTCGGAGACGCTCTTCGTCGTCTCCTCGAAGACTTTCACGACGCTCGAGACGATGACCAACGCCGGGAGCGCGCGCGAGTGGGCTCTGGCGGCCCTCGGCGGAGACGTCCGGGCCGTCGCCAGGCACTTTGTGGCGGTCTCGACGAATGCCGCGAAGGTGTCGGAGTTCGGCATCGACGCCGAGAACATCTTCGGTTTCTGGGACTGGGTCGGCGGGCGCTATTCCATGGGCTCGGCGATCGGTCTCTCCACGATGCTCGCCGTGGGGCCCGACGGCTTCCGCTCGATGCTGGACGGCTTTCGCCAGATGGACGACCATTTCCGCCGGGCGCCGTTCGAGCGCAATTTGCCGGTGCTCCTTGGCCTGCTCTCCGTCTGGTACGCCGACTTCTTCGGCGCGGAGACCGTCGCGGTCCTGCCGTACGAGCAGTACCTGAAGCGATTCCCGGCCTATCTGCAACAGTTGACGATGGAGTCCAACGGCAAGCACGTCACGCTCGACGGGGCCCGCGTCGACTTCCAGACCGGTCCAATCTACTGGGGCGAGCCGGGCACCAACGGTCAGCACTCCTTCTACCAGTTGATCCACCAGGGGACCCGGCTCGTGCCCTGCGACTTCATCGCGTTCGTCGATGCATTGAATCCTCTCGGCCGGCATCACGACATTCTGCTCGCCAACGTCTTTGCCCAGGCCGAGGCGCTCGCTTTCGGAAAGACGGCCGAGGAGGTCGGGGCGGAGGGCACCCCGGACTGGCTCGTTCCCCATCGCGTCTTCGAGGGCAACCGGCCGTCGAACACGATCCTCGTCGACCGGTTGACGCCGGAAACGCTCGGAAGGCTCGTCGCGCTTTACGAGCACAGCGTCTTCACCCAGGGCGCCGTCTGGAGCATCGACAGCTTCGACCAGTGGGGCGTCGAGCTGGGAAAGGTCCTGGCCCAACGCATCATTCCGGAGCTCGAGTCCGGACCCGAGCCCGAGCTCGGCCACGACAGCTCGACCAATGCCCTGATCCGCCGCTACCGAAGTTCGAGGGAGCGCGAGCGATAACCCCGGCGCAATCCGCCAGGCCGGGGGCTCCCGGGGAGCGCCGTCCCGTCCCCGTCCCGGCCGCTTTCTTCTACGTCACGAGCACGCCGATGCCCGTGACGACGAGCGCACCGCTCCAAGGCCAGTTCTTGTTCGACCAGGCCTTGCGAAGAAGGTGGAAGCCGAGCCTGCGATAGACACCGCGAGTGCGGTGATCGTGAAGTAGGCGGAGGCCGACGACTCCCGGTCTAGCCTCGCGGATCCGCGCCTCTACGGTTCCTGAGACGGGTCGTGCCAGCCCTCGAGGCCGGCCATCAGGCGGGCTGCTTCGGCAGGGCCCCAGGTGCCTGGCTCGTAGGCCAGAACGGGAGTCGCGTTTCCGAGGACGTCGTTGACGACGGCCCACGCCGCTTCGACGGCGTCCTCCCGCACGAAGAGCGTCGGATCGCCCTTCATGGCGTCGGTCAAGAGCCGCTCGTAGGCGCCGACCTCGTCGCCGCCGGCGTCCCGGACGGCGACGAGCTCGGTCGGGATCGAAGCGGCCTCCGTCCCCGGCTTCTTGACGCGGGCGCCGATCGAGATGGAGACCTTCGGGCCGAGACGGAAACGGAAGTAGTTGCTCTCCTCGGGAGAAAGCCTCGACAGGGGAGGCCGCTTGAGGTCCACGAGCACCTCGGTCGCGGTCAGCGGCAGGCGCTTGCCGGAACGAATCAGGAAGGGGACGCCGGCCCAGCGCCAGGAGTCGACCGTGAGACGCACGGCCGCGAACGTCTCGGTCTGCGAGTCGGCCGCCACGCCGGGCTCGCCGCGGTATCCCTCGAACTGACCGCGCACGACGTCCTCTCTCCGGATGGGCGGGATCGCGCGGAAGACCTTGACCTGCTCGTCGCGGATCCGGTCCGCATCGAGCGAGATCGGCGGCTCCATCGCGAGGTAGCCGACGACCTGGAGAAGGTGATTCTGGATCACGTCGCGGATCGTGCCGGTCTCGTCGTAGAACTTCCCGCGCCCCTCGATGCCGAACTCCTCGGCCATCGTGATCTGCACGCAGTCCACGTAGTTGCGGTTCCAGATCGGCTCGAGGAAGGTGTTGGCGAAGCGGAAGTAGAGCAGGTTCTCGACCGCCTCCTTGCCGAGATAGTGGTCGATGCGGAAGACCGAGGACTCGGGAAACACGCTGTGGAGCGTCGCGTTGAGACCGCGCGCCGAGTCGAGATCGTGCCCGAAGGGCTTCTCGATCACCACGCGGGCGCCCTGCGCGCAGCCGGACGATCCGAGCCTCTCGATGACCTTCCCGAAGAGGCTCGGCGGTATCGCCAGGTAATGCGTCGGGCTGACTGCCTGCCCGAGCGCCCGGCGCAGCCTGGCAAAGGTGGAGGAGTCGCTATAGTCGCCGTCGATGTACTGCAGCAGGGACACCAGCTTGCCGAAGGCCGCCTCGTCCACGCCGCCGCCGTGTTCGGTCAGGCTGGCTCGCGCCCGATCGCGCAGCTGCGCGACTGTCCAGCCCGCCTTCGCGACGCCGATGACGGGAACGGCGAGGCTGCCGTGCCGGACCATGCCCTGGAGGGCAGGGAAGATCTTCTTGTAGGCGAGATTGCCGGTCGCGCCGAAGAAGACGAGCGCGTCGGAGGGGGACCCGCGGCCGGCGGACCGCAGGGCGGCATCAGCGGACGCCATGACCCTCCACCGGCCCGTGCCCGCGCCTGCCCGAAGCCACGGAGGCGATCATACAGGCTGCGGGCGCTCGAAATTCTGGAAGACGCCCGGACCGGCGGGGAGCGCCACGGAAGGGGTTGAGACGGCAAGAAAGGGCCTTGACGGCGCCCGGCACATAGTTTTATGTTTCTCGATGTATGAATGAGGAAGATCTCAGTCAGGTCTTCAAGGCGCTGTCGGATCCGACGCGCGTCAAGATCCTTTCGCTTCTCAAGACGCGCGGCAAGTCCTGCTGCGATCGGATCGCGCGCAACGAGCCGGGCCTGTGCGCCTGCGACATCGAGCAGGCCGTGAAGCTGTCGCAGGCCGCGGTCTCCCACCACATGGGGCTCCTGCGCCGGGCGGGCCTGGTGGAGGCGGAGAAGCGGGGCCGGTGGATCTACTACCGGCGCAACGAAGCGGCGATCGGGCGTCTCGCCGACGCGATCGCCAGGGCCGTCTGACGAGTTTTTTTGCCCCGACTCTTCGAATGTTTTCGATGTATTGATGAAAGGAGAGGCGTCATGGCGTCGTCCGTGCACATTTCCCTGAACGTCCGAGATCTCGACCGGTCCGTGGACTTCTATCGGCGCTTTCTGGGGGAGCCGAAGAAGCTCAAGGCGGACTACGCCAAGTTCGTTGCCGCGGAGCCGGAAATCCATCTCGCCCTGCAGCCGGGCGCCGTCTCGGGCTCCGGCGCGCTGTCGCACCTGGGCATCCGGGTCGACTCGACCGAGCAGGTCCGGCAGTGGAAGGGCGTCCTCGCCGGCCGCGGCCTTCCGACCGAGGGGGAGAAGCGGGAGGCCTGCTGCGACGCGCTTCAGGACAAGTTCTGGGTGACCGATCCCGACGGCAACCGCTGGGAGGTCTACACGGTTCTCGAAGACCTCGAGCGGAAGGCCGACGCGGCGACGACCTGCTGTCAGCCCGCTGCGGCGAACGGCAAGCGCAAGGGAGAGCCTGCGGCCGCCTGCTGTTAGGAGCGCACGCGATGGGCGACGAAAGGCCGCAAGCGCGGGCGTCCGGGGGGACCACGAGTCCCCGCGGACCCCGCGAAGGCGCGCCGACGCCATCCCGCCGGGGGCCGGAAGAGCCGGAGCCGCATGGCGGCGCGCCCCGGAGGTTGGGCCCGTTCGAGCGCCGGCTGTCCCTCTGGGTGGCGGCCAGCATGGCGCTCGGCCTCTTGATCGGAAAGGCGTTCCCCGGGCTGACCGCCGCGCTTCGGGGGCTCGAGTTCGGCCGCGGCTCTCACATCAACGCCGTGATCGCCGTTCTGATCTGGCTGATGATCTATCCCATGATGCTGAAGATCGACCTCCGGTCGATCGCCGGCGTCGGGCGCAGGCCGCGCGGCCTCTTCGTCACCCTCTTCGTCAACTGGCTGGTCAAGCCGTTCTCGATGGCGTTCTTCGGCTGGCTCTTCTTCCGGCACGTCTTCGCCCCCTGGATCGGGTCGGAGCTCGCGGGGCAGTACATCGCCGGCGTGATCATCCTCGCGGCGGCACCCTGCACGGCGATGGTCTTCGTCTGGTCGTATCTGGTGGACGGCGACCCGGCGTACACGCTCGTCCAGGTGTCGTTGAACGACCTCCTGATGCTCGCGGCCTTCGCGCCGATCGTGAAACTGCTCGTGACCGGAGCGGCCGGACTGCAGGTGCCGCTCGGGGTCCTGTTCGGGTCGGTCCTCGTGTTCGTGGTCATTCCGCTGGCGCTCGGGATGGCGAGCCGTTCCGTCCTGATCGCGCGCCGGGGGGCCGCCTGGTTCGAGCAGCGATTCGTGCGAGGGTTCGCCCCGGTCACGACGGCGGCGCTCCTCGCGACGCTGACGCTCATCTTCGCGTTCCAGGCGGAAAACATCACGGGCCGCTGGCTCCACGTGGCGCTCATCGCCGTGCCGATCCTGCTTCAGGTCTACTTCAACTCGTCGCTGGCGTACGGCCTGATGAAGCTCGCGGGCGTCGAGCATTCGGTGGCGGCTCCGGGCGCCCTGATCGGCGCCTCCAACTTCTTCGAGCTCGCGGTCGCGACGGCGATCGCCCTGTACGGGCCCGGGTCGGGCGCCGCCCTCGCCGCGGTCGTCGGGGTGCTGGTCGAGGTTCCCGTGATGCTCTCGGTCTGCCGGATCTGCGTGGCGACCCGGCGGTGGTTCCCGGTCGCCGCTTCGCCGTAACGATCGAGCGGCAAGGGGAGAAACCGATGGCCGAGGCATCGAGGCCGAAGAAATTCAAGATCCTCTTCCTCTGCACCGGCAACTCCGCCCGGAGCATCCTGGCGGAGTTCTTTCTGAAGCGGCTCGCTCCCGAGCACTTCGAAGTCTTCAGCGCCGGGGCGAGCCCGAAGGGTCGGGTGAACCCCTACGTGATCGAGCTCCTCAAGGAGAGCTACCAGATCGACGCCGGTTCCGCGCGAAGCAAGTCCTGGGAGGAGTTCCGAGACGTGAAGTTCGATTTCGTCATCACGGTCTGCGACAGGGCACGCGAGTCCTGCCCCGTCTGGCCCGGCCAGCCGATCATCGCCCACTGGGGTTCGGAGGATCCGGATGCCGCCCGGGGCGAAGAGGAGAGGCGAAAGGCCGTTCGGAAGGCGGCCGGCGAGATCTACCGCCGGCTCGGCCTCTTCACCGCGCTCCCGCTCGAGAGCCTCGACCGTCTTCGTCTCGAGCGGATGACCAGGGCGATCGGCAAGAAGTAGGATTGCGATTCCGGCCACGCAATCAACCCCCTCTCCCGGCGGGAGAGGGTTGGGGTGAGGGGGGGCCTTTCGGGTGCTCGCCCGCGAAATTGTGAGGCAGCTCGCAACGTCGCTGAGGCAGCTCGCGACATTGTGACAGCGGAACACGCGCAACCGTGTGGAATCCCGTCGCGCAGGAGGATTATCATGGTGCGCGTCTTTCTTCTCGCCGCTTCCCTCCTTCTGAGCGTCCTTCCTGCTTCGCGGGCCGAGGACACGCCCGCCGCCGCGGCATTCGACGAGCTTCGCGGGCTGGTCGGGGACTGGAGAGGGTCGTTCCAGTGGGCCGGCGCCAGAACCGACAGCGGAAGGATGGAGGCGTCCTACTCCTTGACCGGCTACGGCTCCGCTCTGGTGGAAACCCTCTCGGTCGACGGGATGCCCTCGATGACGAGCGTCTATCACCTGGACGGCGCCGACCTGCGGATGACGCATTACTGCGGGGCTCGCAATCAGCCGCGCCTGAGGCCGACCGCATCGACCTCGCGAAGGGAATCCTGAACTTCTCTTTCGTCGACGCGACGAACCGGAGTTCGCCCGACGCGCCCCGCGTGGCCGGCCTCGAGTTGGGGTTGCCGGATGCCGATCACCTGATCATGACCTTCCAGTTCGTGGGCGGCGGCAAAGAGAGCCGCGAGCGGACCACCCTCGAGCGGGCGCAGCCGAGGACGTCCTAGCCTTCAGGTTGGCGTTCGGCCGGGGTGAGGGGCCCTTGACAACCCTCCCAGGCGGAGCTAACGTAACAACATGGTTACATATCGAGGCGGCGCCGCGTCCAATGCGGTCTTCCGGGCCATCGCCGAGCCGACGCGGCGGGGGCTGCTCGACGAGCTGTCTCGGGGATCGCGGACGGCGGGCGCCCTGGCGCGCCGGTTCCCCTCCTCGCGCCCCGCCGTCGCCCGGCACCTGCGCGTCCTGCGGCAGGCCGGCCTCGTCCGCGCGCGCCGCGACGGCCGGAAACGCATCTACGAGCTCAGGCCCCGGAGGCTCAAGGCCGTTCGAACCTGGATCGACCGGTACGAAGTCTTCTGGAGCGAGCGGCTGGACGAGCTCGCGCGATACGTCGAGCGCCGCGACGAGGAGGGGAGGAGGAGGCCATGACAGCCGGGAGAAATTCGGGCGCCCTGGAGATGGTTCGAGAGATCCGGGCCATGCCCGACCGCGTCTTCCGCGCTCTGACGGACCCCGGCGAGCTCATGCAGTGGTGGGGGAAGCGGATGACGAAGGCGCGGGTGGATCTGCGTCCGGGAGGCAAGTACCGATTCGACTTCCGGGGCCCGGAGGGTAGGCCCGTGTTCGTCGCCGGAGAGTACCGGATCGTCGAGCCGCCGCGCAGGCTCGTCAAGACCTGGTTCAACTCGATGTTCGAGGGCGTGGAGAACCTCGTCGAGTTCACGCTCGAGCCGATCCCGGGAGGCACCCGCCTGACGCTGCGGCACAGCGGGCTCGAGCGCGACGACCTGTTTCGGGACTACGAAAGCGGCTGGGTCGAGGTCCTCGGCTACCTGATCGGCTGGATCGTCGCCTCCGCCGGGATTTTCGCGGCTTCGCCCGGCGTCGAGCCCAGGGAATGACGGCCCGTCGCGGCTGCTGACATAATCCCACGCGGAAGCGCATGGGGCCTGGTGGTCCTCGCGGACTTCAAATCCGTCGGCGTCGCGGTTCTGCCGGGACGGGTGGGTTCGATTCCCACACGCTTCCGCCAACTCCTGCGGAAATGCCACAATGCAAAGGCCGACCCACGGCACCGGAGGCCGGGCCATGAATCGCAACCTCACGGCGGTCCCTGCGCTCCTGTTGATTCTCGCCGTCGCCGCCCTTTATGTTTTCGTCGCCTGGCGAGTCGCGCGACGTTTCGGCCGGCGCTCGCTGTTGGCGGTCTGGCTCGGCGCCACGGCCATCGTCGCGGCTGCGGCGGCTGTGGGGCGGGGAGTCGCATCCGCGGACGAGCTCCTGCTGGCGCGGCCGTCGAACGCCTGGACCGAGGCCGCGCTCCTGACCGCGCTCATCGCGCTGCCGGGCTTTGGCCTCGCGGCCCGATCGGTCTCGAAGCGTTTCGCGCGGCAGCCCGCCGGGCCGAGGTTCGCGGATTGGGCCGCCGGGCTCGGGGCGGCGCTGGTCGGCGCGCTCGTGCCCGCGATCGCGCTCACTGCCTGGGTCTTGATCTTCTGGCCGTAGGAAGGCGAGGGAAGTGGCCGCTGCAGGGAAAGTTCTCTCCGTCAACGTCGGCACGCCGCGCGAATTCGAATACAAGGGGCGCGCGGCCAGGAGCGCCATCTGGAAGACTCCGACCGTCGGACGGGTCGCGGCCCGAGGGGTCGATCTGGCCGGGGACGACCAGGCGGATCGCGGGGCACACGGAGGTCCCGACAAGGCGGTGTACGCGTATGCCGTCGAGGACGCGCGGTGGTGGGAAGAGAGAATTGGCCGTCCTTTCGTCGCCGGTGAATTCGGCGAGAACCTCACCACGGAAGGAATCGAGGTCAACGATGCCGTGATCGGGGAGCGTTGGGAAGCGGGGACCACGATTCTCGAAGTCTCGGAGCCGAGGGTGCCTTGCTGGCGGCTCGGCGTTCGAATGAACGACGACCAGTTCCCGCGCCGCTTCACCGAGGCGCTGCGCCCCGGAGCCTACCTTCGAATCGTCGGGGAGGGCGATGTGGGGGCTGGAGATGGGATCCGGCTCGTCCACAGGCCGAACATCGACCTCACGGTCCGCGACGTCTTTCGGATCTTCACGCGTGATCGAGACGAGGCCGGGCGTTTGCTCGAGGTTCCTCGGTTGTCCGAGGCGTGGAAGAAGTGGGCGGCCGATTTTCTTCAGCGATCCCGAGGCGGTCCGTCCGCGGCGGCACCCGGATGCTGCTAGCGCCGCTTCTGCCAGCACTCAAACACTGGAAATCGGTCGCCGGGAGGACCCTTTCCTCGGCGACTTCCTGGTCGGGGCGGGCGGGTGGAGCCCGGCCCGGCTCTTTCCGTCAGTTCGGGAAGTGCAAGCCGAGGGCCCGCGCGAGAAAGGCCGCCATCTCCCCCCGCGTCAGCGTGCTGTTGGGACAGAAGTTCCCTCCGCCGCAGCCGGCCGTGATGCCGGAGGCCGCCAGCGCCTCGATCGCCCGAAAGTACGTGTGCGAGGGCGGCACGTCGCCGAACGTCTGGGTCGCCGGAGCGGGGC
>JBLMXY010000196.1:0-12506 GCA_050257975.1 Acidobacteriota bacterium
CGCGGCCTCACGATCAACGAGGTCGAGTCCTTCTGCACCATGCGCCACCTGGACTCGGAGATCTTCCGGAAGATCTCGCTCAACAGGGAGTGGGTTCGCAAGCAGCCGATCATGCAGGCGCTCGTCCGGAACCCGGCCGTCCCGATCGCCATCACGCTGCCCCTGGTCAAGCACTTGAACGTGCGGACCCTGAAGAGCATCATGCGCGACCCGAATCTGCCGGAGGGCCTGCGCCTGACCGCGAAGAAGCTGCTCACCGAGAAGCGGCATTAGCGGCGGTCCGGCCTCGCGGCGCCCGGCGGCGCGGCCTCCGGCGGGTGCGGGGTGCGGGCCCCCGGCCTTGCCGGGCCCGTCGCTTTTCCCGTATCTTTAGCCGCCAGAAAGGCGCGGCACGCGCGGCGTATCATTTCGAAGATCAGATGTCCCGAGACGTTGACTACTACGCCCTGCTGGGCGTCACCCGCGACGCCAACGAGGCCGAGATCCGCGAGCGATTCCGGTCGCTCGCCCGGGAAGCCCATCCCGACCGTGCCGCGCGCGACCAGAAGGCCGAGGCGGAGGCGAAGTTTCAGGACCTGACGGAGGCCGTCAACGTGCTGACCAATCCCGTTCGCCGGAAGGCCTACGACTTCGAGCAGGCGTTCAAGGCGAGCGGCGCCGCTTCTCCGGACGCCGATTCGGTGACCCAGAGCCTGCTCGCGCAGGGGATGCAGGCCTACAAGGAGCGGCAGTTCGCCGACGCGGCCGGGAACTTCCAGCTCGCCGTTCACCGCAACCCCAACGACGCCAAGGCGCAGCACTATCTGGGCCTCGCCTCGGCCCGATCGGGCGACATGCGCACGGCGGTCAAGGCGCTGGAGGTCGCCATGACGCTCGATCCCCACAACCTGAACCTGCTCAAGGACGCGGGAACGGTGTTCCGCCAGGCGGGTCTGCTCGTCAAGGCGGAGAAGGCGTTCCAGGAAGCCCTTCGGTGGGACCCGTCGGCCGGGGAAGTCCGGCGGGCCCTCGACGAAGTCCGAGCGAAGCGAGCGGTCAAGCCCTGAGCATGCCCTCGATCGAAGCGTTCGGGCTGACCGACGTCGGCCGGAAGCGGAAGCACAATGAGGATGCTTTCGCCCTGGACCTGAGCGACGGCCTCTTCGTCGTCGCCGACGGGATGGGCGGTCACGCGGCGGGCGAGGTCGCGGCGCGGATCACGGTGGAGACGATCGGAGAGTTCATCGCGGCCACCCGCCAGAAGGAAGAAGCGACCTGGCCCTTCAAGTACAACCACTCTCTCGATTTCAACAGCAACCGTCTCGCGATCGCCATCGAGAAGGCAAACGAGCGGGTGATGGCGGCGGTCGCCGCGCAGCCCTGGCTGAAGGGAATGGGGACGACCGTCGTGGCGGGGCTGCTGAACGAGAAGATCCTTTCTCTGGCGCACGTGGGGGACAGCCGCGCCTACATGTTCCGGGGCGGGAAGCTCCAGCGCCTGACCGACGATCACTCGTGGGTGCACGAGCAGGTCGCCGCGGGGATCCTGACCGAGGACGAGGCGAAGTCCCATCCGTTGAAGAACGTCGTGACGCGGGCGCTCGGGGGCGGCCCCTCGGTATCGCCGGACCTGCAGGAGATCTCCTTCTCGGCTCGCGACCGGTTCCTCTTCTGTTCCGACGGGTTGACCACGATGATGTCCGATGAGGAGATCGAGCAGGCCGTGGCGGACAACGAAGATCCGCAGCAGCTTTGCCGGGTCCTGGTGGACCTGGCCAACGAGAAGGGCGGGGTAGACAACATCACCGTCGTCGTGGCGCGGGTCCTCAACTCCTCCGAGCCCGACGCCAAGTAGCGGGCTCTTTTCGGCCCGATTTGCCCAAACGTCGAGGCGGCGGCGTCCGTAACAGCGTTGACGGAAAGCGGCTGCCCGTCTATCCTGACCGCTCGATGGCAATACAGCATGAGGTGCGGCGACTCGCTAAGGCACTGATCTGTTGCCTTTTGCTCGGTTGGGGCGCGGCCAGCCTCGCGGCTCAGGAGGGAGAGCCGGGCAGCCGGGTCGGCTGGCCCGATAGTCCCTTTCGAAGTTTCGGACCGCCGCAACCGCTTTCCCCGGCGGTCGTGCTGCGCGACGAGGCGAACGACCCCGCCCTTCGCCAATCGCTTTCGAAGCTGGTTGGAAGGCTCACGACCGAGCTCTTCGACGAGCAGGGTTGGCCGATGCCCTTCGCGGCCGGCGATCCGCTTCGAATCCTCGTGACCCGGCGGGAGGCCGGCGGTGTTCGGCGCCTGGTGGCTCGTTCGCTAGACCGGCGCCGCCTGGTGACCCCGACCATCGAGATCGACGGCGCGAATCTGTCGGACGCTGAGATCGTTCGGGAGACCGCCCGGCTGCTGGCGCTCGCCGCGGTCTCCAGCTACGGCGTGCCCGACCAGGGATTCCTGACGACCGCCGCCGCCGAGCTTCTCTCGGGAAACGGCGATTCGCCCGAGGCGGTCGAGGCGGCGCGGGCCGTCGCGGCGGCGCCAACGCTACGGCTGGCCGACCACGCCCGAACGATGGGGCGGGCATTGCTCGGGGAGCTCGCGCTCGACGCCGGAGGAAGGGGCTCGCTGCGCCTCGTCTGGGAGCGGGCGAGCGAGCGGGGCGAGGATCTCGCGACGAGCCTGGTCCGGACCTACGCCGAGAGGACGGGCAGGCCGGAAGAGTCGTTGCTTCTTCGATTCGCGGCGCGGCTCTACGCGACGCTGGAGACCGAGCCCGGCCCGGCCGGCATCGACCTCTACGATCTCGAGGCGGGAGGCTTCGATGCCGCGGCGCCGGCCGCCTGGACCCTTCGCCACCGAGCGTACCTGCCCGAGGACGGCACGGAAGCGATCAAGTTCCAGTGGCCCGCGGGAGCGGGCGACGGCGCCGCGGTCGTTCGTTATCGCGATCACGAGCTGCCGCCGGACGTGGTCTTCCTCGATCCCGGCACCGTTCACGCGATGGCCCTGACCGGTGTCGCGCGGGTCGATTTCGTCGTCGCCGGCGCGTCTTCCCCCGGTCCCGCGGCCCCCGCTTTCTTCGAATCGGTGTCCGCGTATCCCTTCGCGGATCTCGCCCCGCACGCGATGCCCTCCGCGGAGGGCTCCCGTCTCTGGTGGACGACTTCCTCGCACGCGGATCTGGCGGGATGGGCCGTCTTTCGCGAGGAGGTCCTGCCGGACGGCCGGATCGCGCGAACCGGGCCGCAGATCGTTCCGGCTTCGACGGAGACTCCCGAATCATTCCGCTATGCCTACGTGGATCCGGAGACCCGCCCGGGGGCCTATTACCGGTACACGGTCTGGGCGGTCACCGGAGAGGGGCTTCTCGCCAAGGCCTTCTCGGCGACGCTCCACGCGCCGGAGTAAGCTTCCTGTCGAGCAATGACGCCGACGGGCGGGCAGGGTGCCCGTCCCGGGGAGATTCACGCATGCCATCGAGCAAGAAGATCCGGCGCGAGCCGGAAGTGGGAAAGATCATCGACCGCACCATCGTGCGTCTCTGGGACACGATCGAGGAGCTCGAGTCCCTGAACCCTGCCGAGCTGCACTTCTATCGGGTCGCGGTGTTCGGCAGCGCGCGCCTGGCGGCGACCGACCGCGAGTACGAGGAGGTCCGCGACCTCGCTTCGCGACTGACCGAGCTGAACTGCGACATCGTCACGGGCGGCGGCCCGGGCCTGATGGAAGCCGCCAACGAGGGCGCGGCGAATTCGAGGGGGCTGCGCAAGACGCGCTCCTACGGCCTGACCATCGCCATCCCGTACGAAAAGGCGAACCCCTATCTCGACAGCGTCACCGCCCATCGGACGTTCTTCTCGCGTCTCCACCATTTCGTGCGCATGTCGCAGGCGTTCGTCATCTTCCCGGGCGGCATCGGCACGGCGCTGGAGCTGATGATGGTCTGGCAGCTGTTGCAGGTGGGCTTCATGACGGAGCGGCCCGTGATCCTGGTCGGCGAGATGTGGGACGGATTGATCGAGTGGATGGGTCGCCAGATGGTGCCGCGCCGCCTGGTCAACGCCGAGGACCTGAAGCTGGTTCACCTCGCGACGAAGGTGGACCAGGTCGTCGGGATCATCAAGAAGCACAAGGAGAAGTTCGACGCGGTGCGGGAGATGCTCATCCTCGAGCGGCGCCGCGCCGCCCGCGCGAAGGAGGACCCTCCGCCGGCCGTCGAGCCATCTGCTCCCTGACGATCTTCGCGTGGTCGAAGGCGAAGCGGAGGCGGCGAAGCTGCTTCCGGCTGAACCAGCGCGCGTCCGCCGCGTCGTCGCCACCCGTCAGCCGGCCGCCAGTGGGAGTGGCCGCGTAGAGAACGGTCACGTTGTGGCCGCGGGGATCGCGGTCGGGCTTCGAGTAGACGCCGAGCAGCCTCCCGACGCGCACGCGCAGCCCCGTTTCCTCGAGCGTCTCCCGGCGGCAGCAGTTCTCGGTCGTCTCCTTCCACTCGCAGAAGCCGCCCGGCAGGCCCCAGCGTCCCTCGTAGGGCGGCCGCCCGCGCTGGACGAGCAGGAGGCGCCCCCGCCGGTCCCGGACGAAGGAATCGACGGTCAGGCGCGGGTACTTGAGGCTCTTGTAGGGATTGGGCATCGCGGCTCCTCGACCAAGGACTAAGAACTACGGAGTAAGGACTTCGCTCGCGTGATGCTCAGTCCCCGGCCCCTGGTCCATACTTCTCGAAGAATTCCCGGATCTCCTCCGCCGGGCGGTTCGTCACGAGCTCCATCGGGGTCTCCTCGTACCAGTCCCGCGGAAGGCGGGACGCGTAGGGCTCCTCGACGAAGCGCCGGCAGATGAGTGCGATCACGCCGCGGTCGGTCTCGCTGCGAATCAGCCGGCCGGCGGCCTGCACGACGCGGGTCATCCCCGGCTGCAGGTAGGCGTAGTCGAATCCCGCTTCCTCCTTCTCTTCGAAGTACCGGCGCAGGAGCTCCCGCTCGAAGGAGACCTGAGGCAGGGCCGGCGAGACGACGAAGACTCCGGAGAGAAGCTCTCCCGGGTAGTCGACCCCCTCCGCATACATGCCGCCCGAGACGGCAAAGAGCAGGATCCCCTCGGCCGCCGGCGCGCAGAGCGCCTGCAGGATCTGCTGGCGCTCGAAGTCGGTCAGGTCGGGCCTCTGCACGAGCAGCCGCGCCCGCGTCGGCGGCATCTGCCGGGCGACCTCGGTCAGGAAGCGGTAGGAGGGAAAGAGGACGAGATCGTTGCCCGGGTGCGCGTCGGACATGTCCGCAACGAGCCGGGCGATCCGGCCGTAGTTGCGGTCGCGGGCCGCAAAGGTCGTCCGCACGTGCGGCAGGATCATCACCTTGCGGTTCTCGGGCGGGAACGGAGGCGGAAGCGAGATCGTCGCGGTCCGTTCCGCTTCGAGCCCCAGGACGCGCGTCACCGCTTCGGGAGGCGCCAGCGTCGCGGACATGAGAACGGAGGCCGAGGCGCGGCGGAAGACGGGCTCGAGAACCCGGGCGGGATCCAGGCAAATCAGGGCAAGACGGATGCCGCTCGCTCGCCGCTCGACGACGCAGGTGAAGTCGGGGCCGTAGAGGTTGAGGACGGCGGCGAAACGCTGCAGGGCGAAGTGGGCGTCGAGCACCGGGTCGTCCACGAGCGCGAGCCGCGTCTCGCGCTTCCAGGCGAGATACCGCGCGAGCTTCGGCTCCCACTCGGCGCGCAGGAGATGGATCTCCTCGGCCGGCGGGGAAGTCTCGGCGATCGCCTCCCCCTCCGGCAGCTCCTCGGCCGAGCGATCGAGCAGGGCGAGCACCTCTTCGAGCGTTTCCGCCAGGTCCGCGAAGAGCTCGCCGGGCTGCAGCCGGAGCCGGTTGACCACCGCCCGGAGCTCCTCTTCGAGCAGCTCCGGCGAGAAGATCTGCCGGGCGCGGTCGGGCAGGTTGTGCGCCTCGTCGACGATGAGGATCACATTGGCGAGCTCCTCGCCCGTCAGATGGCGCATCGCCACACCCGGCTCGAAGACGTAGTTGTAGTCGGCGACGATCGCGTCCGCGCGCTGGGCGAGCTCGAGCTGCACTTCGAAGGGGCAGACCTCCTCCCGCCGCGCCTCTTCGAAGACCGTCTCGGGATCGAGGTGGCTGTAGGAATCGCGCAGCCGCCCGAGGATGTTCGACCGCGCCATCTTGTCCGGGTAGTCGCGCGCGAACCGGCAGAAATCCTCGTGGCAGAGGATGCGGTCGTTGGCGCACATCCTTTCCTTGGCGCGGACCTGGAGCGTCGAGAAGACGCGCTCGTTCATGGCCACGAGGCAGGAGACGGCCATCTTCTGCTGGAGCGTCTTGGAGGTCAGGAAGACGACCTGCCTGCCCTGGCGCAGCCCTTCGGCAAGCGCCGGGTAGAGCACCGCCGCAGTCTTCCCGGAGCCCGTGGGCGCCTCCGCGAGCAGGTTCTCCCCCTGCCGGACGGCCGTCGCGACCGCGGCGATCAGCTTCTCCTGGATCGGGCGAGGCGCGGTGTGCGGGAAGGGAAGGCGGTCGGCGGCCCGGGCCTTGCGCTGCCGCGTCTTCTCCTGGGCCCTCCAGATCGCGAGCAGCCGGGCCAGGCGCCGCTCGACGTCGCGCTCGGCTTCTTCGCCGAAGTCGACCTCGATCGAGACCTCCTCGCCGGTCTCGATGTCCACGTACACCAGGGCGCCGGCGACCCCGGGATGCCCGAGACGCCGCCAGAGGTAGCAGTAGGCGAGCAGCTGCCGCCGGTCGCGCTCGAAGGCGTAACCGGAGGGGCGCACGCCATCCACCGACAGATTGGTGGACTTGAACTCCTCGATCAGCCAGCGCCCCGCTTCCCGCTCGACACACCCGTCCAGCCGGCCCGTGAGGACGGCCGTCCAGTTCTCGACCGGGATGCGCGCCTGCAGGTGGACCTCTGCCCGATAGTCGGCATGCGTGTCGCGCCGCGCCGAGAGCACCCGAGCGTGGACCTGGGAGCCGAGGCCGAGCCGGCGCCACCCGTCCCCGCGGTCGAACCCAACGCGCCGAAAGCCCTCCTCCTCGGCGAGCTCGCGCACCGAAACCTCGAAAAGCTTCGCCGGCTGGTCGAAACGCACCGAAGTGGATTATAATTTTGGAAAGGGCATTAACCGGGTGATTCTGCGGCTCTACGCGGCACTGGGGATTTTTGCGCTGCTATCACCGGCTGCGCCTGCCGCGGCTTCCTCCGCGAGGCCACGCCACTCGCCCAGAGCCGCGGTGTCTGCGCCGAAGACGCTCGATCAAGTCCTGACTCTCGCGGCGCGCCGGCCGCCAGCCGCTCAAACCGGCGTTTCGATCGAGATCGCCGATCTCGAAACCGGCCAGCCCGTCTTCGAGCGCAACCCGCAGTCGCCCGAGACGATCGCCTCGGTCACCAAGCTCTTCTCGACCGCGGCGGCGCTGCACTTTCTCGGGCCCGACTACAAGTTCAAGACCACCTTCTGGCGCCGCGGCGAGATCCGGGACGGCCTCCTGGTGGGGTCGCTTCTCGTCGTCGGGAGAGGGGACCCGAACATCTCGGGCCGCTTCTACGACGACGACTACTACGCCGTCTTCGACAAGTGGGCCGAAGGGCTCGCAAAGGCAGGCATCCTGCGGATCTCGGGCGATCTCATCCTGAACGACTCCTTCTTCGATTCGGTGAGCCGGCACCCCGAGTGGCCCGAGGGGCAGGAGGCCCGGTGGTACCAGGCGCCGATCTCGGCGCTGTCCTACAACGACAACGTCGTCGTCGTCTCGATCCGCCCGGGCCCGAGGCCGGGCCGGCCGGCCTCCGTCTCCATCGAGCCGCAGACGGGCATGCTGCGGCCCCTTTCGTGGGCGCGCACGGTGGGCCGTGGAAGGGCGCGCCTCGCCGTGGGCCGGTCGGCGGGATCGGGCGATGTGACCGTGTCGGGAACGGTCCCCTCTCGCAGCATCTGGTGGTCTACCCCCATCGCGATCGATGATGCGCCGGGCTTCTTCGGCTCGGCCCTGCGCAACCGGATCAAGAATGCCGGGATCACCCTGATGGGCGACATCGTCGAGAAGCCGGTCCATCCGGACAACGCGTGGACCCTGGTCGCCGAGACGGAATCCAGCCTCCTGCCCACGCTTGCCGTCATCAACAAGCGCAGCCAGGGCTTCTACGCCGAGCAGGTTTTCAAGACGCTGGCGGCCGAAAGGACCGGGACCGGAAGCTGGCCCAACGCCGTTCAGACCGAAAAGCAGTTCCTGGCCGAGGTCGGGCTCGAACCCGATCGCTACGACCTGCACGACGGCTCCGGCCTCTCGCCGCATAACCGGGTGGCGGCGGCCGACGTCGTGAACTTCCTCCGGACGATGAACGGGCGGTCCTACGGGCCGGAGTGGAAGGAGACGCTCGCCGTTTCGGGGGAGCCCGAGGGGACGCTCCGGCACCGCCTGCGGGACCCCCTGATGCGGGGCCGGGTGGTTGCCAAGACCGGCAGTATCAAGGGGGTATCGACCCTGGCCGGGTACGTGACGGCCCAATCGGGGAAGACCTACGTCTTTGCGATCCTGCTGAACGGCCCCTGGGTCTGGGACACCAACGGCCACGCCTACCAGGACCGGATCCTCAAGGCCCTGGTCAAGGCCGGGTAGGGGGCAGCGAAAAAGGAGTTGACACGGGCCGGCCCGACTGTGATCGAATAGTCCTGCTTCGCTTCATTCGTTTCGACCTGGTGGGAACCCCGTAATTCATTTGGCGGCGCCCTCAGCCGCCAGCAGGTCCGACGCCTTCGCTGAGGTGTGATCGGAGCCGCTCGTTCCGGTCATTCCCGAGCGAAGGTCGCGTTGGCGAGCTTCGTTCTGTTTGACCCGGGCATGGGGTCCGGGTCGTTGGCGAAAGGAATCGGGTTGGAAGCGCTCACCGGCGGCGTGCCTAGCACGGTATAGCTGCTCAAGTAACTGAATACAGGCCTCTTATCTCTAGGGACCGCGCCTAGAGAAAGGGGCTTGACTGTCCTTTTGTACAGGCCTATCATTCGGTCAAAACCGAGGGACATATGGAAATCAGCGACGAGGCCGCTAAGCAAGTATCTGTGCGAAATCCGGCCGAGGCACAGGTACAGGAGGCCTTTCAGGAGGCTTTGGGCCTGATCCATATCGCCCTCGTGGCTCACTACGGCCTTCACGAATCAGAAGCCACCGAACTTGAGAAGGATCTCTACCTCTGGTTCGTGCGCTTCTGCGCCCGGCCTGGTTGTCAGTCGCCGAGAGCGAGCCGACCCTTTCTGCTAGTTGCCTGCTGCCAGTTTGCGCGTGAGTATCAAAGGTATGTAGTCGGCACTGGAGCTCGTGAGTCGGATGAGAGATTGAAGACCCTCCTTGATCGCGAGCCCGCTGACGTGGCACGCGACTTTGCGCGTAGCCTCGAGCTACTCTCCTTCCGGCAGAGAACCGATGCCTGAGACGGGTCGCGTCCTTCCATTTCGCTCCCGACAGGCCTGTACCCCAGGCCTGTCGGCGGAGGATTCCCGGTTACTGGCGTGTGCCTTCTTGGCCGTAGGCGTCGACGAGAGGTCCGAGGAGTTGGAAGCAACGACCCTGTCTAACCCTGATTGCTTCCTCGCGATCTGTGCCGAACTGAGGTCGAGATGCGACGTAGAGCCCGCGACAGTTTTCGACGAGGCTGCTCGCCTTTATCGTTGGCTGGAGGCTAACGAGCGGTCGCTGGGGCTTTTCGACGAACGCGACTACTTCATGGGGGAATCTGCGCTGACAGCGGGGAACGCCGCCCGTCAACTCGGTATGCGGGACGAGGCTGAATGTTGGTACGACCGAGCTGAAGCGGGATTCCGCCACACGGTAAATCCCGCGCCACTTATGGCTAACGTGGCTTACGCCCGCCTCACCCTCCATTACGACCGCCGTCAATACCAGAGGGTGTTTGATGTGCTCCCGTCTCTGAGCATGAGCTATCGGAAGTTCGGAATGAACCGTGAGCGCCTCAAATGCGACTTTCTCGGAGCGATGGCGCTCAAGGAGTCGTCAAGGATCGACGAGGCCATGGCAAGACTGGAGGCCATGAAGGCAGATGATGCCCTTGCGGCTGAGCCAAGTCTCGAAGCGCTGGTCTGGGTCCACTACGGTGAACTTCTGTCGAGCAAGGGCAAGTATGCTGAGGCTATTGCCTGCCTTCAGGAAGTGTCGAGCCACCAAGCGGCTAGGACTCAGCCTCTCGTTGCTGCCCATCTCAAGGGTGCGATGGCCGAGGCATTCCGGCAGCAGGGAATGCCCAGCCATGCAGCCGAAGCCCTGCAGGGCGCCGCAGAGGAGTATGCGGCCGCAGGCATGGCCACGCTCGAGGCATACGTCCGAATCGTCCTCGCTGAAACCCTGATTGCGCTCAATCGAAACCGTGAAGCGGAGTGGCAAATCGCTGCGGCCCTGCCCACGATCGAAGAGCAAAGGATGGTTCCAGAGGGTTTCGCCGCTGTGGCACTCCTTCGCGATTCGGTTAGACGCCGAAAGGCTGACCCGATCGCCCTGCGTCAGCTTCGGGAGAAACTAAAGGTCAAGGGTTAGCCCTAACTGGCTCAGTTTCTGGAACCTACGAACTAGGCTTCGCCCTCTTCCCGCCTTCCATTTGGCGAGCCACTGCACCTGCCAAGCTCGCGACAATATAGGTTTAAACAGCCAATCGTGGCTCGTGAGGGGTGCCGTCGTGACCGAAGGGTTCAGGCAGCCAGCCTCGGAACTCAAACTGGCGAGCGGCTTAAGCCCCGCTGAATTTGAGCGGTTCTATCGACTCTTCTTTCTTCCTCTGGTGCGCCGAGTGGTGAGAAGACACGGACTGCCATTTGAGGATGCGGGAGATGTCGTCCAGGATGCTTTTGTCTTAGCCGTCGGTAAGCTCGACCCCACAAAAAACCCCAAGGCCTGGCTCTATCAGGTTGTGGATCACCTTGCCCTGAACTGGCGACGCAAGTGCCTAAGGCGCGCAAGGCTAGCGGCCAAGTGGCACAGCCCCGAGTCGCTCGGGCGACCAATGCAAGGAGAGCCCAGCGATGAATGACTTCAGCCCTGACATTCAAGCGATCTTGCGGGCATGGGTCGCGTCGACAAAGGACGCGAAACCGCCTGTACCCAAAACATCTGTAATGCGGAAGCTGGTTGCCAATCTTAAGCGGACCCACCTCTCCCTTTCGTCAAGTTCAGAGATTAAGAGCCCTAGCGCGAGAGACGAAGCGCTGGCTGTTCTTAGCCTCCTCAGTTTTGAGCTGGTCACGGTGACGAAGCCGTCGGAGGCAGTTCTTCGTCAGGCAATCTCTGTCTTTGAAATGATCGACTCTCTCTGTTGGTCCGAGGATGAGTTCGACGAAAGAAACGATTTCTTGGTTCGTTTTGCCTTCATCGCGTGGCGACACTCGAGATCTCTGGGGTTTGGCGGACTCTCGCAAGAGTGGCTTGAGAAATACGACTCCATAGGGGATTCCGGCTCCGCAACATCGCGGCTTGCTGCCGACCGACGATATGCAGTTGACCTCGTCGGTGTCGTCGATTGGAGCGCTGAGCTGTTGTCGGACCCAGAGCAGCTATTTCGAATGTGTTCTCTTCTGAGGCAACAGCGAGACGCTTCCCCGAAGACAGTACTAGCGAACGCAGAGTCTCTTTATGAAGTCCTGCAGAGAAGGCTTCCTACTCGGGACGTGTTTGACGAAGAGCGGTATTTCTTGTGCGAGTTAGCAACCATCGCTGCTGCGACCAGCCGAGTGCTGGGGCGTCGGAGGGAATGCGCCAGCTGGCTCGGCGCTGCGCAGGCCGCCTGCCAAGGCGCGACGGACGAAATGTTGCGACGAGCCCAATGTGAGTACATTCGCTTGAGCATGCAGTACACGTTCAAGGAGTTCGATGGCCTTGCCACATCCGTCGAACGGTTGTCGCAAGACTGTGATCGACAGGGTTTCGATGCGCTTGCGTCTAGAAGCAGATATTTGAAGGCAGTCTTAAGAAAGGATTTCGGCGACCTTTCCGAGGCACTAAAGGATCTAGAGGAGTTGTGCGCGGCCGTTAAGCCGTCGGATCGTCTCAGACCCTGGGCTCTCATGACACTCGCTGAGGTGCTCGCGAAACTAGGGAGGAACCGGGAGAGTCTGGAGCGCCTTCGAGAGGCAGAGGCTGCCGCATCGCAGCAAAGTCAACCGATAGTTCTCGCGACGCTGAGAAACATCTTTGGAGAAGGGCTTCGAGACCGCGGTCTGGTCGAGGCCGCAGCAGAGAAGTTTCGGGAGGGAATCGCTGCGTTTGCCTCGCTGGGTCTGGCGACACAGGTTGCATACCTAAGGATCATTCTCGCTGAATCCCTTTTGGCGCTGGGTAGACCAGAGGAAGCTGAGTTGGAAATCCTGGCAGCGCTTCCAACCATCGAAGAGCAGTCGATGGTGCCGGAAGGCCTTTCCGCCATTGCACTGCTTCGCGAGTCCATCCGGAGGCGAAAGACCGACAGGAACGCCCTCAGGGAACTTCGGGAGCGCTTGCAGGGGAAGCGCTAGATGGGCACTCTCTGGT
>JBLMXY010000197.1:0-3040 GCA_050257975.1 Acidobacteriota bacterium
ATCGAGATCGAGCCGGTCGAGTCCGGCGCCGGCTTCGAGTTCGTGAACGCGATCAAGGGCGGTGTCATCCCGGGCGGCTTCATCCCGGCGGTGGAGAAGGGCATCGCGGAGGCCATGCAGCAGGGGGTCCTCGCGGGCTATCCGGTGAAGGACCTGCGCGTTCGCCTCTACGACGGCCAGCACCACTCGGTGGACTCCTCCGAGATGGCGTTCAAGATCGCCGGCTCGATGGCCTTCAAGCAGGCCGCGGCCGCGGCCGATCCGTACCTGCTCGAGCCGATCGTGCGGGTGACGATCACCGTCCCCGAGGAAAACGTCGGCGACGTCGTCGGCGACCTCAACTCCCGTCGCGGGCGCCCGATGGGAGTCGAGCCGAAGGGCGCGATGACCGAGATCAAGGCCGAGGTCCCGATGGCCGAGGTCCTCGACTACGCGCCGGACCTGCGCGCGATCACCGCCGGGCGCGGCGACTACACGATGGACTTCGAGCGCTACGAGGAGGTTCCCGGCCACATCGCCCAGAAGGTGGTCGCGGAAGCCCAGGAGGCGGGCGAGAAGACGGCCGCCTAGGGCGCCGTTGCTACGTTGGGGTCGTGGCGGACGCACGCGATCCATTCCCGGCCTGCGACGTCTGCGGGCGGACCATCCTCAAGGGCGAGCAGATCCACGAGTACGTGACGGACGCGCGGCAGAGGATCCGCGTGTGCTCGCTCTGCCGCTCGCGAGCGGAGTCGTCCGGCTGGATCCCGGTCTCCATGGCCCATACGGTCGCCGAGGACGCGCCGAGACGCTCCCGGGGGCGTGCCCTGAAGGAGCGTCTGCGGGGCGCGGCCGCCAAGGCCCGGGCGAGCCGTGGCCGGCGTGGGGGTGCGGCAGGCGACGACGAGCCCGCCGTTCGGCGCTCCGAGCCCGCCTGGGACGACTTCGACGCCGCCATGGGGCAGCCCGACCAGGAGGCCTGGCCGCCTCCGCCCGACGAGGCGCAGCCCGAGCCGGTCGCCGAGCCCGACGCGATCTCCGAGGAGGCGCCGGCGCCGGCGCCCGAACCGGCACTCGAGCGCGAGGCCAGGGCGGAGCCCGCCGAGCAGGCGGAGAAGCGACCGCGAGCGCGCACGCCCGCCAAGCCGAGGGCAAAGCGGCAGACGCGCCCACGGGCCGCCCAGGATGCGGCCGGCGCGAGCCCGCGAAGCACGACCCGCAAGGCCAAGCGAGGCCCCGAGGCCCTCATGCGCCGGGCCGTGGAACGGTTCAACTCGAGCGAGGAGCGACGCAAGGTGGCCGGGCTGATCCGGTCCCTCGGCGAGCCCTACGCGCGCGTGAAGCCGGACCAGCGGCGCCAGCTGGCGCTCGTGACCGTCGCGTGGGAGCTCTCCTGGTACCAGTGGGAGGTCGGGGCCGACGGAGATGGTGACGACGGCGAGCCCGTCCGCGAGGTCGCCAAGGGCGCGGAGCTCTCCGAGCTCGACGAGGAGACGCGGGCCTGGAACGCCGCCGTGGACGAGGAGGGGACGCTTCGCCTCCGGTCGGCCACCGAGCACCCCGAGCAGGCGGCTCAGGAAGCTTGAGCGAGCGGGTCGTCGTCCACGTCGACGGCGGCGCGCGCGGCAACCCGGGGCCCGCGGCGATCGCTGCCGTGCTGGCGGACCCGGACGGCGAGGTCCTCGAGACGCGCTCCGAGGCGATCGGCCACGCGACCAACAACGTGGCCGAGTACCGCGCCCTGCTCCTGGGCATCGAGCGGGCGCGCGCCCTGGGTGCCCGCGATCTCGACCTGGTGGGCGACTCGGAGCTGATTGTCAGGCAGGTGCGCGGGGAATACCGGGTGAAGGACGCCGCCCTGCGTGAGCTCCATGCTCAGGTCAGGGCGGCGCTCGCGGACTTCGACCGGTGGTCGATCCGCAACGTTCCCAGAGAGGACAACGCCCACGCAGACAGCCTCGTGAACGAGGCGCTCGACGCGAACGACTAGAGGAGGCGGAAAGATGGCGGTTCGGACGGCAAACGCACGATGGGACGGCGCGCTCCAGGACGGAAGCGGGACGATGGCGTTCGGCGGCGGCGCCTTCGAAGGCCAGTTCTCCTACGCCTCCCGCTTCGAGGAGGGGCCCGGAACGAACCCGGAGGAGCTGGTCGGCGCCGCGCACGCCGGCTGCTTCTCGATGGCGTTCGCCAACGCGCTCGCGACCGCGGGCCACGACCCCCAGCGGGTCGAGACGATCGCGCGGGTGCACCTGGAGCCGGCCGACGAGGGCCCGTCGATCACTCGGATCGAGCTCCAGACCGAGGCCGAGGTGCCGGGCATCGGCTCGGACGACTTGCGGCAGCTCGCCGAGACCGCGAAGGCCAATTGCCCCGTCTCGAAGGCCCTCGCGGGCGTGGAGATCTCGCTCGACGCGACGCTCGCGGGCTCCTAGTCGCCGGAGCGGCGCGGCTAGAATCCCGGTTCGCGCGGCTGTAGCTCAGTTGGCTAGAGCGTCTGCTTGCCATGCAGAAGGTCGTGGGTTCGAATCCCATCAGCCGCTTGCCGCTTTCGGGCTTGTCCAAGGGCTTTATGTGGTTCCCGTGGTGCCGCGGGCGCCGGCCTCGTCAGAGCTCGGGGTACATCGGGGTACATCCTGACCTTCTGCATGGCTGTGCCTGGAATCAGCGAGAACCCGGAGGCCAGTCGCCGTTGCGTTCCCGACCTGACGACGATGGCTGAGGTACGCGAGATCGAGCGGGTCTTGGACCCCTCTGAGGAGGGCGGGTATCACGCGGCGCGCCCCTTGTTCTTGCAAAATCTGTCACCGCTCAGGCACTCCTACTAGTCCTCGCGCGCGAAGCAGAAGCCGGCTCAGACCCGGTTCAGGCTTCCGCCCCTCGTCCATTGCGGGAGTCCGCGCCGTCCCCGCGCTCGCGCTCGCAAATCGCGCAAAGGAGAGCTGTGGGCCTAAAGGCCGGGCCTTCCGCAGCTCAGCGCAGAAAGCGAGCATTTCGGCTCTGGCCGCCGGAGCGCTCTTTCTCGTGGCTACTTCTCGTGACGCTGATCGCGGGAGTGCGC
>JBLMXY010000198.1:0-26603 GCA_050257975.1 Acidobacteriota bacterium
CGCGCGGGCGATCCGCGGCGCGGTCGGCAAGTGGAGCTTCGAGGTCGAGCCGGGGTCGATCCGGGTCCGCAACGCGGGCACGGGCGAGACGCTGCGATTCCGCCGGACCTCGAAGTAGAAGCCTCTCAGACCGCCGCCTTCGTCAGCTCCGGGATCTCGCGCTCCCCGGCCTCCCTTTCGGCCGAGGCAACCGAGCGCGTCCTCGCCACGAGCACATAGATCGAGGGCACCACGAAGAGGGTGAAGGCCGACCCGATGATCATGCCGGTCACCAGCGTCATACCGATCGAGTTGCGCGCCCCGGCTCCCGGGCCCCGGGCGAAGACGAGCGGCAGGTGTCCCATGACCGTGGCGGCGGTCGTCATGAGGATCGGCCGCAGTCGCGTCGTCGCCGCCTCGATGACGGCCGCGAGCTTCGCGCTCCCCTTCTCCTGGAGCTTGTTGGCGAACTCGACGATCAGAATGCCGTTCTTCGACACGAGACCCACCAGCGTGATCAGGCCGACCTCGCTGTAGATGTTGAGCGTGGTCAGGCCGAGGAACGAGAAGAGCAGAGCCCCCGAGATCGCGAGCGGCACGGAACCGGCCAGGATGATGAAGGGATCGCGAAAGCTCTCGAACTGGGCCGCGAGAACCAGATAGATCAGGATCGCCGAGAGCAGGAAGGTCGGAAGGAACTTGCCGCCCTCGGTCCGAAGCTGGCGCGACTCGCCGGCGTAGTCCACCGTGAAGCCCTGAGGCAGGGTGCGCCGCGCCTCGTCCTCGAGGAACCTGAGCGCCTTGTCGAGCGACACGCCG
This sequence comes from Acidobacteriota bacterium, assembly GCA_050257975.1. GTDB lineage: Bacteria > Acidobacteriota > Thermoanaerobaculia > UBA5066 > Gp7-AA6 > DATBFU01. Next base: position 799 of record JBLMXY010000198.1, read on the forward strand.
GCCGGGATGACGCCCTGGATATGCACGGCGTTCAGCTGCTGGAAGCGCTTCAACTCCCGCGGCTCGGTCGTCGTCTTCAGCGTCGCGAAGGTCGAGAGCGGAACGAGCTTGCCGCCGGCGCCGCTGACGTAGATCTGCGACAGCTGCTCGGGCGTCAGCCGCTGCACGCGCTCGACCTGCGGGATGACCTTGTAGCTCCTTCCCTGGACGCTGAAACGGTTCACGAAGTTGCCGCCGAGCATCGTCGAAAGGTCCTTGCCCGCCTGCGAGAGGTCCACTCCCTGGGACCGCAGCTTGTCGCGGTCGAAGACCACCTCGGTCTGGGGCTGGTCGAACTTCATGTCCGAGTCGGCGAACATGAAGATGCCGCTCTGGTACGCCTTCTGCACCAGGTCGTTGGCGAACGGCGTTAGCCGCTCGGGGTCGAGGGTCGTGGCGATGACGAAATCCACCGGGAAGCTGCCCCCGCCCGGCAGAGCGGGTGGAAGGAGCGAGATGACGCGCACCCCCGGAATCTGGGATGACTTCATCGAGACCTCGCCGTGGAGTTGCTGAGTGCTCCTCTTGCGTTCGCTCCAGGGCTTGGTGACCATGCCGGCAAAGCCTCCGGAGGGCGTCGTGATCTGGAAAATGCTCTCGGTCTCGGGAAACGTGCTGTAGACGTCGCCGACCTGCAACGCGAAGAGCTTGGTCTGGTCCAGGGTGGCGTTGGGCGCCGCCTGGATGATCCCGAAGACGACGCTCTGGTCCTCCAGAGGCGCCAGTTCCTTCTGCGAGAACAGGTAGAAGGGAACCATCAGGAGGGCGACGATTCCCCAGAGCACCAGGACCACGGGGCGGTACGCGAGCGTGCGCGTCAGCATGCTCGTGTAGGTCTTCCGGACCCACTCGAAGTGCCGGTTGATCATGCCGGCGAAGCCGCGCTCGGTATCTCCAGCGTGCAGCAGCTTCGAGCCCATCATCGGCGAGAGCGTCAGGGCCACGATGCCCGAGATGATCACGGCTCCGGCCAGCGTGAACGCGAACTCCCGGAAGAGCGCGCCCGTCAGGCCGCCCTGCAGCCCGATCGGGGCGTATACCGCCGCCAGCGTGATCGTCATCGCGATGATCGGCCCGACGAGCTCCCGCGCGGCCGCGATCGCCGCGTCGAAGGGACGCTGCCCCATGTGGAGGTGTCGCTCCACGTTCTCGACCATGACGATGGCGTCGTCCACCACGAGTCCGACGGAGAGCACGATCGCGAGCAGCGTCAGCAGGTTGATCGTGAAGCCCGCCACGAACATCAGGAAGACCGCGCCGACGAGCGAGACCGGGATCGCCACGACGGGGATGAGCACCGAGCGCGCCGACCCGAGGAACAGGAAGATGACGACGATGACGATCAGGAGCGTCTCGGAGAGGGTCTTCAAGACCTCCTCGATGGCGTTGCGGATGTAGAGGGTCGAGTCGTAGGGGATTCCGGCCTTCATGCCCACCGGAAGCTGCGCCTGGATGTCCTTCATCGCCTCGCGCACGCGGCCGATGACCTCCAGCGAGTTGGCCGTCGGAAGGACCCAGATGCCCATGAAGGTCGCGGTCTGGCGGTTGAAGCGGACGTCGGACTCGTAGTCTTCGGCGCCGAGAACGACGTCCGCGATCTCGCCCAACCGCACGACCACGCCCTTGTCTTCCTTGACGACGAGCTGCTTGAATTCTTCGACCGACTGAAGGTCGGTGTTGGCGACCAGGTTGACCGAGACCATGGAGCCCTTGGTCTTGCCGAGGGCCGACAGGTAGTTGTTCGCGGCCAGCGCGTCTCGCACCTGGGACGGCGAGATGCCGAGCGCCGCCATCTTCTCGGGCTTCAGCCACGCGCGCATGGCAAAGGTACGCCCGCCGAGGATGTCGGCTCGCTGCACGCCGCTGATCGCGGTCAACTTCGGCTGCACGATTCGGACCAGGTAGTCGGTGATCTGGTTCTGGTCGAGGTCCGTCGACGAGAAGCCCAGGTACATGGCGGCGAACTGGCTTTCGGCCGTCTGGAGGTCGATCACAGGCGCCTGGGCCTCGGGCGGCAGGTCGTTGCGGACCTGCGCGACCTTCGCCTGGATCTGGGTCAGGGCGGCGTTGGTGTCGTAGTTCAACTTCAGGTGGACGGTGATCGTCGACACGCCCTGGGCGCTCGAGGACTCGATGTAGTCGATCCCGTCGGCGCTGGCGATGACCCGCTCGAGCGGCGTCGTGATGAAGCCGCGCACGAGGTCCGCGTTGGCGCCCACGTAAACCGTCGTCACCTGGACGACGGCGATGTCGCTGCGCGGGAACTGCCGCACCGACAGCGAGCGGATCGCCCGGAGGCCGGCGATCAGGATGACCAGGTTGACGACGATCGCCAGAACCGGCCGCCGAATGAAGAGATCCGTGAGCTTCATCAGCTTTCCTCGGGACGCGGCGCGGGGTTGTTGCCCGGCTGAACCTTGTTGTTGACCTGAACGGCGGCCCCGTTTCGCAGCTTGAAGACGCCCGAGGTCACGACTTCCTGGCCGGGCTTGATGCCCGTGAGGACGGCGATTTGATCGCCGCGCCCACCGCCCAGCTTGACGAACTGCTGCCGCACTCCCCGATAGGTCTGCCCTTTGGGGTCCTTCATGTCCTCCACGACGAAGACGGAGTCGCCATACGGCGCGTAGCTGATCGCCGAGGCGGGGAGGGCCACGACGGACATGCTCGAGCCGAGCGAAAGGCTCGCCTGCACGAACATCCCGGGACGAAGCTTGCCGGCGGGGTTCGCGAACGTCGCCTGCACCTGCACGTTGCGAGTCGCCGGATCCACGACCGAGTCGACCGCCGTGACACGGCCGGAAACGGAGATCCCCGCGCCTTCGGCCGTGACCTGCACGACTTCACCGGTCCGAAGGTTGGCGACCTGCTGCTGCGGCACCGAGAAGTTCACGTAGATCGGGTCGAGAGACTGCAGGGGCACGACCGGCGCGCCCTCGATCAGATGCTGGCCCAGGTTGACCTGCCGGATGCCGAGAATGCCCGAGAACGGAGCGCGGATCGTCTTGCGCTCGATCGTGGCACGGATTTCCCCCACGCGCGCCGCGGCCGACTTCTCGGCGGCTTCCGCCTGGTCCAGATCCGCCCGCGCGGTGACGCCTTCCGCGCTCAATCCGCGAGCGCGCTCGAGGTTAAGGCGAGTGAGGTCCCGCTGCGCCTCGGCGGCGGCGAGCTGGGCCCGTTCCTGCCGCGTGTCGAGCTCGACCAGGACGTCGCCCTGGCGAACCGCCTTACCGGACTCGAAGGCGATCCGGTCCACGATGCCGGCAAGATCCGCGCTGACCGTCACGCCGCGGACGGCGGCGACCGTCCCGATCGCCGAGATCGTCGTCGGCCAGGAATCCAGTTTCGCCACGATCGTCGTGACGGCCTCGGGCGGCGGACGATAGCCCGAGTTCTGCTTGATCGCGGTCTTGACCTGCCTCGTCTTGACTGCCGCAATGGCGCCGATGAAGACGAGGACGCCGAGCAGCATCAGGATCATGCGCTTAGCCATGGAATAGCCTCCGTCCAGCATTGAAACCCAACGGTTTCCCGCACCCGGCGGAGCGCCTAGGGCCTCGACGACCGGGTCTTCCGAAGTCGGGTCTCGAAAACGCGGGTACCCACCGCGCCGCCACGCTGCGGCGCAACCGGCACCTTATACCGCAAAGCATTCGCCTCGCGCAGCCCCATTCCAGTTCTTACGCAAAACCGGCCCCTCGGGGTTCGCCGAACGCTCCCGACCCGCAAGCTCAAGCGGCGCAGAGACTTGGATCGTCGAGTTTCCAGGGCGCATGGACATGTCCGGTCTGGCAAACGCGGTGTGCCGGCATTTTCTTCTCGCACCGAGGGTAAAGGTCCATTCGAGGACGGGGCCGTCGACTTCCATGAAAAGAGACCTTCTGGCTCTGCCGCTCCTTCTGCTCGCGGCGGATGCGCCGAAGAATCAGCCCTTTCGCCAGGCGCCCGGGTCCTCGACCCCGGAGCGGGCCGGCGGCCCGGGCGATCGTGTCGAGGGACTTCGACCGGGACGGCAAGCTCGATCTTGCCGTCCGATGCGACGGCACCGAGGATCTCATCGTTTTCCTCGGCGACGGGCCGGGAGGCCTGCGACAGGCCGCCGCGGCCAGGGTGGGACCGCAACCCACGGAGTCCAGGCAGTCGACCTCGATCGCGACGGCACCCTGGATCTGGGGATCGCCAACCACGGTGTCGCGCGGGTGACGATTCTGCTTGGCGACCGGCGCGGAGACTTCCCCGCGGCGCCCGGCTCACCGCTGGCCGTCCGGAGCAACCCGCAGCCACACGCGATCGCGGCCTGCGACGTGAACTCGGATGGGCTCCCCGATCTCGTCATCGACAGCCGGGCCGAGAACCGGTTCACGCGGCTTCGCGGCGACGGCGAGGGAGGTGGCGCGACACCGGGTTCTTCGATCGAGGCGGGCCGCGCCGACGAGAAGAGTTTCGCCGGGCTAGTTCAGGGTGCTGGAAAATGGATGCGGGCGTCGTGTCCGACACTTTGCATCCTGCGCCCGTCCCGGGACGTGACCAATGGTTCCATCGTCCCTTTCTCGCGGGCGCCCGCAAAGTGCCGGCCACCCTTCGGGTCGCGGCGGCGCGGCCGGTTCCGTCTTCCGCAACGCGAAACCTCTTCCTTCTCCCGCGCGTCTCCGGTGTCCAGGAGAACGCGCCGCATGAAGCAGACTCTGTCCGCCACGGCCCTCGTCTGGTTGCCCGCGGTCCTGCTGGCGGGTCCCGAGCCGGCCCACGAGGCGGACAAGGCCCCCGACCGAATCGAGCTCTCATCGCCGGAGGTCGTCGTGCCGCTCCGGATGGAGAAGGGACGGCCCGTCGTCGAGGTCGCGATCGACGGCAAGGGGCCGTTTCCGTTCGTCCTCGACACGGGCGCCGGAGGAACGGTCCTCGGCAGCGACCTGGCCCGAGAGCTCGCCCTGCCGGAGGCGGGCGAGGCGCGCATCGGCGACCCCATCAACCCCCACGCGATCGCGGCGAAGCGGGTGCGGATCGGCCGGCTCGCGCTCGGGGGGGCGACCTTCTCGGGCATGACCGCCACATCGATGGAGAACCCGGCTCTCCGGGAGCACCTGGGGGCCCGCGGCGTCCTCGGCATGCCCGTCTTCGGCGACTTGCTGCTGACCCTCGATTTCGGCCGCGGGGAGGTCCGGATCGGGCGCGGGCAGCTGCCCCCGCCCGACGGCAGAGACGTGGTCGCCTACCGGCCGGGCTTCGGCGGGACCATTCGGGTCCCGATTACGGTCGGGCCGCTCGAGCTCGACGCGGACCTCGATTCGGGATCGCCCGCCGCCGTCAGCCTGCCCAACGAGTACATGGATCGGCTGCCGCTCGAAGGAAAGCCGGTCGAGATCGGTCGCGCGCGCACGGTCACTTCGGAGTTCGTCGTGTACGGCGCGACGCTCAAGGGCGCGGTCCAGATCGGCGGACATCGGCTCGAGAATCCCGCCCTGCGCTTCAACAAGCTACCGGTGGCCAACGTGGGCAGCGGGCTGCTCCGCCGCTTCGCGGTCACGATCGACCAGAGGAACCGGCGAATCCGCCTCGCCGAGACGCCGAGCGCGACCGAGGCCGGGGACGCCCCGAAGGGGCCCCCCGCGCGAGCTTCCAGCCGGGGGCCGCGGGACTGAAGACGGGCGCCCGGAGGCGTCACACCGCGCGGATGCCGCTCTCCTCCGCCGCCCGAGCCGGAGCCTCCGCGCCGCCGCCTCCCGCGCCGATCTCGATCGGGATGTCGATCTCGACGACGAAGTGCCCGGGCGGCCGCGTCTGCGAAAGCGCCCAGTCCCGCCCGTAGACGAGCGTCAGGCGCTCCCGCGCGTTCTGGAGACCGAGACCCAGGGAGGACGGCCTGACCTCGACCGGTCTGGCCGAGTCGTTGACCGTGTTGGAGACTCGAAGCACGAGCCGGACGCCCTCGCGGCGGCCGGAGATCTCGACCTGGGTCGGCCGGGGGCTTCGCGCCACGCCGTGCTTGATCGCGTTCTCGACGAAAGGCTGGAGGATGAACGGCGGCACGCCCGCCTCGAGCAAATCGGGATCGACCTGGATGCGCGTCTGGATGCGCTCGGCGAACCGGAGCTTCTCGATGTCGAGGTACTTTTTCAGCAAATCGATCTCGCGCCGAAGCGGAACCAGCGGCGCGGCGTCGCGGCGCAGACTCGCCCGCAGGAGGTCGCCCAGCTTGACGATGGTGCTCACGGCGGATTCCGGATCCCGCTGGACGAGCGGGAGCATCAGATTGAGCGTGTTGAAGAGAAAGTGCGGCTGGAGCTGCGACTCGAGCGCCCGCAGCCGCGCGGAAGCGAGCTCGCTCGTCAGGCGCGCCGACCGGATCCTCGCCCGGTGCGCCGCGGCGAGCCCGAGCGCCACGGCCGCACCGGCCAGGAGCGCGAACCATCCGGTCCGATAGAAATGCGCCCGAAGCGTGAATTCGAACGGGCGCGTCTCGACCCAGCGGCCTGCCCGGCTCGACGCCGCGGCCAGGAAGCGATAGGTCCCGGCCGGCAGGTTGGTGTAGGAGGCGGCCCGGCGCTGTCCGGCGTCGACCCAGTCCCGGTCGTATCCGAGCAGCTTGTAGCGGAACCGGACCGACTCGGGCGCATGGAAGTCGATTGCCGTGTATCGAAATTCGAACCGCCCCGTGCCCGGCGGCAGCCGCGGCACCCCGCCCGGCGAGAGCCGCTTCTCGTCGGCGAAGGCTTCCTCCAGAAGGACGCGGGGGTCGCGCGGAGACCCGGGCAGCCTCGCCGGGTCGACCGAAACGGCGCCGCGGACGGTCGGGAACCAGAGCGTTCCATCGAGCGCCCGCCACCCCGCGGGCTGGAACCCGCCGTTGCATTCGCTCTCCCGCAGGCCGTCCGCGACCCCGAACGACTGCGCGGTGACGCGTCTGGCCTGGCCCGACGCGACGCGCGCGATCTCCTCTATTGCGACGCGGAACACTCCTCGGTTCGAGCTCATCCAGAGATATCCGCGGCGGTCGTCGAGGATCGTGTACACCGTGTCGTCGAAGAGGCCCTCGGCCTTGGTGATCCGGGTCCAACGGCCGCGCGACAGCGTCCAGAGACCGTGCCCCCCCGTCCCCACCAGGATCGTCCCGCCGGGCTCCTCGGCGAGCGAGAAGATGAAGGGCGCCTCCCGCGAGGGGATCGCGGCATCGATCCGCCCGTCCTTCATCCGATCGAGGCCGCCGCCGGCGGTTCCGATCCAGAGGGTGCCGTCGGAGGCGGGCAACAGCGCGTAGATCCGTTCGTTGGTCAGGCCCTCGGCGCGCCCGTAGTTGGTGAATCGCCCCGAGCGGTAGCGGCTGAGCCCGCCGACCGTTCCCACCCAGAGATCTCCCGACGCGTCGCTCGTGATGGAGAGGACGAGATCGGCGGCGAGTCCCCGCGCGGACGTGAACGCCTCCCACTTCCCCCCGTGAAAGCGCGCGAGGCCGCCCTTGGTGCCCGCCCACACGTCGCCTGCCGGGTCCTCGTGGAGGGCCCAGACCCGGTCGGAAGGAAGCCCATCCGCCTGCGTGTAGGCCCGCCAGACGCCGTCGACCCGGCGATTCAACCCCCCGCCGCGCGTGCCCACCCAGAGGTCCCCCCCGCGGGTCTCGAGGATCGGATTGACGAGGTCGGAAGACAAGCCTTCGGGCCTTCCGAAGGGGATGAAGGCGCCGGCACGCAGTCGGCTCAAGCCGCCGTCGGTGCCGACCCAGAGGTTGCCGTCTTCGTCTTCGTGCAGGGCCAGCACCGTGTCGTCGGGCAGGCCCTCGCGCTTGGTCAGCGCCGAGATCCTGCCGGCCGCGATCCGGTTGAGGCCGCCCGTCACGGTGCCGACCCACAGGACGCCGTCGCGGTCGCGCGCGAGCGACACGACCTCGTCGTCGCTCAGGCCGTCGCGCACCGTCGTCACGCCGATCTTCCCGTTGCTCCAACGATCCAGCCCCTTTCGGGTCCCGATCCAGACGCCCCCCGATCCGTCGCCGGCGAGCGCCGTGACCTGGTCGTTGGAAAGGCCGTTGCCCGTGGTCCAGGCGGTGATCTTCCCGTCCTTCAGCCGGTTCACGCCGCCGCCGCGAGTGCCGATCCAGAGCGCCCCGTCGTCGCCCTGGTAGAGCGCCCGGATCTCGCCGCTCGTCAGCCCGTCACGCGTGGTGACGGCAACGAACCGGCCGGAGACGAAGTGACCGAGCCCCTGGCTGAACGTGCCCACCCACAGGCTTCCGTCGCGATCTTCGAGCAATGCGCTCACCACGTCTTCGGCGAGCCCGTCGCGCGTGGTGTAGCGGCGGAAGCGCTCGCCGTCGGTCCAGACGAGCCCGCCTTCCATCGTCCCGATCCAGAGCCCTCCCTGCCGGCTGGCGAGAAGGCGAATGACGTTGTGGCGCGGCAGCTCGGGCGTCGTCGCGGAGTCGTACACGCGGAACCCCGTGCCGTCGAAGCGAACGACGCCCTCCTCGGTTCCGAGCCACAGATAGCCGTCGCGCGTCCGCGCGATCGCCGGCACGCCTCGCTGGGGCAGACCATCCCTCTTCTGCCAGAGGTCGAGGCCGTACTGGGTGATGGCCCGGTTGGGATCGAGCCCCCGGGCTAGGGCCGTGGCGGCGAGCGCCAGGAGCGCGGCAAGCGCGGTCCGGCGCAGCGGGAGCGGAGGTCTCTGGTTCGTCGGTTCTCGCATGGGCTGCCGTCGACGCCTGGACTCTGGCGGCAAGACGCCTTGCGCCAATCCTTTCCCGGCGGGGCGAAGACCCATAGAAGCCCGTGACGAAGGGCAGTCGAAAGGGACGAAACGCCGTCAATCCGGGACCAACGGGATGATTCCTTCGGCACCGGGACCGGCGTTTCGGGTCCCTCCGGCGGTGATCTGGGACGGAACGACGCAGACGGGGGTCGGGCGCCGGGCCAACCGCGCGGGGAATCCGTATGAGCTCCCGGAGACTGGAGCGAACGAAATGCAGGACTTCCTGGCAGGCCTCCGGAGGGCCGCGGCGATCCTTCCCGTGCTCGGAGGTCTTTGCGCGCTCGCGGCCGGGCCGCCCGAGGCGAAGGACCCGCTCGCGGCGGAGATCGACCGGTGGTCGCGCTACCTGCAGGCCAACACTTCCAAGGACGAGGGCTGGGCGCAGGTCAAGGGAGCCGTCGGGCCGCTGCTCCAGGGCGCGGCCGACGCCCTGCGCGACGGGCGCAATCAACTGGCGCTGCTGCGCCTTGCGACGGTCCGCCACTACCTGTCGGCCGACCGCTACCTCGGCGGGTTGCCCGCCGGGGCCCTGTCGGACGCGGCCGGCCTCGAGACGGAGTGGACCCGCGTCGGGCGCGAGATTCGGGGCGATCTCGCGGCGACCGATCCGGCGGCGCTCGACGGCGTCCGACCCGCTTCGGTCCGGGCGATCGCCGAGGCCGCCGCCGCGCAGGTGAAGACGTACTACGACGCGAGCCTCGAGTACGGGCGCAACACCGTTCCCCGGTCCGGGTTCTTCTACATCGGCATCGCGCAGGCGCAGCGCGAGCTCGTTTCCCTCTGCCGCGCCCTCTCCCGGCCTTCCCCGCTCGCCGCGCCGCCTCTGCGCTCGCTCTCCCGCGAGCTCGATTCGCTCGAGGGAGAGCTTCTCGCGGCATACCGGCCGCCGGCCGCGATCGACCGGCACGGCGAGTTCATCGCCGCAAGCTCGATGCTCAAGGAAGCGCGGGAGCTCGACGCCGCCGGCCTGCGGTATGGAGCGACGCTGCGCTACCTGCAGGCGGTGCTGCGCCTGGCCCCGCTTCGACCCCCGGGGAAACCCCTCGAGCCGGCGGCGCTCGCAGGACGCCTGCAGGAGCTCGAGGCGCGCCTCTCCGGGGGAGGGGTCGACCACTCGATCGGGCGGCTCTTCCTGGAAGCCGCACAGGCGGACGTGGAGGCCGCCCGGCCGGGCAAGACGGCGGACGCGGCGCAGGCGATTGCCGTCGACATCCTTCCCCGCTACTTCGTCGCCCTCGCGCCGGCGCGGCCCGAGCCGCCGAAGCCCGCCCCCGCGGTCACGGTCACGCTGGTTCGCTGGCCCTACACCTGAAACCTCTCCGATCCGGCAAGTTTGCTGGCACAGAGCGTCGTCGCGGACTTCCAGGGCAGGGCGCGGTTCGTTTCCGAGAACTACGGCGACTCGCAGCTCGCCAAACGCTTCGGCGTGACGTTCTACCCGGTCCTCTTCGTGGACGACGTTCTCGTCTCGACGCCGAAGGACTTCTACAACGAGAACCCCAACGCCAGGGGACGCTACATCCCGTTCCAGAGCGCCGCTTCGCACGATCGCTTCCGGGCCGACCTGACGCGCATGATCGACCTCGTCCTCGCGGGCAAGAAGGAGACCGCGCGCGCCGAGGCGGCTCCCGGCAAGATGGAAGCGGTCGCGCAGCTGCCGGCGGTCACGATCACGGACCTGGACGGGCGGCGGCTGTCGCGCGAGGACCTCGCCGGGCGCGCGGTGCTGGTCGAGATGTGGGCGACCTGGTGCCCGCCTTGCCACGGAACGCTCGGCTGGCTGGGCGAGCTCAAGAAGCGGTACGGCGATCGCCTCGCGGTCGTCGCGGTCGCGGTCCAGTCCGAGGAGCCGAACGTCCGCAAGCTTGCGGGAGAGCTGAATCTGCCGCTGACCTGGGCGATGGCGACGCCGGAGCTCGCGCAGGCCTTCGGCGACATCGCGGCCGTGCCGACGCTCTTCCTCTTCGGCCCCGACGGGAAAGCGGCCGGGGCGTTCTACGGGGCGCCCCCGACCCTTCACGGCGAGGCCGAGGCGAGGCTCGCCGCGCTCCTGAAGTAGGCGCCGGCGAGCCGGGACGAGACCGCGGGCGCGCGGCTCGAGACGACACCCGGCGGACTCTGCCGGCCGACGAGGACCGCATCGGCCTTCTCCGGCGATCCGCGCGCGGAGAAGACGCCGGCCGGACGAGAGGCTCAGATCATCTCGTAGGTGACCTTCGCTCCCCCTGCCTCCTCCGAAAGGATCAGCTCGGCCTTGATGACGTAGGGCGCTTGCCGGGTCAGCCACCAGGTGCTCTGGCCGTATTTCTTCGTCCCGGCATGCACCACCCAGGTGTCCGCGCGGCGGCCGGGGCCCGCCGCGACGGTCTCGCGCCCCGTGACGCGGATGTCGATCCAGTCGACGCTCGCCGTGTCGGAGTCGAAGGCCGGAAATCTCGCCGCATAGCCTTCGCCGAGCGGGAAGGCGTCCAGAAGGACGCCGTACATTCCGTCGTAGAAGTCGAGGACGCGGTGGTCGAGGGAGGCGACGTACTGCTGGCTCGCCGTGTCGCCCGTGCCCGGCAAACGGCGAAAGCTCACCTCTCCCTGACGGAACTCGGCGTGCCGCGTCTCGCCCGTGTCGCTTCGCTCGTAGTCGGCGGTATAGGGAGTCATCGTCCTCGCGTCGAAGACGTTGACGAAAGTCAATCGGATGCCCTTCTTGTACTGGGCAACCTGCGTGCGCCTCAACGCCGGCCGCCCCTCGTAGGAGGTCGCCTCCAGGGCGTCGGACCACGTGCCGGCTTCGACGGGCTCGCCCCCCTTCTTCTGTATGAAGAACTTCCAGCGGTTCGTATAGGGATGCAGAAAGGATCCCGACACCGACGGGTCTCCGGCCTCGACCCGAACGGACGGGGCCGCAGGCGTCCTGGCGTCCGGCGCCGCCAGCACGGCCGCGCTCGCCGCCAGAAAGAGGATCGGGACATCCCGGACAGCGGGCATCGGAACCCCCTCGCCCGTCCTTCGCCGCCTCCGCTCGACGATCGCGGTCCGGCCGGAGCGCGATCCGAGTGTTCTCCCGGCCTCCTTAGAGGGTCTACAGGAACGGGATGGACGGGGGCCAAACGAGGACCGAGGCTCTTGAATCGAGGAGCAAATCACTCCTCCGCGAGCCGGCCCCGGGCCTCCTGCCAGGCTCGCGCGACGGCGTCTCGCGCGAAGAAGTCCCGAAAGGCCCGGCCGCGGCCGTAATCGTCGCCGGCGAAGGCCTTCCGGAAGTCTTCGAGGTCGACGCGTTTCTGGGTTTCCTCGAGGCTCGACCCGGCGCGGATTGCCTCGCCGACCCGGGCGCGAACGGCCTCGAGCAGGGCCATCACCCTCTTCGCGTAGCTCCAGTCGCGCATCACGGGGCCGTGGCCGGGCACGATTGCCGCCGCGTCGAGCGCCGTCAATCTCTTCAGCGTCTCGATCCACTCGGCGGGGTGGCAGCCGTATCCGTAGGGCACCGGAGCGACGAGAAGGTCGCCCGTGGCGACGACTTTCGCGTCGGGAACGATGACGACCGCGTCCCCGGCGGTGTTGCCGCTGCCGAGGTACGCGATGCGGACCTCGCGTTTGCCGAGGTGCACCGTGGCGCTGCGGTCGAAGGTCGCCACCGGCGCCACGACCGCCGCCCCCGAAAGCTCCGCGATCTCGAGCCGGATGTCGGCGACTTCCTCCCGCAGGTACCTCATCGCCTCTTCCGGGATGGGAGAACCGTCATCGCGCTTTCCCCGGCTCACGATCCCTTCGATCTGCTCGACGTACCCGCGGTCGTTCTTCTCGATGTTCCGCAGGGAGGCGACCTGCTTCTCGAGCATCTTGCGGCGCGTGAAGTCGGTCGCGAGAAAAGTCATCCCGGGAAAGGCTTTCTGGAACTCCGCGTCCGCGGCGATGTGATCCAGGTGCCAGTGGGTGTGGACGAGGAATCGGACGGGCTTGTCGGTCCTGCGCCGGATCTCCGCGATCATGCGCCGGGCGAGCGTCGGGAAGCGCCCGGAATCGACGACGAGGGCCCCGTCGTCGCCGACGACGACCGTGACGTTTCCCGATGGGATCGGTCCGCTCGTCTCGGGCGAGACGAAGGCGAAGACGCCGGGACCGAGCTCGACGGTCCGGTAGTCCCGTGCCGGCGGAAACTCCGCCCGAGCCGCGGCGGCCTGGAGCGTCAGGACGGCCGCGGCCGCAAGGGTCCATCGGTTTCGGAGAACGCGCATCGGGGGACTCCTCAACTCTTCGCTTCGGCGGCGCATTCTGACCCTGGCCGGGCCGAATCCGGCGGACGAAGACGCGAACCGCCGGAAATCGTCCGCCAATCGCCGCCTGCCCGGCCCGGCGAAAAGGTCATTCCGAGCTCGGCAGGCCCCGAGCCGGGATGCGATTCTTTCCGCCTCCGGCGCGCCCCGCCGCGCCGTCAGATCTTCGCCAGCATCTTCTTGACTTCCTGGATCCGCCGCTCCTCGCGCCGGTAGAGCGTCCACTGCTTGATCCGCTTGCCGCGGACGAGACCGGCCCGCGACAGGACCCTCAGGTGCTCGCTCACCGTCGGCTGGCTGATCCCGAGCTTCTCGGCGATGCGCACGCCGCAGACGCCGTCCCTGACCAGATCGCCGTCGGCCTGCGGGGAGAAGTGCGCCTTCGGATCCTTGAGCCACTCCAGGATCTGGAGCCTTCGCTCGTTGGCGAGGGCGCGGAGCGCCCCAATCACTGATTAGATGTCAACCCATGATCTCTCCCGACATCACCCGCCGGCGGATCGAGGACACCGAGAAAGCCATCCGGCCCTACATCCGCCGAACCCCGGTGATGGAGGTCGACGCGGCCGATTTCGGCCTCGAACCGTCACCTCTCCGGCTCAAGCTCGAGCTCTTCCAGCACGCGGGCTCGTTCAAGGCGCGCGGCGCCTTCGCGAACCTGCTCCTTCGGAAGATCCCGCCGGCCGGCGTGGTCGCCGCGTCGGGAGGCAATCACGGCGCCGCCGTCGCCTTCGCGGCGAGAAGGCTTCGCGTTCCCGCCAGGATCTTCGTGCCCGGCGTGTCCTCGCAGGCCAAGAAGGACCGCATCCGCGAGTACGGAGCGGACCTCGTCGTGGTCGGCGACCGGTACGCTGACGCTCTGGCGGCGAGCGAGCGCTGGGCCGAGGAGTCCGGCGCCCTGCCGGTTCACGCCTTCGACCAGGCCGAGACGCTCCTCGGGCAGGCGACCCTGGGCCTCGAGCTCGAGCAGCAGGCCCCGGATCTCGACCGGCTCCTGGTCGCGGTCGGCGGCGGCGGGCTGATCGGCGGCATCGCCTCCTGGTACGAGGGCAGGATCCGGATCGCGGGCGTCGAGCCGGAGGCGGCCCCGACGCTCTCCCGGGCGCTCGAGGCCGGCCGTCCCGTCGACGCCCCCGCCGGAGGCATCGCCGCCGATTCGCTTGCTCCGGCCCGCGTCGGCGAGCTCGTGTTTCCGATCGCCCGTCGCCATGTCGATCGCGTGCTGCTGGTCAGCGACGACGCGATCCGGCGCGCGCAAGAGGGACTCTGGCGGGCCGCGAGGATCGTCGCCGAGCCCGGAGGCGCGGCGGCGCTCGCCGCGGTCCTCTCGGGTCAATACCGCCCCGGACCCGGAGAACGCGTCGGGGTCGTCGTGAGCGGCGGCAACACGACCGCGGTCGACTTCGGGCGCGCCGGCCCGCCCGCCTGAGCGGCGCGAACGGCGTCAGGATCCGCGGCGCTCGAGCAGACAGATCCCCGACCAGGGACGGTTGCCCTGGCGGCCGTTGGACTGGGGCAACAGAGCGAGCAGCCGAAAGAGAAGCGAGACGCGCCTCGCGCGCGCCGCGGCCTTGAGCGGCGACTGCACCTCCACGGGACGCCACCCGCAGGGCACGAAGAATTCCGGCCCCTCCGGGGGGCCGAACTTGAGCGGAGCAGCGGCCCGACAGGTCGAGCCGGACGCGCTCGAGCGCGCAGACCGGCTTCTCTCCCCGAAGAATCTCCTCTTTCTCCTCGAGGATCCCGGGAAGGTCGACCTCGACCCACAGCAGCGCGCGCGGAAGCGTCATGCGATAGGGCCTCGTGTCGAGGCCCGCCGCAAGGTTCACGACGAGATCCGCGCCCCGCGCGACCTCTCCCTCGACGTAGAGGTCGAAGAGGACCGTGCGCATGACCCAGGCCCACTCGTACTTGTCGTGAGACTTGAGCGCCGCGGCGATCTGGTCCCCGCGCGAGCTCGCCAGCCGGCGCGCGAGCGGATCGCGAAAGAGGCCGTCCTTCCGCTCGGTCTCGCGGGCGCGATAGACCGCCGCCCGGATGGCGGTGTCGGAGACGTTGCGAAAGGTCTGCGCCGTCGAGCTTATCGAGGCACTCCTTCTCGTGCGGCATTCTCTCAGAAGGAGGCTTCTCCGGCCCGCGGAGAATCGTCCGATCGATCGGCGATAAGCTCGGCAGCGCCATGGCGACCGAATCGACGCGCGGCGCTTCGGTCGAGCATGCCGGCCGGGTGCTTCGCCCCGTGGCCTGGACCCTTGTGCTGCGCCTGCCGGGCCGGGCGGGAGGCCTCGTCTGGAGCCGGCCTCTGGGCGTCGAGGTCGAGGAGGGAGCGGGAAAACGGCTCGTCCCCGTGCCGGACCGGACCCGCCAGATCCAGTGGCTCCTCCTGGGCATGGGGCTTGCCATGGGCATTCTCGTCCGGAGAATCCGGCGGGGGAGGCGGCCGCGGCGAACGATCTTTGGGAGGTGAGCGATGGATGTCGAGAGCACCAAGGAGGCTTCGGCCGCGGCGGCAAAGCCCGGCGAACGGGCCGCCGACGTCATGGAGAGGCTCATCTCGGCCGCAGACGTCTCGAAGGTCTACGCCGAGCCGATCGTCCACGGCGACAGGCTTCTGCTTCCCGCCGCCGAGGTGCTCGCCGTCGCCGGCTTCGGCATCGGCTCGGGCGGAGGCGCCGGACTCGCCGGCCGCACTCGCGCGAGCGGCGGCGGAGGCGGCGGCGGGGGGCAGGCCCTCGCGCGCGGCGTCGCCGTGATCGTCTCTTCGCCGGAAGGCGTCTCGGTCAGGCCCGTCTTCGACTACACGAAGATCGCGCTCGCCGCGCTGACCGCCGCGGGCTTCGTCTGGGCCTCCTGGAAGGCAATGGCGAGGCCGAAGCGATTTCGGCGTTAGCGCAAGGCTCGAACCCGGGGCGGCCGCGCTGGGAACGAGCCCGCCGGCTCGGGATGCCTCGGCCTGCTGGCCTCGGAATGGCAGGCAACTGCCACGCTGCGCCTTCTTACTCCTTGCGCCCCGGGATGCCGCTCGAGAGGATGAACATGCGGCCCGAGTGGAATCCGTGGATGCCGCTCCAGGCCGACGTGATCAGGAAGTCGATGGTTCCGTCTCCGTCGACGTCGCGCATCCCGACCGCGTCGAAGCCGAACGTGTCGCCCGGGATGCGGCACGTGTACGTCCTGAGCAGCCGGCCGTCCTTTCCGGAGTAGAGAGAGGCGCGGCCGCCCGAGACGGCGGCGCCGGCGTACTGCCACGAGCCGACGATCAGATCGGCGTGCCCGTCGCCGTCCACGTCGCCGGCCGACGCCGGACCGATTCCGAATCCCTCGCCCGCGGTCTCGCCGGTCCGTGTCAGCAGGCGGCGCCCGTCCTTGCCCGAGTGGACGTAGATCCGGCCGGTCGACCTCCCTCGGGCGGCGTTGGACCAGTCCGACGCGTAGATGTCGGGCACGCCGTCGCCGTCGACGTCGCCCAGAACCGACACGAACATCATGCCGAGGGCGTTGCCCGTCTGGTCCGACTCGATCGTGAATTTCGGCGTCTTCGAGAGCCGGTCGTAGACGTACACGCGGCCCGACCTGCGCGGGCCCGCCTGCGGCGCGCCCACGACCAAGAAGAGGCGGTGGGCGTCGGCGTACCCGCTCACGGTGCTTCCGAAGCCGTCTCCCTCGCGCTCGCCGGTCAAGGTCAGGAGCACGCGGCCGTCGCTGCCGGAATAGACGTAGGCCCGGCCGGCTCCCTTCCCGCCGGCGTTGTTGCCCGGCGCGCCCACGATGACGTCGGCATATCCGTCGCGATCGACGTCGCCGGCCCCCGAGACGTGGCGTCCGAAGTTGTCTCCCTTCCGTTCCGCCGCGAGCGTCCGGAGCACCCGGCCGTCCCTGCCGGAATAGATGAGGACCCGGTCGCCGCCCGCGGCGCCGGCGATGACGTCCGGGATCCCGTCGCGATTGGTGTCGCCCGCGCCCTCGACGCCGGTGCCGAGCTGGTCGCCCCGCTGGCCGTCGGCGCTCCAGAGGAGCCTGCCGCTCCGGGCCGAGTAGACGTACACGCGCCCCGCCTTCTCGCCGCCCGCGCCGGAAGTCGGCGCCGAGGTCACGACGTCGGGGATCCCGTCGCCGTCCACGTCGCCGAGGTTGCGCGCGATCCAGCCGAACTGGTCGTTGCTCTTCTCGCCGTCCCACTCGCGCACGATCTTCACCGGCTCGACGAACGGATCGGCGAAGTCCTCGGGAGCGGGCAGGAGCGCCGCGAAGCGCGCGTCCGTCTTGAGCGTCGCCAGGTCGGGATCGTTCTGGATCGCGGTCATGTCGAGCTTGCGCGTCGCCTTGGTCTTCTGGAGCCATTCGAAGGCCGCGTCCCGGTCTCCTTTGAGTGCGAAAATGACGCCGATGTTGTAGAAGGCTTGGGGAGTGCCCGGAGAGAGCGCGAGCAGCCTGTCGTAACCCGCGCGCGCGCGGTCGAGGTCCCTCATCTTCAGATAGGCGAACGCCAGGAACCGCCAGGCCTCGGCGTTGCCCGGCTCCCGCGCCGTGACCGCCTCCAGGATCTTCACGGCGCCCGGCCAGTCGCCCGCCTGAAGCCTGCCCATCGCGTCCGAAAGGCGCGGCGCGGGCTGCGGCGTCTCCACCGGCGCGTCGGCCGCGACCGCCGCGAGACTCGGTCCGCCGGCAAGCGCCGCGCACAACGCGAGCGCGCCGGTCCCCCGCCACGCTCTTGCTCTGTCGTTCATCGCGCTCCTCTTTTCCTCTCCTGCTACGCACGGGCGACGGAGAGGTTGCACGCGCCGCGCCGGCGCGCGGGCGGCCGCGCAAGATCGCGATCGTCGCTGCCGGCTTATCGGCCGAAGACGAGAAGGACGAACGACCCGGGAACGATCGATGGCCTCGGATGCGGCGAATCGGCCGTCGGCGAGGGCGGCGGACCGAATTCCGCAGTCGCGAGAAAGACGTCGTGCGTCTTCTCGTCGAGCGCCATCGTCCTCGCGCCGCGCTGCGTCTCGACGGTCTGGACGACCGTGAGACGGCCGGGCGAATCCTCGTGCGCGACGGTGAGCGTGCCGTCGCCGCAGGAGGCGAAGGCGAGCCCCGTCGCGGGCTCGAAGGCGTTCGCGTCCACTCCGGCGCCGATCGGAACGGTCGCCACGACGCGGCCGCTTTCGGTGTCGACCGCCGCCATCATCCGGTTGCGGCAGCCGATGAAGAGCCTTCCGTTCTCGCGGTCGATCGCCATGCCCGAGGGCTCCTCGCAGGGTGCGAGCGGCCACCGCTTCTCGACGGACAGCTTCTGCGGGTCGAGCACGGCGACGAGGCTCTTGTCCTCGATGTTGACGAACACGCGCCCCTTCCCGTCGCTCGCCGCGAACTCGGGTTTCCCGCCGAGCGCGACGGTGCCGAGGACCCGGCCGTCCGCCGCGTCGATCGCGGTGGCGTTTGCTCCCCGTCCGTTGAACGTGAAGACCCGGCGGGATGCCGGATCGTAGAGGATGGCGTCCGGATTCTCGCCGGTCGTCTTGACCTCGGAGAGGACCCTCAGGGTCTTCGAGTCGAAGATCGTGACCGTCGAGGAGCGCCCGTTGCTCGTGAAACCGCGGCCAAGCTCCTGCGCCAGCGCGACGCCGTGCACCCCCGCCGTGTCCGGAATCTCGCCGACCGCCGCGCCGCTGTCCGCATCGAAGACGAGGACCCTCGTCGCGTGGGTCACGTAGAGGCGCCGGGCCGCGGCGTCGAGCGTCAGGTAGTCCCATCCGCCCTCCCCGCCCGCGGCGATCTTCCGGACGAGGCGGTACGCGGGCCCCCCGGCGGGCGGCGCGGCGCCCGCAAGACAGAGCGACGACAGGATCACGACGGCCAGCCGCGACATTCGCGTCGCCGGAGAAAACGGACCGGCGCTCACCGGGGCGAACCCGCCTTCGCCGGGATCGGAGGCCGCTGCGGCGCCTTCGGCGGGTTCTTTTCGAGCTCCTCCATCACGATCTGGATCGCCCGTTCGAGCTGCGGATCGTGGCCCGCGATCACGTCGGCCGGGGTCTGCTCGACCTCGACGTCCGGAGGCACGCCCTCGTTCTCGACCGTCCATCCCTTCTCCGGATCCCAGAATGCGATGTTGGGCGCGGTGATCGCGCCTCCGTCCATCAGCTCGGGGAACCCGAGAATGCCGATCAGGCCGCCCCACGTCCGCTTGCCGACGATGGGCCCGACCTGGAACTTGCGGAACATCCACGGCAGCAGGTCGCCGCCCGAGCCCGCGTTCTCGTCGGCCAGCATCACCTTGGGGCCCTGGATCGAGCCGGAAGGAGTCTTCATGTCGGGGCCGTAGCGGAAGGACCAGTAGGCGATCACCTTCTTCTGCAGGACGTCGATGTAATAGTCGGCGATCGAGCCGCCGCCGTTGTACCGCTCGTCCAGGATGACCGCGTCCTTGTATGCCTGCGGGTAGAAGTAGCGCGTGAAGGAGGCATACCCCGGATCCGACGTGTTGGGAACGTAGACGTACGCGACGCGGCCGCCGGTCGCGGCGTCCACCTTCCGGATGTTCGACTCGACCCAGTCGCGGTTGCGAAGCGGAAGCTCGCTGGCGATCGGCACGACGGAGACCGTCCGGGAGCCCTTGCCGTCCGGATTGGGGCCGACCGTGATCTCGATCAGCTTGCCGGAGGTATTCTCGAAGAAGCTGTACAGGTTCGCGGGAGGCTTGACGTCCTTTCCGCCCACGGCGAGCAGATACTCGCCGGCCTTGACGTTGACGCCGGGCTCCGTCAGCGGCGAGCGCAGCTCCGGGTTCCAGTTCAAGCCGCCGTAGACCTTGGCGAAACGGTAGCGCCCGTTCTCGACCGCGTAATCCGCGCCCAGAAGGCCTCCGGGCACGGTCCGGGGCTCCGGCAGGTCTCCCTGGTTTGTGATGTAGCTGTGGCCGACGGAGAGCTCCGAGAGCATCCATCGGAAGACGCGGTTCAGATCCTGCCGGCAGGTCAGGTGCGGCAGGAACCGGGCATACTTCTCGTGAATGGCCTTCCAGTCGAGGCCGTGCATGTGCGGATCGTAGAAGTAGTCGCGGTTGATGCGCCAGGCGTCCTCGAACATCTCCGGCCACTCGGCACGCGGGTCGACCTTCACCTCGATCGCGGCGACGTTGACCTTCCCTTCGGCGGGATCGACCTTCTTGGCCGACGCGGAGGCGATCGCCCAGCTCTCCTTGGTCCGGTAGAGGAGCTTCTTCGCGTCCGCGGAGATCTGGTAGTCCTCGACGTCGGGCACGAGCGTCTCGGTCTTGCGGTCCTTCAGGTCGAAGCGCTGGAGCGCCGTCTTCCCGTCGGCGGCGCGCAGGAAGAAGACCTGGCCGGATTCGCCCGTCTGAAGGTTCGAGAGATCCGCGCCGGGAACGGGCACATCCAGAATCCGCTGGCTCAACCCGTCGAAATCGATTCGCACGGGCTCGATGACCGGAGGCGGCTTCGGCTTCTCGTCGGACTTGACGTCGGTCTTGCCCGGCTCCTCCTTTTTCTCCTCCTTCTTCTCGGCCTCGGTCCCGTTCTTCTTCGGCGCCTCGGCCGCGGCCTTTTCCTCGTCGCTTTCCTTGACGAGCGGCGAGGGCAGGTCCTTGCGCAGCACGGCGAGATAGATCGAGTTGTTCACGTGAAGGTCGACGTTCTCGAGCGTGAACCAGTTGATGATGGGCCCCGCGTTGGTCGAGGCGAAGAAGTAGAGGTACTTGCCGCTGCGGTCGAAGACCGGCTGGCTCGCGTCGGAGAGGCCGTCGGTCACGGCGAAGGACTTGTCCTCCCGGAGGGAATAGACGTGCACCGTCTGGATGAGCGCGCGGTTGTTGACCGCGTAGGCGATCCAGCGCGAGTCGGGAGACCACGCGGGGCGCAGCGTCTTGAAGGGTGTGTAGAAGGTGTCGCCGCCGACCTTCTTGCAGACGCCGGTCGCGACGTCGATCCAGTAGAGGGTCCGGGAGTTGTCGACATAGGCGATTTTCTTGCTGTCGGGCGACCAGGCGGGAGACTCGTAGAAGCCCGCGCC
Source organism: Acidobacteriota bacterium (assembly GCA_050257975.1). GTDB lineage: Bacteria > Acidobacteriota > Thermoanaerobaculia > UBA5066 > Gp7-AA6 > DATBFU01. The sequence continues at coordinate 21,879 of JBLMXY010000198.1, forward strand.
GGCGAGCTTCCACTTCTTCGGCTCCCCCTTGCCGTCCTGGCCCTCGATGAAGAGCTGATACTCCCCGGACGCGTCCGAGAAGTAGGCGACCGAGCGGCCGTCCGGCGACCAGACCGGCGAGCGCTCGTGCACGCCCGTCGAGTTGGTGAGGTTGCGGACATCCCCCTTCTCCGCCGGAACCGTCACGATCTCGCCGCGGAAGTCCACGGCGACGCGAACGCCCGACGGCGAGATCGAAAAGTCGCGAATGTACTTGCGCTCCTTGGTCTCCTTGACGAAGCGGGGGCGTGTCTCCGGCAGGTCTGCCGGGACGCCGATCTTCAGCCTCTTCGCGGAGCCGCTGCCCGGATCGAAAAGATGAAGGTATCCGGCCTGCTCGTAGACGATGTGTCCGCCTCCGGCGGCGGCATTTGCGACGCCGAAGTCCGCGTGGTCCGTCAGGCGCCGGACGGCCTTCGATTTCCCGTCGTAGGAATAGAGATTGAATTCCCCGTCCCGGTCCGAGCGGAAGTAGACGGTGTCGCCGACCCACATCGGGCCGGCGTCGTTGGCGCGCGAGGCCGGCTGCGGGACCTTCTCGATCGCGTGCGTCGCGACGTCGAAGAGCCAGACCTGCGAGACCGCGCCGCCGCGGTAATGCTTCCACTGCACGAACTGGGGACCCAGGGGGTCATAGGCGATGCGCTTGCCGTCCGCGGAGTACGTTGCTCGGTTCGCGTTGGGGATCGGCAGCGCCTGCTCCGGCCCGCCTTCCACCGGGACGGTGAAGAGCTGCGTGTAGCGGGTCGTGTAGACCGCCCGCGGCGAGGTGAAGAGGACCGACTTTCCGTCCGGGGTGAAGCCCTGGACGACGTCGTTGCCCGGGTGCCAGGTCAGCCGCCGGGGCACGCCTCCTTCCGCGCCGACCAGGTACACGTCCGTGTTTCCCTCGTACTGCGCGGAGAAGGCGATCCACCTGCCGTCGGGCGAGAAGGCCGGGCTCGACTCGACGCCGACGTCGGAAGTCAGGCGACGGACGTCGCTCCCGTCCAGAGCGCACGTCCACAAGTCGTTGGCGTAGATGAAGGCGATCCGGTCGGCCGACACCGCCGGCTCCGTCAGCATCCGCGTGTCGTGGATGTCCGGGCCGGCGGCGCCCGTGGCCGCGGCCAGCCGCGCGGTCAGGAAAAGAAGAAGAACCGTCAAGCGGGCGCGAAGGCTCATTCCACCCCCCGACTGCAATTCCATCGTTTCGGGGCGAAACGATATCAGGCCGATCCGGGACGCTCGCGCACCGTGAGCGGATGACCCCCGGGCGGCGCGGAGCAGTCCCCCGACGCGATCAGGCATGGGCCGCGTCAGCGCTCAGCTCTTTCGGCCGAGCTCCTTCACGTACTCGATCAGCGCCGGGAACTCGCTCTCCGGGATGACGCCCTCCCAGGTCGGCATCCTCGTGCCGGGCTTGAACGCCGACGGGTTCTTGATCCAGGCCTCGAGAGAGGCGTCCGTCGGATAGTGCTGCGTCGCCTGCCGAAGGTCGGCGATTCCGAGACCCTTCTCGCCGTGACACGACGTGCACCCGTAGCGGTAGTACAGCTTCTTTCCCTCGCTCGCGTCCGCCGCGGCGCGGTATTGGGGGCGCGCGACCGCGTTGCGAATTCGCGGCACCGTCTTCAGGTAGGCGTAGAGGGCGGCCGCGTCCGCTTCGGTGAGCTCCGGAATCGGGGTCATCGGGTAGAGCAGGACCTTTCGATCGGGGCGCACGCCGGCTCGCAGGGCGCGGGCGAAGTCGGCCTCCGACCACTTTCCGATCCCGGTCTCCTCGTCGAAGGTGATGTTGGCGGACCGCACGACCGCGCCCGTCTGGTCGTAGAGCGGATTGCCGCCGCCCATGTAGCCCTTCGATTTCTCGGGCTCGAGCTCGTTCATCGTCTTGAAATCGGCCGAGTGGCAGGAGAAACAGCCCAGGCTCGAAGAGAGATAGCGGCCGTACGCGACCTTTTCGGCGGCCGGCGGCGCGACGATCCTCGTCTTCGGATACGGAAGCGGCCGGAACACGGTGTGGGTCAGAAGCTTCGAGAGGTAGCTCGGGCGAGTTACGCCGGGAGGATCGGCGGCCACCGGCGCCACGAGCGGATCGTCCGAGCGCAGGAAGGCGATGATTCCCTCCAGATCGTCGTCCGAAAGGTTCGGGAACTTCGGCATCCAGGGCGGAAGGTACTGGCCCGTGCGGTCGACTCCGGTGCGCAGGAGGTAGATCAGCTCGCCGTCCGTCCATCGCCCGATTCCCTTGACGGAATCCCGCGTGATGTTCTTCGAGTACGCCACGCCGAACTCCGGTGGCAGGTCCACCAGGCGCTTTCCCGTCAGGCTTCGGGTCGTCGGGTCCCGGTGGCACTCCGCGCAGAGGATCAACGCGTACTTGCGCCCGCGCTCGACCTTCTCGGGCGTGACCGGGACACGGATTTCGAGCCGGCGCGGCTCGTACTTCGGGATCCCCGTGACGGCGACGTAGCCGAGGAAGAGCCCCAGGCCGGCGACGACGACCAGCAGGGCGATCGCGAGGATTTTCAGGAGGCGGCGCATGTCCCGATCATAGTTCGACCGGGATCCGGCCCGGCCGTCTCCACCGGAATTCTCAGCGCCGGAGGCGCGCCAGCCGGACGGCCAGCGGCGAGACCGCTTCGATCAGCGGATCGATCAACGACCGAAACGGCCGGAGCGCATTCCGGACGGCCGCCATCAGGCCGGAGGTGGTCCTCGCGCGCGCTCGGGGGACGCTCTCCGGGCGATTGCGAATCGGGATCGATCGCGGCGCCTCTCCCCCGACATCGATGGCCTCGAAGGCTTCCTGGAAGAGCCGGTAGAAATGCGTCTTGGTCTCCTGCTTGAGCGGCTCGAGCTCCGCCGGAAGCCGTCTCCTTGACTCGCCCGGGCCGCGCCCGATGGTCGGGTGAAGATTGATCTCCCAGGTCACGATTTCGCCGTCCTTCAGGGAGTAGTCGATCCTCCCGTATTGAATCCGCGCGATCTCGAAGATGCGGCGCAGCGCCCGCTCGTGGGGATTCTGGAACACGTAGGCCTGTTCCTCGCGCAGCGCGGATTCCGTGAATTCCGAGACCGCATGCTTGAGCATCCAGTCTCGCCCCCGCTCCATGCTTCGGGCGAGGACCCGGTCTCCGACGATGAAGGCGGAGTACTTTCGGAAAACGCCGTCGGCATCGGCGGTGTCGCAGTACTCGACGACGAGCAGATTCCTCAGGCGCCGCCCGCGGACGACCAGCCGCCCGAGCGCCCGCTCGAGCGCCTCCGGCGTCTCGAGCAGCGGAGTCAGGGCCCCGTCGTGCAGATGCTCCTCGTGGAGGAAGACGGGAAACCTCAGTCTCCGGGCGTCCTCGGCCGCCGGTATGGCGCGATGCCGGTTCAGACCCAGCCGGTGGAGCTCCTCGAGGAGCGGGAACCTCTGCAGCGTCCGCGAAGGCGAGTTGAGCAGACGCACGTCGGAGCCGGCCCGCGACAGCTCCTCGCACAGCCCGGAGAAGACGCAGAGGGCGGGGGGATCGAACCGGTCGAGCGCCGCCAGGACATAGGCTCCCGCGGCCAGGTTCGGCCGGGAAGCGAAGTCCTCGTAGTGCAGGATCGAGGCGCGGCCCGCGAGCCCCCGGCCCCAGTGCCCCAGGTACTCGCGAAACGTGAAGTCGTCGCCTCGCGGCGCGAGGAAGTGGATCACGCGCCCGGTCCCCTGCGCGCGACGCGCGACAGAATCGCCGCCGCGCTCATGTCTCCCGTGACGTTGGTCACCGTCTTGAAGATGTCGGGGATCGCGTCCACCGCTTCGAGGATCACGACGCCCTCGAGGGGAACCCCGGCCGCGAGATAGGCCGGCAGGGTCCGGAAGGCGGCTCCTCCGCCCGGCAGGCCAACGGTGCTGAAGCTCAGAATCAGCACGGTCCCGAGAAACGTCGCGAGCTGCAGGACGCCCAGGTTCACGTGAAACACGTGCGCGAGAAACAGGACCTTCACCGTGGCCGAGACCGTTCGATTCAGCTTGAAGGCGGAGACCGACAGCGGCAGGACAAACCCCGTCGCCAAAGCCGGGAGCCCGAGGCGGTCGCGCGCGCCTTCCACCAGAGCGGGCAGCGAAGCCAGCGACGAGCGCGTGCTCACGGCGACCAGCTGGGCCGGCGCGACGGCCGCCGCAAACCGCCGCAAGGAGACGCGGCCCGCCGCCGCCGTGACGGGATAGAGGAGCGCCGTGACGAAAATCATCATTCCGCAGGAGAGCGCCACGAAAGCCGCCATGAAGCCCGCCACCGCGAAGCCTGCCCGAACGGCGAGCCCGAAGGAGAGCGCGAAGACCCCGAGGGGCGCGACCCGCAGGATCCATCCGATGACAACCATCGTCGCCTCGGCGACCGACCGGAAAACCCCGAGCAAAAAATCGCGGCGCTGCGGCGAAAGACGCGCCGTCGCGAGGGCGAAGACGATCGTGACCAGCAGGAGAGGGAGGATCTCGCCGCTCGAGGCGGCCTCGACGATGTTGCGTGGCACGAGGCCGTTCAGCCAGGACGCGATCGAAGAGGCGGCCTCGGACCTCGCCGGAAGAGCCGGGATCGCCGTTCCGGCCCTCAGGGACGCGGCCGTTGCGGCGTCCACCGCGTAGAGCGACAGGAAAGGCGGCACGATCATCACCGTGAGCAACCCCGCGGCGATGAGCATCGCGAGAAACAGCAGCATCGTCCTCGC
>JBLMXY010000199.1:0-8730 GCA_050257975.1 Acidobacteriota bacterium
CTGGTCTTCGCACAACGCCACCAGCGCCTCGATCGACGAGGGAATCGGAAGCGTCGGGCCGAACGGGTCCCACGAGGTCTGCCCGAACAGCACCACCCGCTACACCCTGACCGCGACCGGCGAAGGCGGCTCGCAAACGGCGTCCACGACCGTCGCCGTGGTTTCTCCGCCGGAGGCCCCGATCGACCGCCTGGCGATTCACGTCAATTTCGACTTCGACAAGTCGCAGATCCGGAAAGGGGACCTCGGCGAGCTTCAGAAGGCGCTCGAGTTCGTCAAGAAGTATCCGGGCGCTGCGGTTTCCGTGGAAGGCCACACGGATTCTCGAGGCAGCGATCAGTACAATCAGGCGCTATCCGAAAGACGCGCCGAGGCCGTGAAGAAATACCTTCTGGACCACGGAGCGGTGAAGTCCGACAAGATCAGGAGCAGGGGATTCGGAGAATCCCGGCCCATCGCGAGCAACGACACCGCCGAGGGCCAGGCCCAGAACCGCAGGGTGGAAATCGTGATCCTTTCCCGGTAGCCGCCGCCGCGAGGCGGCTCCCTCCGGAAGAGGGCAGGGCGAGGAACCCGTCGATTTCCTCCTCGCCCTGCCGGCTCCTCCGGGAGGCGGGCCGAGGAACCGACCCGCCTTGTCAGTTCCGGAAGTTCACAACCCGCGGCCTGGGACGCTCCGCTGAGGCCGTTTCGCCGTAAAGATCCGCGACCCGAAACGACCGATAGACCGGCGCCCCCAGCTTGATCGACGAGAGGACCTCGGAAGGGGACGCGAGCTCGACCGAGTAGGCGACGCCGCCGAACACGCTCTGCGGGTCGAAAACGAAGCCCGCGTCGAAGTGATAGTGGCCGTCGGAGAGCCTCTGCGCCGAGCCCAGCGCGAGCGAAAAGACGCCGAGGTCCGCATTCATGGCGAGGCGCGCGATCCGATTGGTCTCGTCGAGCTCGAGGACCTGTCCGCGGCTCGACGCCCCGGGGTTCTGCGTCTCGCGCACGTTCCCGTTGTCGAAGAGCGAGATCGTCGAGCGCCGGCCGGGCACGTAGGAAACGTCGTGCTGGTGGGAGAACCACGGGTACGGATCCGCCGAGTCGAACGTGAAATCCCCGTCCCTCCCGAGACGCCAGATCACGTCTCCGTTTCCGGCGCCGTCGTCGTAGTCGATCTTCAAGACCCAGTCCTGGTGTCGCAAGGAGACGAGGAGCGCGCCGTCGGGCGCCTCGTCGACCGAGTTGCCGTGGGTCCAGTCATTCGCGTCCGCCGCCAGGTAATAGGGGGCGCAGCCGGGATCCACCTTGCACGTTTGTCCGAGCAACGCTCGCCGGGAGGCGTCGAGATGGTCGAAGGAGTCCCAGGCCCACACCACTTGCATGTCGGCGTCGAGGACCACGACCATGTCGCCGAGCACGTCGACCGGCGCGGGCCCCTGCACGCCGGTCAGGATCTGCTCGACGCCGGCGAGCACGACCGTTCTGCCGCCGCGGATGGGTCTCGCCTCGTGGTGGAAGCCGGTGATGGGACGCTTGCCCATCGCGACGAGCTGTTCGCTGACGCGGGCCGCGTTGGTCTCGAGGACGGTCATTCCGACCAGGTCGAACTTGCGAACGATGTCCCGCGCGGGGTCGGTCTTGGAATCCGCGATTCCGAAGAACGTCCCGCCGGCATCCGGACGGGTCAGGATGAAGAGATCCGGCGGCCCGATCCACACCAGGTTGCCGTCCAGGTCGGTCGCGAGCGGCGGCAGGAACAGGGGGCTCTGGAGCAGGATCCGCTCGGGGCCCGGCGCCGGGGCGGACTGGACGACGGCGGGCAGTGGAAAGCCGTAGGAAACATCGCCGGTCGCGAAGGTCACCGCCGGGCCCTCCGTCGGGACGCGGCCCCGCTCCACGACGAGGCTCGCTCGGCAGGTCGCGTTCGGCCGAAGCCCCGCCAGATAGAAGTTCAGGCTGCGGCCCGGCGCGCACGGCCTGTAGGGCGTGTACTGCACGACCCCTTCGGACTCGAATCGCGCCCTCGCCAGGCCGGCGTCGCAGCCGGGACTGCTGAAGAGAAAGACCAGGGGATGAGACGTCGGGCTGACGGCCGGGGCGGAGCCGACCCGGCTGACGAGCTCGAAGCTCGAGGTGACCGTTTCCAGTTCCAGGCTGATCCGGTCCCGCACCGTCAATTCGAGCTCGTAGACGCCTTCCTCGAGCGAAGTCCAGTCGAGCGTGCTGATCGGCCCGAGGTCGCGAATCATGCGGACTCCGCCTCCTGGCTCGCGAACCCGAAAGCGGTACCAGAAGTCGCCCGACCCGCCGGTGACCTGCGCCGTCCAGTGGATCATGGTGCCGACCGGCGCCGGGCTGGAGGGGCTGGCCTCGAGCGACGCGCCGATCGCCGCCTCGAGCCGCGCGGCGCCCCCGGCCGCCGCCATCGCGAGAAGCAGGATCGGGAGAGGGCGACGCCGCCCGCGCTGGAATCGGAATCGGCCGCTTCGGCCGCACGCGTCCGTCATTCTCGCCTCTCGATGGCCGGGCGCGCCTGTGCCAGGCGGCGGGGCCTGCAGCCCGCATCCTATGTCGTCCCGCGACGCCGGCGGGAAACTCCCCCCGGACCGGCGCGGCGACCCTACACCGCCCCGGCCTTCGCCTTCGTTCGAACGAACGCGTAGTTCACGTTCGGCAGCGAGTTGAACTCGGCCGCGCGCTTGCAGAACTCCTTCGCCTCGTCCTTGTCGCCCTTGCCCTGGTGGGCCTGGCATAGCCGGTAGAGGTTGTAGGGGTTCTGCGGGTTGGCCTGGTCGAGCTCCGCGATCGCCTTGCCGTAGTCCTTCCGGGCGAGCGCGACGATGCCGTCGAGCTCGTGGGCCTGCCTGGCCTGGGCCGGGTTCCTGGACGTCGCGGCGCCTTTCCGAAACGCCTCCGCCTCGCTCTTTGCCGCGGCGAAGTCTTTCCTCGCGACCGCCACGCGGGCGAGGTTGTAGTGAAGAACGAGCCGGGCGTTGTCCTTGATCTCCCGCGAGAGGCCGGACTCCTCGACCAGCTTGACGCCGCTCTCGAATTCCTTCCTGGCCTGATCCGCCTTCCCCATCTCGAGCAGGATGTTTCCCTTCAGTCCCCGGTCGAAGGCCATCGCCGGCACGTCTTTGGTCTTCTCTCCCAGCGCGTACTGCTCGTCCACGTCCGCCAGAGCCGCGGCCATCTTGCCGCCGTCCAGGTGCACGACCGTCCGGGCGAACATCGCGGTACGCCGCTCGCCGTCGGTCCGCGCCTTCTTCGCGAACTCCTGCAGCTCCGCCGCCGCTTCGCCGGCCTTGCCCTGGTACAGCAGATCCATGGCGATTCCCTGGTGGGCGTTGACGAAGTTCGAATCGATCGAGAGCGCCTTGCGGTACTGCGCGATCGAGTCGTCGAAGCGGCCCATCTTCAGAAGCAGCTCGGCGTAGGAGTCGTAAGGGTTCGGGTCCCCGGGGATCAGCTCGATGTACTTCTGGAAGGCCTTTTCCGCGTTGCCGTAGTCGCCGCTCTGCCGGTAGGCGTAGCCGAGCAGGTTGTACGCGGTCGAGTAGCTCGGCGCGAGCTCGGTCGCCTTCTTGTAGTGCTCGATCGCCCCGCCGAAGTCCTGCTGGCCGAAGTCGTAGCCGGCCAGGTTGAAGTGCGCCCGCTCGTCGTCCGGGTAGGCCGCGACGAGCTGGTCGAGGTATTCCTTCTGCTTCACGAGGTCGTTGTTGGCGCCGGCCTGCGTCGCGAGGATGAGGAGCCTCTCTCCGTTGGAGGCCTTGTCGGCGAGGCTCGCCGCCTTGTCGAGGTGCTCGAAGAAATCCTTGCCCGTCGGCGCCGCGTTGGCGAGGGCGAGCTCGGCCCAGGCGAAGTTCGGGTCGAGGGAAACCGCCTTCTGGAAATGCGGGATCGAATCGGTGACGAGGAGCTTCTCGAACATGTCCCGGCCCTGCAGGAACTCGGCCTTCGCCTCGGCCGACGCGGTCGTCACCGGGATCTTTCCGCCGCCGGCCGGGGTCGGAGCCTTCGCCTCGCTCACGGGCGCGGGGGCCGGAGCTTCCTTCCGGGCGCACGCAACCGGCGCGAGGCCCGCGGCGACTCCCAGTGCCAGGAGAATTGCGATCGATGGATTCCTGCGCATCCCGTCCTCCTTGCCGATGCCAAAAGCGCTGGAGTTTCGAATGGATGTGAGTACGTCGTCGTCGCGGCGATGTTGCACGACGCCCTCCCCCCGGAGGATTGAGGGGACGAGAGGACCTCCCGGAGTGACGAACAGCCAATCGGGACCGCAGGGAACAATGCGACAGTTGCCGCTCACACCCCCGAGGCGGTCTCGAAGGGCAGACTCTGGCGGCCGTTCAGAACCGAGGCGGCCGATTTTCGGGAGAGAGGAAGAAGCGGCGGCTCCCTCCCCCACTCAGACGGAGAGGGAGCAGCCGCGCCCCCGGCCGGGGCTACTGCTTGTCGTAGACCGCCGTGTTGGAGATCTTCTTGCCGCTCGCATCGGTTACGGTCGTCTTGACCGTCCGGCTCTTCCCGTCGGCCGAAACGACGATGCGCCCGGTCAGCGTCACCTTGCCGCCCTTCATGCCTGTCAGCGCCAGGGTGTGGTCGTCGATCTTCTTGTACGACCGCGTGTCGGAAGTCGGATCGCCGGTGACCGGGTACTCCTTGCCGTCGTACTTGCCGGTCCACTCGCTGTGCACCGCCTTTCCGTCCTTGTTCACGCCGTCCACGATGACCTTCACGCTGTCGCCCGCCGCCTCATAGACGACGGTGGGGTTCTTCGTCGCCCCCGGGGCGAACTTCGACTTGGCCTCGTTCAGCTTCCAGGTGCCCATGTTCGGGTCCTCGGCGAAGCAAAGAGCGATGCCCGCAAAAAAGACCGCCAGAGCCGCCAGGGTCGTCCTCGTTCTCATGTCTCCCTTCTCCTTCTTCCGAATCGATTGATCGTTCCGAAGCGTTGGATCCGTCTCCGGCCGGCTATTTTTTCTCGCGACGAAGACGCACTCCGACTCCTTGCGCACGCGAACACCGCGAGGATTCTTCTTCGTCAGGCGTACTGCGAGCACGCTATCACCGCCGCTCGAGCGCCCGCAAGCCGGTTTTCTCTCGGCCTCCTGCCTCGAGAAGAGTGCCCGGGTGCCGCGCCGAGCGCGGGAAGAAATCCGACTCCATTCCGACATATCTTTCTTTGCCAGGAGGTTCTCCCGACATGCCGAATCCTTTTCGCCGCAGACTCTTGCGCGCCGCCGCGTTCCTCGGAGCCCTCGCCCTCCCGGGATTGCTCGCGGCGGAGCTTCCGCCCGTCATTCCGCGCGAGGTGCTCTTCGGCAATCCCGAGCGCGCGCAGCCCCGACTCTCGCCGGACGGCCAGCGACTGGCCTGGATCGCTCCCGACAAGAAGAACGTCCTGCAGGTCTGGGTCAAGACCGTCGGCAAGGACGACGACCGCATGGTGACAGCCGACCAGAAGCGCGGCATCCGCCGGTACTTCTGGGCCTACGACAACAAGACGCTGCTCTACCTGCAGGACAACGACGGCGACGAGAATTTCCACGTCTACGGCGTCGATCTCGCCTCGGGCAACGTGCGCGACGAGACGGCCTTCCAGGGGGTCCGCGCGGAGCTTCTCGACGTGAATCCGGACTTTCCCGACGAGGTCCTGCTCCAGATGAACCTGCGCGACCGGCACGTGATGGACGTCCACCGCCTGATCCTCTCCACCGGCGCGCTGACGCTCGACACCGAGAACCCGGGAGACGTCGCGGGCTGGGCGACGGACGCGAAGTTCCAGGTGCGCGCGGCGCAGGTGGCGACACCCGAGGGCGGCAACGAGATCCGCATCCGCGACGACGCGAAGTCGCCGTGGAAGACGATGCTCAAGGTGGGGCCGGAAGAGATCCTGGAGTTCGGCGACTTCACGGCCGACGGCAGGTCGGCGTATCTCAGGAGCTCGATCGGCAGCGACACGGCCCGGCTCGTCCTGCGCGACCTCGCGACCGGCTCCGAAAAGGTGCTCGCCGCCTCGCCCGAAGTGGACGCCGGCGCCGTCCTGATCCATCCGCGCACGCACGTGGCGCAGGCGGTCTCCTTCGCGGCCGGGCGGTCCACGTGGAAGGTGCTCGACCCTTCGGTGCAGCCGGACTTCGACGCGATCGGCAAGCTTCACGAGGGCGACTTCGAGGTCGTCAACCGCACGGCGGCCGACGATGCGTGGCTGGTCGCGTTCACCTCCGACCGCGGGCCCGTGGCCTGGTACAGGTGGGACCGCGCAGCCAGGAAGGGCGCGCTCCTCTTCACCGCGCAGCCCAAACTCGAGGGGCTGCCGCTTGCCGAGATGAAGCCGGTCGTCATCGAGTCCCGCGACGGCCTGAGCCTCAACTCCTACCTGACGCTGCCCGTCGGCGTCGCTCCGAAGAGCCTTCCGCTCGTGCTCTTCGTCCACGGCGGCCCCTGGTCGCGCGACGTCTGGGGCTACAGCCCGTATGCGCAGTGGCTGGCCAACCGCGGCTACGCCGTCCTCCAGGTCAACTACCGCGCCTCGATCGGCTACGGCAAGAAATTCCTCAACGCCGGAAACCGCCAGTGGGGGTTGAAGATGCACGACGACCTGATCGACGCCGCGAAGTGGGCGATCGGCAAGGGCATCGCCGATCCCAGGCGCATCGCCGTCTTCGGCGGCTCCTATGGCGGATACGCCGCGCTCGCCGCCGCGACGTTCACACCGGACTTCTTCGCGTGCAACGTGGACATCGTGGGCCCCTCGAACCTGAAGACCCTGCTCAATTCGATCCCGCCATATTGGAAGCCGATCCGCTCGATGTTCAACGTGCGGATGGGCAACGTCGACGACCCGAAGGACGCCGAGCTCGTCCACAACGCCTCGCCCCTCTTCCGGGCCGACAAGATCACCAGGCCCCTTCTGATCGGCCAGGGCGCCAACGACCCGCGCGTCAACGTCAAGGAATCCGAGCAGATCGTCGAGGCGATCGAGAAGAACAAGGGCAGCGTGACCTACGTCCTCTACCCCGACGAGGGCCACGGCTTCGCCCGTCCCGAGAACCGGATCGACTTCAACGCGCGCGCCGAGAAGTTCCTGGGGAGCTGTCTGGGCGGCCGCGTCGAGCCGATGGAGGGAGACAGGATCCCCGGCTCGACGGCGGTGGTGCGGGTGGTGGGCAAGTAGCGGAGAGATTCTTTTCTCCCCTTTCGCGCGACGGGCGGCAGGGCAAAAAAGAGCGAGGCGGATCTCGACCCGCCTCGCTCTTTCGTCTGCCGGTTCTGGAACTCAGTCGAGCTGAACCTCGTCGAGCTCCGGATGGGCCGGCACGTGATGCACCGGGATGTCGTTGATCTCGACGGAGGACGCGGCAGCCACGGCCTTCGTCTCGACCGCGGGAGCGCGGCCCTTCGAGCTGGCGGCCTGGCGGCCCGTGGCTCCGAGCGAGAACATCAGGGCGAGCCCCATCGTGGCACCCAGAATCGCGACCCAGAGTCCGGCTGACTTCTCTTTGCTTCTCTCCGACTTCATGACGCCCTCCTTTTTTTCTGGCTTCTGAGGGCTTCCTTAGAGCAAGCGCCGGGCCATCGCGAAATCCAGAGCGCCGAAATGCGCAAGTCGCGTCTCCGCGGCGACTTGCTTCGATCCTGCCGGCGGCGAGGAGTCGATGCCGTCCAGATCCTGGACGCGTTTTCTAGATTCTGGATACGACGATCCCGTGCCGCTGGATCCTCTGATAGAGGGAACTGCGCGAAATTCCGAGCCGCTCCGCCGCGCGATCCACGCGGCCGCGCTCTTCCCGAAGAGTCCGCTCGATCAGCCGCCGCTCCGCCTCCTCCAGCGTCATGCTGATCGGGACTTCGTCACTGGAGCCTCTGCCGATGTGGCGCTCGAAGTCGAAGCCGAGGTCCTCGGGCTCGAGGACGCTCTTCTCGCACGACAGGGCGGCGCGCTCGAGCACGTTGCGCAGCTCCCGGATGTTCCCCGGCCAGGAGTGCGCCTGGAGGTGATGCAGGGCCTCGGGCGTGAGGCGGACGGCGTCGCGCGGAAGCTCGGCGGAAATCTTCCGGAGAAAATAGTCGGCGAGGACGGGGATGTCCTGGAGGCGCTCCCGCAGAGGCGGCAGTTTGAGCAGGATCGTGCTGATGCGGTAGTAGAGGTCGCTTCGAAACTTCTTCTGCTCGACCAGGCGCGAGAGGTCCTGGTGCGTCGCCGCGATCAGCCAGACGTCCACCTGGCGGTCGCGGACATCCCCCAGGCGGCGGAATCGCTTCTCCTCCAGGACCTTCAGGAGCTTGGGCTGGACCAGCGGGTCCACGTCGCCGATTTCGTCCAAGAACAGCGTGCCCCGGTCCGCGACCTCGAGCAGCCCGGCCTTGCTCGCGACGGCGCCCGTGAAGGCCCCCTTCTCGTGGCCGAAGAGCTCCGTCTCGAGAAACTCGCGCGAAAGACCCGCGCAGTTGAGATCCAGGAAACACTCTTCGCTGCGCGACCCGTTGCGGTGAAGCCAGGCGGCCATCACTCCCTTGCCGGTCCCCGTCTCGCCGCGGATCAGGACGGGACGCTCCGCGTAGAGCACTCTTTTCGCCTGCTCGGCCAGGCCGCGGATCGCGGGGCTGCTGCCCAGGAACGGGTCGAGCGACTCGCGCGTCTGGAGCGACTCGTCCCGCAGCACCAGGCGCCGGTTGCGCTGGTTCTCCAGGACGCGCTGGAGGACGAGCAGGAGCGCCGGCAACTCGACCGGCTTC
>JBLMXY010000200.1:0-9149 GCA_050257975.1 Acidobacteriota bacterium
TGCGAAATCTCTTCGTCCTGAAGGATTTCTCGGCGCCGATGCTGCTGTCCCTGCACAACGTCTACTTCTATCTGGACTGGATGCGGGAAATTCGCGAGGCGATCTCGGCGGGCGCGCTCGCGGGCCTTGCGGCGCCTCCGGAGGGCGGCGTGGCGGAAGGGGCCTGACCCCATCCGTGAGCCTTAATCGGCGCGGCTGATGCCTCTGTCCGAGTCGGATACTGGGCCAAGGTGATCGACCCCCGCTCCACGCTCGGGGCTGGACTGGAGGATTTGATTCGCCGCGAGGAGACGGCAGGAGCGATCGAGATTGTCGGCGAACAGGCGCCCTCCTTCGTCGAGGCTTTTGCGGGAAGCTTTGAAACGGTGCTTGCGAAGCGCCTTCGATCTTTGAAAGATGATGGTCAATGTCTTTCAAAACGATTTCGGCATCGAAAACAAGCTTTCAAAGCCCGGGGCCAGGTCCATGAATCCGGAAATGTTTGCTGCTCCCCAGGCAGGCCGAATCGTCCGTACGCCCAGGGGCGACAACGCCTTCGTCCCCGCTCCGCTCCCCCGGAAATCCCCTATGACGGTGAGCTGGTCCTCGCGCTGGCGCGCAGTGCCGTGGGACAGCTCCAGGCCGCAGGAATACTCCTCGAGGTGACGGGTCGAGAATAGGGAAGACTCTATCTGGCAAAGCCTATCCTGAAGATCCTGGAGAAGGACCAGACTCCATGAGCCAACGATCCGTCAAGGCAAACGGCAAGAGACTCGTCTCTCCGCAGTCGGTCAACGCTGCGGTGAAGTCGATCTGCGACGTCAAGCCGGGCGGCCGCTGCGGCATGGTGATCGACGAGGGGGTGCTCTTTCGAACCAACGAGAACGCCTTCGTGCAGACGGAGCGGAGATCGCTCGACGATTGCGATCTCTGGTGCATCGTGAGCCTGCCCGCCGGCGTCTTCTCCTCAGGGAGAAGGGTAGACGAGGCCATCGCCGCGCTCCGGGCGACGCTCGGCAGGGAACGATGAAGCGCAACGCGTTTGTCGGCCGCTGGCGGATCACCGATATGGAAAACTGGGACGAGGACTACCGAGACCTGGTCGTGCCGGCGTTCATCGAGTTCTCGCGAAATGGCCAGGGGGCGTTTCAGTTCGGAACCGTTGAAGGCTGGCTCGACTGCCGTTTCGGCGAGAGGGATGGCCTGCCCCTCGCGGAGTTCTCGTGGGACGGGCAGAACGACAACGACCCGGGGTGTGGGCGAGGCTGGGTCGTTCTTCGGGCGGGGTGCCTGGAAGGACGGATTTTCATCCACTGCGGAGATGATTCGTCGTTTGAGGCGAGGCCCGAGAAGAGGCCCGAGTCTCGCCGCCGAGCGGGTCGCTAGCCGTCGATCGAGCCGACCACCACCATCACCTCTTCGAGCGGCTTCTTCTCGATGACGGGGACCGTCGCGTCCTTTGCCGGATAGCCGATCGGGATCAGGAGATACGGCTTCTCGTGCGCCGGGCGGCCGAGGATCCGGTTCAAGAATCCCATCGGGGAGGGCGTGTGCGTCAGCGTCGCGAGCCCCGACCAGTGCAGCGCCGCGAGGAGGAACCCGCAGGCGATCCCGACGGACTCCGATGCGTAATAGTTCTTTCGCCTTGCGGCCGTGCCGTCGTCGACCTCGCCCGAGCGCGGTGCCGGCTCCCAGTCCATTCGGAAGACGGCGATCAAGTACGGCGCCGTCTCGAGAAAAGGCTTGTGCCAGTCGGTCCCGAGCGGGGCGAGCGCCTCGAGCCACTCCGCCGGCATGCGACGCTCGTAGCTCACCTTCTCTTCCGCCTCCGCGGCCACGCGAATCTGCCGCTTCGTCTCCGGTTCGGAGACGACCACGAAGCGCCACGGCTGTCGGTTGGCCCCGGAGGGAGCGGACGTGGCCGCGAGGATTGCCTGTCGGACGACCTCGAAGGGAACCGGCTCGTCGGAGAACTCCCGGACGGTTCGGCGCGTCGTGATCCGGGACGTGAACTCGCGGCTCCTTCGCAGCTGCTCCTCGGGGGGAAACCGCTCGAAGCGGAGGGGAGCGAAGACGGGCGTCGGTCTCATGGTCCTGTTATAGCCTGACGGCCATGAAAACGGCGCTTCGGTCTGCTCTGCTGCTGCTCTTCGCCGCGGGGCTCGGGGCGGCCCCGCCGCCGGCCGAGCCTCGCCCGAAGGACTACAAGGCGCTGGCCGCCCGCCTGGTCAGGCATGCCATCGTCGTCGACACGCACGAGGACGTGCCGGAGCGTCTTGGAAAGCAGTGGGTGGACATCGGCGTCCGCTCCTCGACCGGCCACGTGGACATTCCGCGGCTGCGCGAAGGCGGGGTCACGGCGGCCTTCTTCGCCGACTACGTCTCGGCCGACTATGCCAGGCACGGCGGCTCGGCGCGAAAGGCCCTGGAGCTGGCCGAGCTCATTCACGAGCTGGTCGAGAGTCACCCGACGGATCTCGTCTTCGCGGACTCGGTCGCCTCGATCCGCCGCGCCAAGCGCCAGGGGAAGATCGCGATCCTGATCGGCATCGAAGGGGGCCACGCCATCGAGGACTCGCTCGGCGCGCTCCGCGCCTTCTTTCGCCTCGGCGTGCGCTACATGACGCTCACGCACACCAACACCAACGACTGGGCCGATTCCTCCGGCTCCTTCTGGAGCGCCGACTTCGACCCGAAGAAGTACGCCGTCCACGACGGGCTGACGGCGTTCGGGCGGGAGGTCGTCCTCGAGATGAACCGGCTGGGGATGCTCGTCGACGTCTCTCACGTCTCGGACAAAACGCTCTCCGACGCGCTCGAGGTCTCCAGGGCCCCCGTCTTCGCCTCGCATTCCTCCTGCCGGGCGCTTTCCGACATGCCGAGAAACCTGACCGACGATCAGATCCGCGCGATCGCGAAGAAGGGCGGCGTCGTGATGGTCAACGTCTCCTCGATGTTCGTCGATCAGCGCGCCGTCGACGAGTTCAAGGCCAAGCGCGCCGCCCTGGCCCCCCGGATCGCGGCGCTCAAGGAGAAGTACCGGGACGACCCGAAGAAGTCCGACGAGGAGGTCGGAAAGCTCCTCGAGACGGCGAAGGTGACGCCCGCCTCCTGGAAGAGCGTCGTCGACAACCTCGATCGGGTCATCAAGATCGGAGGGCGCGAGGCGGCGGGGCTGGGCACCGACTTCGACGGCATCGAAGATCCCCCGGCAGGACTCGAGGACGTCTCGAAGCTGCCGATCCTGGCGGAGGAGCTGCTGCGGCGGGGACACTCGACCGCCGTAGTCCGCGGCGTGCTCGGAGAGAACTTTCTGAGGTTCTGGGACCGGGTCGAAAAGGCAAAGGCGGCCGTGCCGCCCCGGACCGGCCCCTTCCCTTTCACCAGGCCCGGCGGCGAAACTCCGGCTCCCTGACCCGTCGTCCCTGAACCTGAACCCTGACCCCTGGTCCCCGACCCCTCTTATATGATCCGCACCATGTTCCAGCTGTTTCAGACACAGCCTGCCGGCGGAGGCCTCCTGGCCTTCGCCCCGATGATCTTCATCTTCGTGATCTTCTACTTTCTCTTGATCGCCCCGATGCGCAAGAAGCAGAAGAAGACGCAGGAAATGCTCTCCAAGCTGAAGAAGGGCGACGAGGTGGTCACCGCATCGGGCATTTACGGACGCATCACGGCTTTGGACGAGGACCGCGGGTTCGTCGTGCTTCAGATCGCCGACAACGTGAAGATCAAAGTCATGCGCAGCGCCATCGCGGGTCCGGCGGGAGAAGGGGAGCCGTCGGCGCCGACGCAGACGTCGTAGCCGCTGTCAGCCGTCCGCTTTCCGCTCTCAGCCCGAGGCGGGGAAAGTCTTTTTCGCTCTAGAGGATTCAGGGGACCGGGGGCCCGGCTGACGGCTGACAGCTGACAGCTGACAGCTAATCCATTAGACTCCGGCGCTTTCGAGCTGTCCTGGAGGAGGTATCTTGTCCAAGAAGGTCCGCTGGCGCGTTCTGCTGATCCTGCTCGTGATCGCCGGAACGGTCGCCGGCTACATCGCCACCGGGTACTCCCACGCCCGCAAGGAGTGGATCGGGCCGGGCAATCCGCCTTTTTCCCAGGCCCTGAAGAAGGGCATCAAGCTGGGGCTCGACCTGCGCGGCGGCATCCACCTCGTCCTGCAGGTCAACACCGACGACGCCCTCAAGGCGGAGCGGGACGACGCGATCGAGCAGCTGCGCAATCAGGCGCGGGAGAAGTCCTTCACGCTCGGGAATTTCGAGATGTCGAGCCCGAGCACCTTCGCGGTCGCCGTTCCGGCTCAAACCGACACCGCCAAGCTCGAAGAGGCGGTCAAGCGCTTCCTGCCCGATTGGAGCTACACGGCCGCCGGGGGCAAGTGGATCTTCCAGCTGAAGGAGCCCGCCCGCCGCACCACGGCGGACAACGCCGTGTCCCAGGCGATCGAGACGATCCGCAACCGCGTGGACGAGTTCGGCGTGGCCGAGCCGCTGATCGCCCGGGAAGGAGGGGATCGGATCCTCATTCAGCTTCCGGGCGTCGACGACCCGAAGCGCGTCAAGGACCTCATCAAGAACACCGCCTTCCTGGAGCTCAAGCTCGTCGATTCGGGCCCGTCGGATCGCACGTCGCTTCTTGCCGCTCACGGCGGGCAGGTGCCGCCGGAGCTCGAGCTCGTCGAGGCCAAGCCCGATGCGGGCCAGCGCCAGGACCTCTACTATCTGGTGCGCAAGTCGGCGGTCATCACCGGGAGGGACCTGAAGAACGCCCGCCCGAGCCGCACCGGGCAGTTCGGCCAGATGGGAGTGACCTTCTTCCTGACGGCCGGCGGGGCGGAGAAGTTCGCCGCCGCCACGGGCGCCAACGTGGGCAAGCTTCTCGCGATCATCCTGGACAACCGGGTGCAGTCGGCTCCGAGGATCAACGAGCGCATCTCCGACCAGGGTGTCATCCAGGGCTCCTTCACCGCGGAAGAGGCCAACGACCTGGCGCTGGTGCTTCGCGCCGGGGCGCTGCCGGCCGGCCTGACGTACCTGGAGGAGCGCACGGTGGGGCCGTCGCTCGGCGCCGACTCGATCCGCAACGGCATCACGGCCTCCCTCGTCGGGGGCCTGCTCGTCTTCATCGCGGTCGTCGTCTACTACCGGCGGGCCGGATGGAACGCCGTGCTGGCGCTTCTCTTGAACGCGCTGCTGCTGGCCGGGGCGATGTCGCTGTTGAGCGCCACCCTGACGCTGCCCGGCATCGCGGGCTTCATTCTGACGATCGGCATGGCGGTCGACTCCAACGTGCTCATCTTCGAGCGCATCCGCGAGGAGCTGCGGGGGGGCCGGGCGCCCAAGACGGCCATCGAGAACGGTTTCTCCAAGGCCTTCGCCACGATCATCGACACGCACATCACGATCATCATCTCGGCGATCTTCCTGTTCCAGTTCGGGACCGGCCCCGTCAAGGGGTTCGCCGTGACCCTGGTGATCGGCCTGCTGATCTCGGTCTTCACGGCGGTTTTCGTGTCGCACACCATTTTCGAGCTCGAGTACGGGCGCCGCGCGCACATCGACGCGGTCTCGATCTAGTCAGAAAGAAGATCCGATGGAACTGTTTCGACAGACCAACATCGATTTCCTCCGCTGGAAGTGGTGGGCGATCGGCGCCTCCTGGCTGCTGATCCTGATCGGCGCCTTCGCCATCTTCGTCCAGAAGGGACTGAAGTTCGGCATCGATTTCGCAGGCGGCACGCAGATCGCTCTCCGCTTCGCCGAGAAGCCGGACGTCGAGCGGCTTCGCCGGCTGCTCGACGCGACCAATCTGGGCGACACCGGCATCCAGCGCTACGAGGAGCCGGAGAAAAACGAGGTCCTGATCCGCGTCCAGCAGCAGAAGAAGGAGGGCCGCGACGTCACCCAGGAGATCTTGAACGCCCTGCGCGCCGGCCTCGGAGCGCCGGCGGACCCTGCCCGGGTCGACCTGAACGTTCAGGGGAGAGACGCCCTGGCCGGGCGGCTGCTCGCCGCCGATCCCGACCACATGGCGGGCCGGTCGGACATCAACGCCGCCGACCATTACGCCCGTGTCGCGGAGCTGATCATCGCCCGCCGGTCGCAGGTCGGCATCTTCCGGTCTCCGGCCGATGTGGGCGCGGTGCCGGAGGTCTCACCGGCCGTCAAGGAGTGGGTCAAGGGCAATACCAACGCGGGCCCCTTCGTGCTTCTGTCGGCCGAAAACGTCGGGCCGCAGGTCGGGGCCGACCTGCAGAGGAAGGCGCTCTGGGCGGTGGCGCTCTCGACCCTCGGCATGCTCGTCTACATCGCCTTCCGTTTCCGCTCCCTGCCCTTCGGCGTGGGCGCGGTCATCGCCACGGTCCACGACATTCTGATCACGGTCGGGCTGCTCGCGCTTCTCGGCCGGGAATTCAACCTCGTCGTCGTGGCGGCCCTGCTGACCCTCGTCGGTTACTCGGTCAACGACACGGTCGTCGTCTACGACCGCATCCGGGAGAACCAGCGCACGCCCAAGAAGGAGCCGATCGACACGATCATCAACCGCTCGATCAACCAGACCCTTTCGCGGACGGTCCTGACCTCGGGCGCCACGATGCTCGTGGTCGTCGCGCTGTTCGTGCTCGGCGGCGAAGTGCTCAACACCTTCGCGCTCACCCTGATCATCGGGATCATCACCGGAACCTACTCCTCGATCTACGTCGCCTCGCCGGTCGTCGTGATCTGGAAGGATCTCGTCGAGAAGCGCCGCGCCAGGCGCGTGCCCGTCCGGGCCGTGCCCCCGCCGGCCGAGCCGCCGCCGCCGCCCGTGGCGAAGCCCGCCGCGGCCGCGGCGGGAGGTCCGCCCCGGGCCAAGAAGAAGAAGAACCGGCGCTAAGCCGGCCGGCGCCGGTCGTTGCGGGCGAGCCCGGCCCGGCGGCGGCTCGCCGCGGCCCGTCTCGAGGCGCCGGTTTGGCGTAATCTCTTCTCGTGGCGACGGCGCGCTTCGAAGACATCCTCGAGAAGGTCGAGGCCTACAACCCGCAGAGCGACGAGGAGCTCCTGCGCCGGGCCTACGTCTTCTCCGCGCGGGAGCACCGCGGCCAGGTCCGGCGCTCGGGAGAGCCGTACCTCGTCCATCCGCTCAACGTGGCGGCCATCCTCGCCGACATGAAGGCCGACGACGTCTCGATCGTGGTGGGCCTCCTGCACGACGTCCTGGAGGACACGCTGACCACGAAGGAGGCGATCGGGCAGCAATTCGGCGCCGAGGTCGCCGACCTGGTCGACGGCCTGACCAAGATCGGCAGGTTCTCCTACGTCTCGCGCGAGGAGGAACAGGCCGAGACCTTCCGCAAGATGATCCTGGCGATGGTGTCGGACCTGCGCGTCGTGCTGGTCAAGCTCGCCGACCGGCTCCACAACATGCGAACCCTCGAGTTCCTCCCGCCCGAAAGGCGGCGGGAGATCGCGCGCGAAACCATGGACATCTATGCGCCGATCGCCAACCGCCTCGGCATGGGCCTCCTGAAGGGGGAGCTCGAGGACCTCGCCTTCCGGAACCTGGAGCCGGAGGAGTACACGCGGGTCTCCCGCGAGGTCGAGCGCGGCCTGAAGGGCTCCGAGGGGATGATCGAGCAGGTGCAGGAGCGCCTCAAGAAGAGGCTGGCGGAGGCGGAGATCGAGGCGGAGGTGACGGGGCGGCGCAAGCGCCTCCACTCCATCGCCTCCAAGATGCGCCGCCGCGGGGTCGACGTCGCGCAGCTCCACGACCTGATCGCCTTCCGCATCGTGGCTCCGGAGACCCGCGACTGCTACGCGGCCCTCGGTCTCGTGCACCAGCTGTGGCGGCCGGTGCCCGGCCGGATCAAGGACTACATCGCGATGCCGAAGCCCAACTTCTACCAGTCGCTGCACACGACCGTGATCAGCGAGTCGGGAACGACCTTCGAGGTGCAGATCCGCACCCGCGAGATGGACTTGATCGCGGAACGGGGCATCGCGGCGCACTGGAAGTACAAGGAGGGGCGGCTCGGGCCCCAGCCCGACGACTCGCGGTTTCAATGGCTGCGGCAACTGGTGGACTGGCAGAAGGAGGTGTCGGACCCGCGCCAGTTCCTCTCCTCGCTCAAGGTGGATCTCTACCCCGACGAGGTCTACACGTTCACTCCCAAGGGGAAGGTGTTCGCCTTCCCCCGCGGCGCCACACCGGTCGATTTCGCCTACCGGGTCCATACCGACATCGGCCACCGCTGCGTCGGGGCGAAGGTCAACGGCAAGCTCGTGCCGCTTCGCACGACGCTCGG
Organism: Acidobacteriota bacterium; assembly: GCA_050257975.1. GTDB lineage: Bacteria > Acidobacteriota > Thermoanaerobaculia > UBA5066 > Gp7-AA6 > DATBFU01. The sequence continues at coordinate 8,267 of JBLMXY010000200.1, forward strand.
CAGCGGCGACATCGTCGAGATCCTGACGTCCGCCAACCAGACGCCCTCGCGCGACTGGCTCTCCTTCGTTGCGACGAGCCGGGCGCGGCACAAGATCCGCCACTTCATCCACACCCAGGAGAAGCTGCAGGCCGTCGAGCTCGGGCGGCGCCTGCTCGATCGGGAGCTGAAGAAGTACAAGAGGGCGCTCAAGAAGCTCGAGTCCCAGGGAACCCTCGACCGGGAGCTCGCCCACTGGGGCTTCTCGCGCCCCGAGGACCTGTACGCCGCGGTCGGCTACGGGAAGATCCCGCCTCGCAGCGCCCTGGAGCGCTTCGTTCCGGCCGAGGAGCTGGCCAAAGAAGGAGAGGGCGCGCGCAAGGAGAGCGCCGTCTCGCGCGTCGTCCGCAAGATCCTTCCCTTCGGAGCGCCCGACATCGTCGTCGTGGGGCAGAACGACCTGATGGCGACCCTGGCCAAGTGCTGCAGCCCGGTTCCGGGAGAGCCGATCGTCGGCTACATCACGCGAGGCCGGGGCGTGTCCGTCCACTCCCAGACCTGCCCGAACGTGCGCAATCTCCTGTACGACCCGGAGCGGCAGATCGACGTCGCCTGGGCGGGTCAGAAGAAGGCGACCTACGCAATCGAGCTCGAGGTGCTCGTCGAGGACCGGCCGGGCCTGCTCGCCGACCTGACGCAGGCGATCGCGGACGCAGGCTCCAACATCCGGCGGATCGAAGGGCGGTCGAACGAAGTGCGCAAGGGCGAGGTGTCGGTCTCCCTCGAGGCTTCCGACATGAAGCACCTCGAAAAGATCCTGTCGCGCATTCGCGCCGTCGGCGGCGTGCGCGAAGTGATCCGGAAGTACAACGTCCCGAGGGCGGGGGAGAGGGGATAGGGGGAC
>JBLMXY010000201.1:0-4851 GCA_050257975.1 Acidobacteriota bacterium
CGCTCGAGGAGGCGACCGTCGTCGCGAGCGTCGCGAAGAAGCTTCACGAGAAGGCGCTCGCCGCACGGCCCGACGCCGTCTACCTGCCCAACGGGGTCGAGTTCGAGCGCTTCGCCGACGAGGAGGCGCCCCTTCCCGAGGACCGGGAGCTGCGCGCCTTCCGCGAGTCGGGCAAGCCGGTCGCGGGCTACTACGGGGCGCTCGCGGAGTGGTTCGACTACCCGATGCTCGAGCAGGTCGCCCGATCGCGGCCCGACTGGAACTTTCTCCTGATCGGCCCGATGTACGACCAGAGCCTGCGCGGCCAGCCGGTCCTGAAGTGCGGCAACGTCCTCTGGCTCGGGCCGCGCGACTACTTCTCGCTGCCCGGGTATCTCCGCCTCTTCGACGTCGCGACGATTCCGTTCAAGATCAACAACATCACGCTCGCGACCTCGCCCCTGAAGCTCTTCGAGTACTTCGCGGGAGGAAAGCCCGCGGTGACGACTCCGATGCCCGAGTGCATGGCCTACCCGGAGGTCACGATCGCGCGCACGGCCGAGGAGTTCGCCGCGGCGCTCGACCCTGCGCGAGAGCGAGGGCGCGACGCGGCCTTTCGGGAGCGGCTGCGCCAGATCGGGCGAGAGAACTCCTGGGCCGGGCGCGTCGAGACGCTGCTCGCGGCTCTCGAGAAGAAGAAGGGCGAGGGACATCTTCGCCCTCTCCCGGCGGGAGAGGGTCGGGGTGAGGGGCGACCTCGTCTCGAGGTTGCTGGTGCCCCCTCTCAAGATGCCCCCCTCACCCCCGTCGGGGGGAGAGGAGCTGGCGGACCACCCTCTTCCGCCGCTGCGGGGGCAGCAGGCGGCGGATCGCGCTCGTCCGCCCCACCCGCGGGCGACGGCCGTTTCCGAGGCATGTCGTCCCTCTCCGGCCTCTGCAACGTCTGCGGCCAGAAGACGCGCTTCTATTACGCCGACCCCGTCCTCTTCCGCGAGTCCCTGACGTGCGCTTCGTGCCTGACGACGAGCCGCTACCGGTCGATTGCGCGGGGGATCCTCCGGGCGGTCTCGGAGCTCGCCGGGGTGAAGGCCGAAAGCCTCGCCGCGCTCGCGAGCTCCCCCTCGGCAAAGCGGATCTCGATCTACGACACGCAGATCCCCTTCTACGGGGATGGCAACGCCTATCCGATCCCGGACATCCTGGCGCGCTGCCCCTGGATCGAGGTCGCGACCTCGCGCTTCGACCCGCGCCAGAAGCGCGGCAAGAAGCTCGGCGGCGGCGCCACCAACCAGAACCTCGAGGCGCTGACCTTCCCCGACGCCTCCTTCGACGTCGTGATCACGAGCGACGTCCTCGAGCACGTGCGCCTGGACGATCGGGCGCACCGCGAGATTCGCCGCGTCGTCAAGCCCGGCGGGGCCTACCTCTTCACGGTGCCGCACTTCCGCGACCGCCCGACGCTGACACGCATCGAGGTCGCCGATCCGGACGACCCCTCCTCGGACCGTTACCTGACCGAGAAGGAGTACCACGGGGATGCGAACGCGGAGGAGGGGCGCGCTCTCTCCTATCGCTCCTACGGCACCGACCTCGATGACGCACTCGCCGGTCTCGGCTTCACGGTCGACTACACGAAGGACGATTTCCCCGAGCTCGGCATCCGCAACACCGAGCTCTTCTACTGCCGCCTGCCTTCTCCCCCTCCTGCCGGGAAAACGTAGGAGACCGCTTGCGGGAAGCGGAGCCGCTCGCGGACGAACCGCCCTCCTCTCGCCGGACGACGGCGCTGCTTCTCGCGGTCTCGGCTCTCTCCCTCCTCCCGCGTCTCTGGCTTTCGCTGACGAGCACCCTCTCGCACAACGGAGCCTGGCACGTCTTCACCTGCCGCAACTTCGCCCGGGAATTCCGCGGGATCGCGCACCCGCCGCTCTTCCTGCTGTTGCTCAAGGCCTGCGATGCCGCGAGCCGCTCGCTTCTCTCCTACCGCCTGGTCCCGATGCTCGCCGGCGCGGGATCCGTCTTCCTGGCCGGCCGGATCCTGCAGAGACTCCGGTGCCTGCCGGCGACGTGCATCATCGGAGCCCTGGCTGTCGCCCTGTCGACGACGATGATCGCGCTCTCGAACCAGGTCGAGGGCTACGCGCTTTGCGTGCTCTTCGTGCTCGCCGCGTTTTTCTTCTACCTCGACCTGGCCCGCCCCGACCGCGTCCCGCCCGTCCGCAGCCGGATCGGCTTTGCGGCGTTCGCCTCCCTGGCCCTTCTGACGGAATACCTCGCCGGCCTGTTTCTGGTCGCGTGCGCCCTCGCGCCTCTTGCCGGCGCCGCGCTCCGGCGCGGCTACCGGAGGGAATGGAAGAGCGCTCTCCCCCGGCGCCTCGCGGCGGACGTCCTGACTCTGCTTCCGCCCCTTCTCGTGGGAGGGGGCCTCTACGCGCTCTTCGCCAGGGTCTGGGTCCGGAGGCTCGCCGGCCCGGCGAGCGGCCTTACGACGCTCTATTTCCGGCCGGCAGCCGAGAGCGCCGTCGGGTTCCTCGCCCGCACGCTGGGGTCTACCTGGAACCTCGTCTCGCCTCTTCCGCTGGAGAATTTCGGAGCAGGCGCGCTCGCGGTCTTTCTTCTCCTGGTCGTCGCGCTCCCCGCCGCGCGGGAAGGCGAGCGGCGCCCCTCGGCGGCGCGCCTCCTCCCGGCGCTCGTTCTCGTGATTCTCATCGTCGTTGGAGCGGTGCTCGGTCTCCTTCGCCGCTACCCGTTCGGCGGCACGCCGCGCCACCAGGTGCTGATTCTCCTCTTCGCCCTGCTCGCCGCCTTCGTCGCGCTCGACTCCTTCTTGAGCGCGACACGCGGCACCGGACGAGCAGCGCTTGCGGTACTTTGCGCGGCGGCGATCGGCGCCAACGTCGTCGCGAACCGGGATCGCCTCCGCCGCTTCGGCCGCGATGAGCCCCTGAACGTCCAGGCCGGCACCTACGCCAGGGAGCTCACCCGGGTCCGGACCGTTCACCTGGACCTGATGAACTTCATCGGCCTCTTCATGGACTACTACCCGTGGGATTGCCGCTTCGCCGGGCGGATCTCCCAGAGCCCGCCCATCGAGCGCTACGAGCTGTCCCGGGAAGGCCGCCGTTTGACCGTGATCGCGCACCGCGGGATCTGGATGATGGACTTTCGGGCCGCCGCCCTTTACCGCGAGCTCCGAACAACGATGCCGGCAGGCGCCTGCGAGACGGCCTTCAGCATCGACCGCAACCTCTTTCGCGCTCCGAGAACGGCCCGGCCGCAAGGCGAGCGCCGTGAGCTTGAGCAACGAATTCCGGCGCTTGCTTCGGCCGCAGACCTGCAGACCCGTTCGCTGACGATTGACGACGACCTCGTCAAAGCAGGGGTCTGTTGCAGACCCTGAGACACCCGTCGCGACTCTCGTTGCCGGCCGCTCACGCGTCCCGTCGAGATCCCGTGCACGGACCGGAACTATCCGCCGTCGAGAGACGCTAGGGCGACGCGACGGCTCTCCGCACAAACTCGAAGGCCGCGACGGCCGTGCGCCCCCATTCCCACCCTGGCTCCGGAGCGACGGCGAGGATCTCGATCGTCACGGTGCGGCCTGGCGCGTCCCCGGCCTTCGAGACCGGGACCTCGAGCCACCCGGCGAAGGGTTCTGCCGCAACGTCATGGGACAGAATTTCGCGCCCGTCGATCCGGACGCGCTCGAGGACGCGGCCCGGTCGCCCCCCCGGCGAATAGCGGTCCTCGAGCCGCACCACGAGGGCTTCGCCGGCGGAGAGAGTCGGAAGAGTGCACACCGCGCGTGCCCGATCGCCCGGGGCCGGATCCGCCGCCCGGATCTGGAGGGTGGCTCTCTCCCAGTCGAGCACGGTCAGACGGCCTGAGTCCATGTCGCACCACACGAGCCCGCGGAGACCGGGAACCTGCAGCGGAAACCGGTAGGCGCGCGCGTCGTCCCGGTCATGACGACTGACGGCGGCGTCGAGCCTCGGGACGACGGTGAACAAGAAGACGGGTATCGCGATCGCGAGGGTCCCGAGCGCCGAGCGGCCCCGAAGGGTCATCTCCGGCAGCAGCCGCGCCGCGACCGGTATGGTCAAGAGCTCGAGAACCGTCGCCGGCACGAGCAGGCGCGACATGGGCGAAAACAGCGCGTGCAACCCGATCTTGACGGCAACAGCCGCCGCCAGAACGAGAACGGCACGGTCGCCCTTCCAGATGCCCAGAGCCAGAGCCGCGGCAAAGAGACCCTGCAGAACACCCATCTCGGTTCGAAGCCAGGGCCGCACGGTCCGAGCGAATCGGATCCCATCCGCTCGGCGGGCCGCCTGCAAGACACCCGGCGCCTCGAGACTCCAGAAAAGATTGTTCCCGTCGCCGTCGACGGCGAGCCGAAGCGTCTGGTCCGCAATCCGAAGCGCGTGAAAGGCCGGACGCCGTCGGTACTCCCGCCAGGCGAGCCGGGCCGCCGTTTCGTAGAGCCGATGGACGTTTCCCAGAAGCTCTGGCTCGACGGAGGCGACGTAGGGCCGGGGATCAATCCAGCCGGCGAACCACGCGCCCGGCACCACCGTTCCGAGCAGGGCCAGGCCGCCATGCTCGGTCGTCAGGGCGAAGCGCCCGGTGGCGGCATGACGCTGCCAGGCGAGAAGAAGCAACGGAAGGGATGCCGCCAGGGCGAGCCGGATCGCGCTGTTGCGCACTCGCCGGCCCGATCCCAACGAGGCCGCCAGAGCGAGCGGGAGGAGAACGACCAGCATCTCCTGTCGGATCGCGGTGGCCCCGGCGAACAGCAGGCCGGAGGCGACCGGGTAGCACCGCCGCGATCGGTCGCACAATGCGCGCACGGCAAGGCAGGCGAGCGCAACC